>NZ_CP022415.1:324767-649535 GCF_002222635.1 Pseudosulfitobacter pseudonitzschiae | reverse complement strand
GCGCTGTTCCACATCTGGCGCCATTACCGGTTGCACGACAACGCCTTGCGGATCATGGTACCGCGACGGTTTCACCGCTATTTGTAACGGCCCAGCGACGGACAAAGACACCAGATGACACCCCCGATGATCAATGGCATGGTCTGACCCATGAGCTTTGAAGACGACCAGAACACCCCCGCCGACGAATTCCGCTTTCCCTGCGATGCCTGTGGTGCCGACATGCGGTTTGCACCCGGACAGGGCCAGCTGAAATGTGACCACTGCGGCCACGTTCAAGCGATGGACAATGCGACCCCCAAACGTCAGGCGATCCGCGAGCTGGACTTTAACGCAGCCCTTGATGCCCGCCTGCCCGAGGCCGAGATCGAAGAAACCCGCATTTCCAAATGCCCCAATTGCGCCGCCGAGGTGGCGTTCGACGCCAAGGTACATGCCACCGAATGCCCGTTCTGTGCGACGCCTGTTGTGGCCGACACCGGCCTGAACCGGCATATCAAGCCGCGCGGCGTGCTGCCCTTTGGCCTGACCGAAACAGCCGCGCGTGGTGCGATGACCGACTGGCTGGGCCGTCTGTGGTTTGCACCCAATGGTTTGCAGGACTATGCCCGCAAAGGTCGCGCGATGCAGGGGATTTATGTGCCCTATTGGACCTTTGATGCGGACACCAAAACATCGTACAGCGGCGAACGTGGCACGGTCTATTACGTCACCCGAACCGTCATGCGCGATGGCAAACCGACAATGGTACAAGAGGCCAAAGTGCGCTGGAACCGCGCCGCAGGCCGCGTGGCACGGTTCTTTGACGACGTGCTGGTTCTGGCCTCGACCAGCCTGCCGAAACGCTACACCGACGCGCTGGAACCGTGGGATCTGGCGGCCCTTGAACCTTACGCCCCCGAGTATCTGGCCGGTTTCCGAGCCGAAGCCTATTCGGTCAAACTGCAAGACGGCTATGCCGAAGCCCGCGCACATATGGACCGTGTGATCGAACGCGACGTGCGCTTTGACATCGGCGGTGATCGCCAGCGGATTCACCAGATGGACACGACACTGGGCGAGGTGACGTTCAAGCACATCCTGCTGCCGGTTTGGCTGGCGGCGTACAAATATCGCGGGAAAACGTACAGATTTGTCGTCAACGGGCGCACCGGACGGGTGCAAGGCGAGCGGCCCTATTCGGCCATCAAGATCACCATCGCGGTTGTGCTTGGGTTGCTTGCGGCGGCAGCCATCGGCTTTTTTGTGGCGCAAAACCAATAAGAGGCCGAGATGACACATATCGACACATTGAACGCGATCCTTGACGCGCGCTTTTCCTGCCGCGCGTTCCGTTCTGATCCTGTGGATCAGGATACGATCACGGCCATCGTGGCCACCGCCCAAAAGGTGCCCAGCTGGTGCAACGCCCAGCCTTGGCAACTGACCATCACCAGCGGCTCTGCAACGGACAACTTCCGCGAGGCGCTCTATGCTCATGCGATGGCCACTGCGCCCGCGCCCGATCTGGACTGGCCCGAGAAATATCAGGGTGTCTATGCCGACCGCCGTCGCGCCTGCGGCTTTCAGCTTTACAATGCGGTGGGCATCGAAAAGGGCGACCGCCCTGCCGCTGCGCGGCAAATGATGGAAAACTACCGCCTGTTCGACGCTCCGCATGTGGCGCTGGTGACCGCACCAAACGAGCTGGGACCGTATGGGGCGATGGATTCGGGCGGCTTTGTCACCGCCTTTACGCTGGCGGCTGCGGCTTTGGGGGTGGCTACGATTGCGCAGGCCGCCATCGCAGCCCACGCGCCAATGGTGCGCGACCACTTCGATCTGCCCGAGGATCGCAACCTGCTCTGTGCCATTTCCTTCGGCTATGCAGATCCGGACCACCCGGCCAACAGTTTTCGCACCGCACGTGCGCCCGCTGCCGACGTCATTGACTGGAAAAATTGATGCGCGCCCTGTTGCAACGGGTGTCCGAGGCCGCCGTGCGTGTTGACGGCGTTCTGACAGGCCAGACCGGCCCCGGCCTGCTGATCCTGGTCTGCTCCATGCCCGGTGATGATATTGATACCGCACGTACGCTGGCAGCCAAGATCGCAAAGCTGCGCCTGTTCAAGGACGAAGCGGGCAAGATGAACCTGTCGATCCTGCAAACCGGCGGGTCGGCCCTTGTTGTCAGCCAGTTCACCTTGGCTGCCGACACCACTCGCGGCAACCGCCCCGGATTTTCCGGCGCGGCCAGACCCGATCAGGCCGAAACGCTGTACCTTCAGTTTGTCCACGCCCTGCGCAATCTGGGCATTGCCACAGAAACCGGAAAATTCGGTGCCGACATGGCCGTAAGCCTGACCAATGACGGCCCCGTGACCCTCTGGCTCGACACCGCAGACTAGGCTGATCTTGTCCTGTTTCTTTGGCTGGAAATATCCCCGCCGGAGGCTCCCGCAGGTGCCACGCGAACAGCCGTTGGGGGTACAAACCAAACACTGCGGGGGTGGCTGGGCCACCTGCCCTCCACCCCTCGCGTGTCTGCCAATCTGATCTGCCGCGCGCCCCAAGGGGCGTGGACGTCTTTGCCTGTATCGGATTGAATAATATAACACCTTACCGCGCACCCGCACCAATGCAGGCGGCGCAAAAGCACCAATTTAAACCATCCGAAGCCCGTCACGCGCCCCGTCTGTCGCGGGTTATGTCGTGATTTATTGGACCTGAGGTGATTCTAACCGAATCATGATTCGGCGCATAGAGTCTTTTTGATTTTTCTCACTTTCCTTGGTGGCCTGCCCCGCGCAGCCACGTTAGGTTTCCTTTGGTGCCCCCATTTGGTGCCCCCCGTTCACGCCCAACACGACCGAGGACACCATGACTGCGCTCGAAAATCTTTGGCACATCGGCGTAAATGCGGTTGGGGGCGACGCCAGTGTGCGCCAATCCCTGCACGCCCATCCGATCACGCCACCCGACCAGATCATCGCCGTGGGCAAGGCTGCCACCGCAATGGCTGGTGCTGCGGCGGCGCTGTTTCCGGATGCGCCGGTTCTGATCATCACCAAGGATGGCCACGCCGACGGCGCACCGCCCCATGCGCAGGTGATCGAAGCGGCGCACCCTGTGCCCAATGTAGCCAGCCTTGAGGCAGGCGCGTCGCTGCTCAAAACAGTGCAAGGCTGCGGGCCGCAATCGCATCTGTTGATGCTGGTCTCGGGCGGGGCGTCGGCGCTGGCCGAAGTGCTGGAAGACGGGCTGACGCTGGCGGATCTGACGCAGCGCACACAGGACAAGCTGGCCTCGGGAGCGGATATTCACGCGATCAACGTCATGCGGCGCGGATTGTCTCGGATCAAGGGCGGCAAGCTGTTGGGCACTTTCGGGGGCGCGCGCGTCACGACGCTGGCAATATCGGACGTAGAAGGCGACAGTTTGGGGGTTATCGGTTCGGGCATCGGGGATGCGCCCAATAATGTGGCGTTTGCCCATGAAGCACGCATCGTCGCGTCAAATGCCATCGCGCGCCAAGCCATTGCCGATGCTGCCGGCGCAGATGTGCGCAGCAACGCCGAGACGCTTTATGATGACGTCACCGCCCTTGCTCCGCGCATTGCCGCACAACTGAAGGCCGCCGAATCCGGCCTGCATATCCTTGGTGGCGAACCCACGGTGATCCTGCCCGAGGCCCCCGGATTGGGCGGGCGTAACATGATGCTGGCGCTGCTTTTGGCCCGTGAAATAACGGGTCGGGACGATCTGCAGATCCTTGTGGCGGGCACCGACGGGTCCGACGGTCCGACCGATGCTGCAGGGGCCGTGGTGGACGGGCAGACGTGGCTCTCCAGCGGGCAAAACGCCATCGACACAGCCGCGCCCTATGACTGGCTTGCGGCACGCCACGCCCTGCTAAAGCCAGGCCCCACCGGCACAAATGTCATGGACTTGCTCATCGCACGCAAAACCTGATTGCCCGCCCCATCGCCTTGACATCCGCGCCCAGACAGGAAAACCAACGCCCATGAGCGACACATCCAATGCCCCCCGCGACATAACCGAAGACCCAGACCACGCTATCATCCTGTCGGACGGCACCCGCCTGTCGGCGCGACTGTGGCGACCCGAGGACGACAGCGAACAGGTTCCGGCCATTCTGGAATTCCTGCCCTACCGCAAACGCGACGGCACCTGCGCGCGCGATGCGCTGACGCATCCCTATTTTGCCCGACACGGCTATGCCTGCGCGCGCGTCGACATGCGCGGCAATGGCGACAGCGAAGGTATCATGGAGGATGAATACAGCCAGCAAGAACTGGACGACGCTGTCGAAGTGATCCGCCATCTGGCCTCGCAGCCGTGGTGCAACGGCAATGTGGGCATGATGGGGATCAGCTGGGGCGGCTTCAATTCGCTGCAAGTGGCGGCGATGACCCCGCCCGAGCTCAAGGCGATCATCACCCTGTGTTCGACTGTCGACCGCTTTGCTGATGACATCCATTACAAGGGTGGCAATCTGCTGAACGAAAACCTTGGCTGGGGGGCGACAATGTGGTCCTACTCCAGCCGCGCGCCCGACCCTGCACTGCGCGAGAACTGGCGCGAGATGTGGTTACAGCGGCTTGAGGCCGAACCGTTTCTGCCCTCGCTGTGGCTACGCCACCAGCGGCGCGACAGTTATTGGGAACATGGCAGCGTTTGCGAAAGCTATGACACGATCAAGGCCAAAGTGTTGGCCGTAGGTGGCTGGGGCGACAGCTATAAGAACACCGTGCCGCAGGTCGTGCGCAACATTCCGGGTGCAAAGGGGATCGTTGGCCCGTGGGTTCACAAATACCCTCACTTTGCCGTGCCGGAACCGCGCATCGGGTTTCTCCAAGAGGCCCTGCGCTGGTGGGACCGTTGGCTGAAAGACATCGACACCGGCGTTGAAGACGACCCCGATTACCGCGCCTATGTGATGGACGGCGTGCGCCCCGCCACATGGTACACCGACCGTCCCGGCCGCTGGGTCACGCAAGACGGCACCGTGGCCGGCCGCGAGACGATGCATGAAGCGCCGGTGATGAACCGTGATTTCTGGCTGGGCGACGGTGTTCTGACATCCGAGCCGGACGTCGCAGACACCACGGTGCTATCGCCCGCCCATACCGGTGCTGATGCGGGCGAATATTGTGCCATCTGGCTTGGCCCCGAGATGCCCGGCGACCAGCGCCGCGACGACGGGCTGTCAGCGACATGGACCTCGGCACCGCTGGACAAGGACATGGATATTCTCGGTGCCCCTGCCATCGAAATGATGTTGCGCAGCGATGCGCCTCAGGCGCAACTGGCCGTGCGGCTGTGCCATGTGCATCCTGACGGAGCATCGACGCGGATCACCTATGGCGTGCTGAACCTCAGCCACCGCGACAGCGCGTCGGACCCCGCGGCAATGCCGGTGGGCGAGGATCAGTTCGTGACGCTCAGCTTGGATCACATCGGTTATTGCGTGCCCAAGGGCCACCGCCTGCGCGTCTCCATTTCGACCGCCTATTGGCCGTTGATCTGGCCCGCCCCCACAGCCGCAGCGGTGCATATCCACCGCGCGCAACTGGGCGTGCCGCTGCATGAGCCCCGCCCCGGAGACAAGACAGTTGCCTTTGCGCCCCCCGCCGCCGCCGACCCGTGGCAGGTGGAAGAACTGCGCCCCGAAAACCACGTGCGCCGTCAGGACACCGACATGGTGACCGGTACGACGACGCTGGTGATCGAGGATGATTTCGGCAAGTGGCGCGACAGCGACCACGGGATGATCAACGGCTCGGTCGCGCGCGAGACGTGGTCGATCCACCCTGACGATCCGCTCAGCGCCCGCGGCATCTGCCACTGGACCGACGAAATCGAGCGGGATGACACCCGTCTGCGCACCGAAACGCGCTGCGAAATGTGGTCGGACTCGACGACGTTCTACCTGACGGCGAAAATCGAGGCATACGAGAATGACGCACTGATATTCGACAAAAACGTGGAGGACAGCATTCTGCGTGATCACCTCTGATCACACACCGGCTTGGAGCACGGATTAATCCTTGCGACAATGCCACAAATGCGCAACGTTGACGCTATAGTCAATAAAAACGCGCGCGACAGTCGGGCGACTGACTGTGTTGCGCCAATGCGTGAAAACAATCAACGGGAGACCTGAACATGAACGAACAACTGCAACATATGACCAGCGAAGTGGCCAAGGGCCGCATGACGCGCCGTGAATTCGTGGGCCGCGCTGCAGCCTTGGGTGTGACAGCTGTTGCTGCCAACGCCATGCTGGCCAGCCACGCACACGCCGCCGCACATGAGGCACCCAAACGGGGCGGAACGATCAAGATCGGCTCGTCGGGTGGCGAATCCACCAACACCCAAGACCCCGCCCTGACCGCATCCGAAGTGCCGTTGAACAATCTTTACGCTTGGGGTGAAACGCTGCTGGAGGTCGATCCCGAAGGCAAGATCGAATACCGCATGGCCGAAAGCGTCGAGGCGTCGGCAGATGCGAAACAGTGGGTGTTCAAAATCCGCAAGGGTATTCCGTTCTCGAACGGCAAGGACATGACCCCCGAAGACGTGCTGAAAACCATGCAGCGCCACTCGAACGAGGAAAGCAAATCGGGTGCCTTGGGCATCATGAAGGGCATCGCGGGCATGAAAGTGGATGGCGACAACTTTATCGTCGATCTGGAATCGGCCAACGCCGACCTTCCCTATCTGATGGCCGATTATCACCTGATTATCCAGCCTGACGGCGGCATGGACAATCCCGGCGCTGCGATCGGCACGGGTGCCTATACGCTGGAAATCGACGAACCCGGCGTGCGTCATGCGTTCAAGCGGCGCGATGATTTCTGGGATTCGGAAAACCGCGGCTTTGCGGACGCTGTCGAAGTTCTCGTGTTGAACGACGCGACCGCGCGGACAGCGGCGCTGCAATCCGGTCAGGTGCACGCGATCAACCGCGTTGATCCCAAAGTGGCCAGCCTGCTGGACCGTGCGCCGAACCTGTCGGTGCAATCGTCGGCGGGTCGCGGCCACTATGTGTTTATCGCCCACATCGACACCGCCCCCTTTGACAACAACGAACTGCGTCTGGCGTTGAAATATGCGATCAACCGCGAAGAGTTGGTGGACAAGATCCTGCGCGGCTACGGCTCGATCGGCAACGACTTCCCGATCAACGCCGCTTATCCGCTGTTTGATGCCTCGATCCCGCAGCGCGAACATTCGCTTGAAAAAGCGAAAGAGCATTACGCGGCCTCGGGTCACGACGGCAGCCCGATCATCCTGCGTGTCTCTGACGGTGCCTTCCCCGGTGCGGTCGATGCCGCATCGCTGTTCCAGCAGTCGGCCCAAGCCGCTGGTATTCCGCTGGAAATCAAGCGTGAGCCGAACGACGGTTACTGGTCGGAAGTGTGGAACGTGCAACCGTTCTGCGCATCCTATTGGGGCGGCCGTCCGGTGCAGGACCAGATGTATACGACAGCCTATCTGTCGACCGCAGACTGGAACGACACCCGCTGGAAACGCCCCGAGTTCGACGCCATGTTGAACCAAGCCAAGGCCGAACTGGACGACGCCAAGCGCAAGGAAATCTACTCGGAAATGGGTATGATGCTGCGCAACGAAGGCGGTTTGATCCTGCCGATGTTCAACGACTTTGTGAACGGCGTCAGCAACGATCTGGGCGGCTGGATCAACGATCCGAACGGCGAGATGATGTCGAACCAAGCGGCCATCAAGTGCTGGCTGAAGTCGGCATAAGGGCGCAGATCAGATGCACCCTGTATTAAAACTGATCACCCAGCGCGTTGCGCTGGGTGTCGTTTTGCTCTTCGCGGCCTCTGTCCTGATCTTTGTTGGCACCACGATCCTGCCAGGCGACGTCGCGCAATCCATATTGGGGCAGTCCGCCACGCCCCAATCCCTGGCAAACCTTCGCGCCGAACTGGGTCTGAACGATCCTCCTGTTGCCCGCTATTTCGCCTGGTTGGGCGACGTGTTGCAGGGTGATCTGGGCACCGCACTGACCAATGGCAGAGATATTGCCGAAAGTCTTGGCGGGCGCTTGAAGAACACCATGTTCCTTGCCTTCTGGGCCGCTGTTATCTCGGTTCCGCTGGCTATTTTTCTAGGTCTGCTCGCGGTCCGCTTCCGCGACCGCTGGCCGGACAAACTGATCTCGGCGATCACGCTGACGTCAATTTCGATCCCCGAATTCCTGATCGGCTATGTTCTGATGTTCTTTGTCGGCGTCAAACTGGGCTGGGCCCCTTCTGCCGCACTGATCAACGACACCATGAGCTTGGGGCAAAAGCTGAACACCATCGCACTGCCCGTCGCGGTGCTGACGCTGGTCGTTCTGGCGCATATGATGCGCATGACCCGTGCCGCGATCCTGAATGTGATGCAGTCGGCCTATATCGAAACGGCCGAGTTGAAGGGGCTGAGCATCTTCGAGGTGATCCGCAGACACGCCTTTCCCAATGCCATCGCACCCATCGTCAACGTGGTGATGCTGAACCTTGCCTATCTGGTTGTTGGTGTCGTCGTGATCGAGGTGGTCTTTACCTACCCCGGCATGGGGCAATATCTGGTCGATCACGTTTCCAAACGCGATGTTCCGGTGGTGCAGGCCTGCGGGCTGATCTTTGCCGCTGTCTATATCGTGCTGAACATGATCGCGGACATTGTCTCGATTCTGGCGAACCCAAGACTGAGGCATCCGAAATGACCTTTACCGATTTATACACCGCAAAAGTCATCCGGTCCGCAGGAGGGCTGATCTGATGCGCATACCACTTTCTGCCCTGATCGGGCTGTTCTTTACCGCGACCTATTTCCTGATGGCCATTTTCGCCCCTTGGATCGCCCCCTATGGCATGGCCGAAGTTGTCGGCGGGGTCTGGGAGCCGTCTTCCGCTGAATTTCTGCTGGGCACAGACACCATCGGGCGTGATCTGCTCAGCCGGATGATCTATGGCGGGCGCACCACGATATTTGTCGCCACGATGGCCACCGCGCTGT
This sequence comes from Pseudosulfitobacter pseudonitzschiae, assembly GCF_002222635.1. Classification (NCBI taxonomy): domain Bacteria; kingdom Pseudomonadati; phylum Pseudomonadota; class Alphaproteobacteria; order Rhodobacterales; family Roseobacteraceae; genus Pseudosulfitobacter; species Pseudosulfitobacter pseudonitzschiae. The sequence goes on along the minus strand of NZ_CP022415.1, from coordinate 640,499 downwards.
CGTTCATCACCGGATCGGTACTGGGCTTTGCTGCTGCTGTTCTGGGCGGATGGGCTGACCAAGTGCTGTCGCGCTTTGTCGATCTGATCATGTCGATCCCGTCGCTGATCTTTGCGCTGGTGGTTCTGTCGGTGATGCCGGTGACTATTCCGGTGCTGATCGTGGTCATGGGCCTGCTGGACAGCACCCGCGTCTACCGGCTGGCGCGGGCTGTCGCGGTGGACATCACCGTGATGGATTACGTCGAAGCGGCGCGCCTGCGCGGCGAAAAACTGGTCTGGATCATCTTCCGCGAGGTTCTGCCCAACGCCCTGTCGCCGCTGGTGGCGGAAATGGGTCTGCGGTTCATCTTTGCGGTTCTGTTCGTATCCACCCTGTCGTTCCTTGGTCTGGGCGTGCAACCGCCACAGGCAGACTGGGGCGGCATCGTGAAGGAAAACAAGGATGGTATCGTCTATGGCATCGGGGCCGCACTTTATCCTGCGGTGGCGATTGCCACGCTGGCAATCAGCGTCAACCTTGTGGCGGACTGGATCCTGAACCGCACCACTTCACTGAAAGGGGGCCGGGGATGAGCAATCTTTTGGTTAAAGTCCGCGGACTGAAAATTGGCGCAACGATCTATCCACCGGGAGAAAAGCCACATGACATCGAAATCGTCCACGGCATCGATTTCGATCTGAAGGCAGGCGAAGTTCTGGGTCTGATCGGCGAATCCGGTGCAGGCAAATCCACCATCGGGCTGGCCACGCTGGCCTATGGCCGTGGCGGCGTGGAACTGACCGGCGGCGAGGTCTGGGTGAACGGACGAGATCTGTTGCAGTCCAGCCCTCGCGATATCCGTCGCCTGCGCGGTGCCGAAGTGACCTATGTCTCGCAATCGGCGGCAGCGTCCTTCAACCCTGCGAAAAAGATCATGGAGCAGGTGACCGAGGCTGCGATCAGCCAAGGTAAGTTCAGCAAGAAAGACGCCGAAGCGCGCGCGGTTGATCTGTTCGAAAAGCTGGGTCTGCCCAACCCTGAAACCATCGGCAACCGTTTTCCCCATCAGGTTTCGGGCGGGCAATTGCAACGCTGCATGACGGCTCTGGCCCTGTGCCCCGAGCCTGATCTTGTGGTCTTTGACGAACCGACAACGGCCCTTGATGTGACCACACAGATCGACGTTCTGAAGGCGATCAAGGATGCGATCGAAGCAACGGGCGTCGCTGCGCTGTATATCACACACGATTTGGCCGTGGTGGCACAGGTGGCCGACCAGATCATGGTGCTGCGACAGGGCGAGATGGTCGAATACGGCACCACCGACCAGATCATCAACGACCCGCAAGAAGAATACACGCAGGCGCTGGTTTCCGTCCGCTCGATCAAACACATCGAGAAAGAGCCAAGCGACGAAGCTATCTTGCGGGTCGAGAATGTCACAGCACGTTATACCGGCACCAATTTCGACGTGCTCAAGAACATCAACGTAGAGCTACACCCCGGTCAGACATTGGCCGTTGTGGGCGAAAGCGGATCGGGCAAATCAACGCTGGCGCGGGTGATCACCGGCCTGCTGCCCCCTTCGGCGGGTAACATCCACTTTGCGGGCCGTGATCTGCCCCCCAGCCTGCCGCAACGTCCGCGCGACGACCTGCGCGAGTTGCAGATGATCTATCAGATGGCCGATACGGCAATGAATCCGCGTCAGACCGTCGGCACGATCATCGGTCGGCCATTGGAGTTCTACTTTGGCCTCAAGGGCCGCGAAAAACAGACCCGCATCCAAGAACTGCTGGACGAGATCGAGCTGGGCGATGGCTATCAGGACCGCTATCCCGCGGAACTGTCAGGAGGTCAGAAACAGCGTGTGTGCATCGCGCGCGCACTGGCGGCCAAACCCAAACTGATCATCTGCGACGAGGTCACCTCGGCGCTGGACCCGCTGGTGGCGGACGGTATCCTCAAGTTGCTGTTAAAGCTGCAAAAGGTCGAGGACGTGGCCTATCTGTTCATCACCCATGATCTGGCGACGGTGCGCGCCATCGCAGACAGTATCGCCGTGATGTATCAGGGCGAAGTCGTGCGCTATGGCTCCAAATCGCAGGTGTTGTCGCCGCCTTTCGATGCCTACACCGACTTGCTGCTCAGTTCGGTGCCGGAAATGAAGATCGGCTGGCTGGAAGAGGTGATCGAACACCGTCGCATGGAAAGTGCGGGCAACTAGAGCGTTCCGGCGGGGTGCCCTGACGTGCCCTGCCCTTTTATATCAACAGGTTGCGGGGCCTAGAAGTTCAAGCCGGCGCACACCCGTAGGGAGGCCCTCATGGACAAGAAACTGTTGCTGATTATTCTGGACGGCGTGCCGTGGCGCAACTGGCGGCGGTTGTTCGGCAATCTGGAAGGCTGGGTCGACAGCGGCGATGCCCGTGTGTGGAAACTGCGCGCAGTGCTGCCGTCAATCTCGGCATCGTGCTATGCGTCGATCCACACAGGTGTGGCCCCCGCCGAACACGGCTGCACCGGCAATGGCAACGTCTTTCGCCTGTCGCACCCCGATGTGTTCTCAGCAACCCGCGCGGCGGGCGGTGTGACGGGGGCGGTCGCACACAGCTTTTGGTCGGAATTTTTCAACCGCCACCCCTTCGACTATGTCCGCGACATCGAATATGATGAACCAGACAGCAACACCATCAACCACGGTCGTTTCCACACGATGACCGGCTATGGCCAGACCAACCAGATGACGCCCTCCGACGTGGATCTGTTTGGATCGCTGACCAACCTGTGTCTGCGCTTTGGCCTGAATTATGGCATGTTGCACACCTGTACGCTGGACAGCATGGGCCACCGATTCTTTCACGAAAGTCAGGAAATGGACCACGCCTGTATGGTTATGGACGAGATGCTGGCCCCCTTTATCCCGCGCTGGCGTCAGATGGGATACGAGGTGATCGTCACCGCCGACCACGGGCAGGACGAGCGTGGCCACCACGGCGGGCGCGGCGCGCTGCAACAAGAGGCAGCGTTATATTATTTCGGTGACGCCGAAGGCCCGCACGAAGACACGGTAATTGACCAGTTGCAACTGGCCCCCACCATCCTGTCACGGCTGGGCGCACCGGTTCCCGACACGATGAAGGCGAAACCGTTCCTGACCTGAGGGCGTTACGCGATGTCGGTCATCTGCCCCTCGCGTAACAGGGTCAGCGCCTGAACCATCCGCGCAAAGCTGGTCGCGGCACGTTTCGACATGTGTCGCGCCCGCAGATGGGCATGCACCAGCCCTGCCTCTTCGATCCACACGGCACGCCCCCCTGCGGCCTGAATGGCATCACGGTAGGCCTCGCCATCACTGGACAGTGGATCAAACTCGGCCGTCAGCACGACAACGGGCGGCAGGCCGGAAAAATCGGTGTCTTGCAGCGGTGCAAAACGCGGATCGCCGGTGCGGTCCTGCCCGCCACTGCGCAAACTTTGGTAAAATGCCATGTCCCGCACGCTCAGGCCCGGCGCATCAGCGTGGGTGACATAGCTGCCGCGTGTGCGGTCACCGCCAAGGCCCGGATAGATCAACAAGCTGCCGGAAATCCGCCCGTCGATGCGGCCCCGCGCGTAATGGGCCACCGCTGCCACCAGATTGCCACCCGCACTGTCGCCGCACAGCACGATCGCACCCGTGGTCTCGGCGCAAACCGCTTGAAACGCGGCCCATGCGTCTTCAAAATCTCGCGGAAAGGGACACTCGGGCGACAACCCGTAATCGACCGCAATCACCTGCATCCCCGTGCCTGCGCAAAACTCGGCGCAGATGCTGTCATGGCTGTCCAGTCCGCCAACAACAAACCCGCCCCCGTGGCAAAAGAAAACCGTGCCCGCGACGGGGGCTGCACGGCTGTAGACCCGCGAGGGCACACCACCAAAGGTGCGGTCCTGCGCGGTCACACCGTCAGGATACCCCACATCAAAGTCGGCACACATCGCGTTATAGACGCGGCGCTGGTCGTCCACGGTCAGATCCACCGCATCGGGCGGATAATGCAGCGCGGTCCGCGCCATAAAGGCACGGACCTCACTGTCCATCAACCGGTCATAGTCGGGCACAGCACCTACTCCGCTGCTGTGGCATGGGCGTCCGGTTCCCATCCTTGAATGAACGCACCCAGCACCTTGCCAATCTCGGCCTCGCTGTCGCCATTCGCCGCGACCTGCGCCATCAGCCCGCGTTTTTTGTCGTCAATCACCGACGTCACCCGCGCCTTCAATCCGGCATCGGACAGGGCGGCGTTATAGACCCGCGTGATCGCATTCTTGCGCAGATCAGGCTTGAACACCTTGCCCACTGCCGTCTTGGGCAGTTCGTCCAGAATGGTCATATGTTTGGGGTGTGCCGCGCGTTCGTGAACGTGCTTCTTGCAATAGGCCAGCAGTTCGTCCTCGGTTACGGTGGCGCCATCCACCAATTCGACATAGGCGCAAGGCACTTCGCCCGCATGGGCATCGGGTTGGCCGATGGCACCGGCAAAGGCCACGGCCTTGTGCCCCTGCAAGACGTCCTCGATCTCGGCGGGGTCGATGTTGTGGCCACCGCGAATGATCAGATCCTTGGCGCGGCCCGTGATCCACAGATAGCCGTCGGCATCCATCCGCCCCAGATCGCCCGACCGCAGGTGCGTGTCGTTGTAATACAGATCCTTGTTCTTGGCCTCTTCGGTATAGGTGTGACCCGTGTAGACGCCGGGGTTCGAGATGCAGATCTCGCCAATCTCGTCCACAGCGCACTCCAGCGGGCCGTCGTTGGTCTGTTTGACGATCTTGACGTCCGAATAGGGGAACGGAATACCGATACTGCCGATTTTCTTCAATCCGTCCACAGGGTTACCCGAAATCAGGCAAGTCGCCTCGGTCATGCCATAGCCTTCGACGATGGTCACGCCTGTGGCTTCCTCAAAGCGTTTGAACAGCTCTTTGGGCAGTGGGGCCGACCCCGAAAAGGCCGTCTTCACCGTGCTCACATCCGCATCAATCGGGCGCTGCATCATCGCGGCAAGCGCCGTAGGGACCGAGACGATAAAGGTGATCTTCCAGCGTTCCGTCAGCTTCCAGATGTTGTCGAAAACGCCTTCGCCGCGATAGCCCTGCGGCGTCGGGAAAACCACATGCGCGCCGCTGAACACGGCCCCCATCAGGATCACATGCACCGCCATCACATGAAACAGCGGCAGCGGGCACAACAGCACATCGTTTTCGTTCAACAACAACTCGCCCCCGACCCAGCCGTTGTAGACCAGTCCGGAATAGCGGTGCTGCGCCACTTTTGGCATGCCCGTGGTGCCACCGGTGTGGAAATAACAGGCCACGCGGTCTTCCTGCACGTCCTCGAAATCAAGGGTGGTGTTGTGCTTTTTCAGCTCGGTGTTGAAGCTCAGGTAATCGGCATGGCCCGCCTGTGCGGCCTTTGGGCGGATCAGCGGAATAATCCACGATTTCGGCGGCGTCACATAGCGCAGCAGGTCAACCTCAAGCACGGTTTTGACGTTCGGCGCATGTTCGACCGCCTCGGCGACCTTCTCGGCCACGTCCGTCTTGGGAAAGGCGCGCAGCGTCACAACCACCTTGGCCCCCGTCTCGCGCAGGATCGACGAAATCTGCTCGGGGTCCAGCAGCGGGTTGATCGGGTTGACGATACCTGCGGTGGCACCGCCCAGCATGGTCAGAATCGCCTCGTTACAGTTGGGCAGCACATAGGCCACAACGTCCTTGGGCCCGATGCCCATGCTGCGCAGCATATTGGCAGTTTGCGCGGTTTTAGCCTTCAACTCGGTCCAGTTTAAGGTCTCGGCCTTGTCTTTCGGACCCGAAAAAATCTGATAGCTGACGGCATTGTGCTTTGGAAATTTCGCGGTCGTGTCGCTGAGCATTCCAAACAGCGTCACCGGCAGATCGCGCTCGGCCCATGGTCCTTCGGCCTCGATGCGCTTGCGGTCTTCCATCCCTGCATAGGTCATTGGTGTCTCCTCCCTGTCACCACCGCTGTCCGGCGGCCTTTTCCCTTAGCAAAGCAAGATGCGGTGCTTTGGGAAAATGCGCAAGCATATCAGGTGAAAACGGCCCTTTGGCCGACGCAGCGTCAGCCGTATCGCGTCCTTCATCTTGCCCGAAAACTCCGGGGGAGACGCGTCAGCGTCGGGGGCTGGCCCCCTGCCCGGTTGTTATTCCGCGTCTGCACCGCCGGTGAATTGCAACTTGGCCAGACGCGCATAAAGCCCGCCTTGGGACACCAGTTCGTCATGGGTGCCCACAGCCACGATCCCGCCCTGTTCCATCACCACGATCCGGTCGGCCTTTTTGACGGTGGCCAGACGGTGTGCCACGATCAGCGTGGTGCGCCCGTGGCTCAGCGTCTCGAACGCCGCCTGCACCGCGCGTTCGCTTTCGGCGTCCAGAGCGCTGGTGGCTTCGTCCAACAACAGAACCGGCGCGTCGCGCAGAATGGCGCGGGCAATGGCAATGCGTTGCTTTTGCCCACCCGACAGCATCACGCCCCGTTCACCCAAGTAGGAGTCATAGCCGTCGGGCAACGCCACGATGAAATCATGGGCCGCCGCCGCCTTGGCTGCGGTTTCAATCTCGGCCTCGGTCGCACCGGGACGACCAAAGCCGATGTTGTCGCGCGCCGATGTGGCAAAGATCACCGGATCTTGCGGCACCAGCGCGATGTGGCCGCGAAAGTCGTCGCGCGCCAGCGTGCTCAGGGCTACGCCGTCGATCATGATGCTCCCCGACTGCGGCTCGTAAAAGCGCAGCAGCATCTGGATGATGGTCGTCTTGCCCGCACCGGATGGCCCGACAAAGGCGACGGTCTCGCCCGGTGCGATCTCAAGGCTGACGTGGTCCAGCGCCGACACATCGGACCGCGAAGGATAAGAAAACGACACATCGTCAAAGCGGATGCCGCCCTGTACCGGTACAGGCAGCGTGGCAGGGACCGCGACATCATGCACGCTGTCCTCGACTGTCAGCAACTCGATCAGCCGTTCGGTGGCCCCCGCCGCGCGTTGCAGCTCGCCCCAGATCTCGGACAGGGCGGCAACGCCGCCCGCAACCATCACCGCATAGATCACAAACTGGATCAGCGCGCCCGAAGACATGGCACCGGCGCGCACGTCATTGGCACCGATCCACAGCACGCCGACTACGCCCGCAAAGACCAGAAAGATCACGATCATGGTCATCAGCGCCCGCGTGCGAATACGCCGCCCTGCCGCGTCATAGCTGCGCTCGGTTACCTGCGCAAACTGCGCCCGCGTCGTCGCCTCTTGGGTAAAGGCCTGCACAGTCTGCACCGCCCCCAGTGCCTCGGACGCGCTGCCCGACGAGGCCGCAATCCAGTCCTGATTTTCACGGCTGATTACCCGCAAGCGACGCCCCAGCACCAGAATAGGGATCACCACGGCGGGCACGATCAACAGCACCAGCCCCGTCAGCTTGGCCGACGTCAGCAGCATCAGCACCAGCCCGCCCGCAAAAATCAGCATGTTGCGCAGGGCAATCGACGCGCTTGACCCGATCACCGACAGGATCAGCGTAGTGTCGGTTGTGATCCGGCTAAGAACCTCGCCGGTCATGATTTTTTCATAGAATGCGGGGCTCATGCCGATCACACGATCGAACACCGCCTTGCGAATGTCGGCAACAACCCGCTCGCCCAGCCGCGTGACCAGCGCATAGCGCAGCGCGGTCCCCACGGCCAGCAACCCGGCAATGCCAATGGCTGCCAGAAAATACTGGTCCAGCAGCGCCCCGTCCTCTGTGCGAAAGTTGTCGACCACACGGCGCACCGCCAGCGGCAGGGTCAGTGACACCACCGCCGTCAGCACCAGCGCCATGACCGCCGCCACCATCAAAACACGATAAGGTGTCACGAAGGGCCACAGCGCAGCCAAAGCGCCGATACGCTTGGACGCCGCACGCTGGTCATCGCCCTTGCCCGGGGCGGGCGCTTGAAGGGGAACAGTCTGCGGGGGGTGATCGGCCATGACAGCTCCTGAATTCATTTCGCGACGACTTGTGGCGTCTGCACGCCACGGGGTCAATGCGACAAAGACCCTGTCGGGGAATCGAAACAATCTGCGCAAGGGAAAAATTGGAGCGGGCGGCGGGAATCGAACCCGCGTCATTAGCTTGGAAGGCTAAGGTCTTACCACTACACAACGCCCGCGTAGCACCGGTGTGTTATGGCATGGGCCGCGCAAGGTCAAGAACACCAACGGCCCCTGCCCGCACAAAATGGTGAGACGCTTGACCAATATGCCGTCAGTCCCCGATCGCCTTATCCGAAGCATCGGCCTGACCCGCCACCCAATAGCCCGAAGCCTTAATCCACTGTTTGTCGTGCCCATTGTCCAACAGATGCGTGCGGATGGCACGCGCCACCTGTGCTTCGGCAGCGACCCAGACAAAGGTGCGCGGCGGCACTGTCATGGCGTCCAGCGCTGCCAGATAGGGTGCGGGATCGGTTGCCTGCTTTAGCGGACGGTGAAGCCAGTGCGCTTGCCAGTCGGCGGCGGTGTCCAATGTCTGTTCGTCTGTGGCATCCGGCACGCCGACAATGCTGGTAACGCGCGCACCATCTGGCAGTTCCTCGATCCAGCGGCCAATGGCAGGCAACGCCGTTTCGTCGCCAATCAACAGCCAGTGGGCGATGTCGCCTTCGATCCGTTGACTGCCGCGCGGGCCGCCAATGGTGATGCTGTCGCCTACTGCCGCGTCGCGCGCCCAGTCGGCGGCGGGGCCACCGGGGTGATCGACCACATCCACCACCAGTTCAGATGCGCTGAACCGGCGTGGGGTGTAGTCACGCATTTGCGGACTGTCGCCATCACCTTGCAGGATCAGCTTCATATGGTCATCGGGGGCGGTGCTGGTGAAATCATGCAGGTCCGCGCCTTGCAGGGTCAGCCGGATCATATGTGGCGTCAGTTTTTCCGATGCGGCAACCGTCAGGCTGCGGCGGCGCAACGCGTGGCGGGTGCGCGCGATACGGGGTGCGTCAGCGGTTTGATCTGTCATGGCAAGTCCCTTGCAGAAGCGTTCGGGCAATACCTGTCTATTTCTGTCAGGAAATGCAAGTGCGCCGCCGCACAGACCGACCCGCGCAAATGCTCAGACGGAAACGCCGCGCAGCACGTCGGCTTTGGCGATCTCGGATTTGGCCCCTTCCAGCACCACGGACCCGCGGCGCAGCACCACGAAACGGTCCGCCAGATCATAGGCAAATTCGAAATACTGTTCGACCAGCACAATCGCCATATCACCCTGATCGCGCAGCAGACGGATCACGTTGCCGATCTGTTGGATGATGTTGGGCTGGATACCCTCGGTCGGCTCGTCAAGCAGCAACAGCTTGGGTTTGGTGATCAGCGCCCGCGCGATGGCCAATTGTTGCTGCTGTCCGCCGGACAGATCGCCGCCGCGCCGCGATGTCATGTCCTTGAGCACCGGAAACAGATCGTAAATATGGTCGGGTATGAAATGTTCATCGGGCGGCAGGCAGACAAAGCCGGTCTCGAGGTTCTCTTTCACCGTCATCAGCGGAAATATCTCGCGCCCCTGCGGCACATAGGCCACACCCAGATGCGCCAGCTTGTGCGCGGGCAGCACCGGCAGGTCCTGTCCGTCCAGCGACAGGGTTCCGGCACTGCGCGGATGGGTGCCGGAGATCGCCTTGATCAGGCTGGTCTTGCCTACGCCGTTGGTGCCCATCACGCAGGTCACCTCGCCCATGGCGGCCTGCATCGAAATCCCGTTCAGGATCTGGCTGTGCCCATAGTGCAGGGTAAGGTCTTTCAAACTCAGCATGTTCAGCGCCCCAGATAGACGTCGATGACGTCCTGATTGGATGTGACGTGGTCCAGCGACCCTTCGGCCAGAACCGAGCCTTCGTGCAGCACGGTGACCTTGCAATTCAGACGGCGGACGAACTCCATGTCGTGTTCCACCACGACGACGGCGCGGGTCCTGGCGGCCTCGACCAGAATGTCGGTGGTCTTTTCGCGCTCTTCCGGGGTCATGCCGGCGGCGGGCTCGTCGACCAACAGCAGGCGCGGTTCCTGTGCCAGCAAAATGCCGATCTCCAGCCATTGCTTCTGCCCGTGGCTCAGCTCGCCCGACTTACGCAGCAGCGCATCGCCCAGACCGATGTCATTCGCCAGTGTGGCGACTTTGGCCAGGTCTTCCCCGGACGGGCGATACGACAGGACCGGAAACCAGCCGCGCGGTTTCTTCAAGGCCATCAGCAGGTTTTCCTGCACGCTTTGATCCTCGAACACCGTGGGTTTCTGGAACTTGCGCCCCACCCCCGCTTGCGCGATCTTCGCCTCGCTCATCTTCAGCAGCGACACCGATTTTTCACCCCAGAGCACGCGGCCCTCGTCGGGCTTGGTCTTGCCGGTGACGATGTCCATGAATGTCGTCTTGCCCGCGCCGTTCGGCCCGATCACCGCGCGCATTTCGGCGTCCGCGATGCGGAACGACAGGTTGTTAATGGCGCGAAAGCCGTCAAAGCTGACCGAGACGCCGGAGACTTCGAGAAGCGTGCTCATTTCTGCGCCTCCTTCTCGCGCAACGATCCCTGATCGGGGCCAAGGTCGGCCCCGTGCCGGTCGGGCCGCAACCGGTCGCTGATCAGATCGACCAGCCCGCCGATGCCTTGCGGAGCGAACAGCGTGACACCGACAAAGGACAGCCCCAGCAGCACCAGCCACCAGTCGACCCATTTGATCGTGTAGAACCCCAGCGGAATGTCGGGCGCCTGCCCCCCTGTGAACCATGAGGACAACAGGCTGACGACAGCCGCCCCGATCACAGCGCCATAGAGCCGTCCGCGCCCGCCGATGGCGACCCAGACCGCCAGATAGATCGACGCGATGGGGGCAATCTCGGCGGGGTTGATGATGCCCGCCTGCGGATAATACAACGCGCCCGCGATGCCCGCGATACAGGCGGTCAGGGTGAACAGGGCCAGCTTGTAGGCCTCGACCGAATAGCCAAGAAACCGCACACGCGCCTCGTTGTCGCGGATGCCGCGAATGACCGAGCCGAACTTGCCCGAGACCACCCATACCGCCAGCAGATAGCCCAGCCCCAGCGCCAGCGCAGACCCCCAGAAGAACCACATTGACACCACATCCTGCGAGGCGGTGACATTGGGCAGGTTTTGCAGGCCCGATAGGCCGTTGTTGCCGCGCAATCCGCTGTCGTTCTGGAACAGGTACAGTGCCAGCGCCAGTGTCATCGCCTGCGTCAGGATCGACAGGTAAACGCCGGTGACGCGGCTGCGAAACGCCAGCCAGCCGAAAACCAGCGCCAGCAGGCCCGGCACCAGCACGACAAGCGCCAGTTGCAACGTCAGACTGTCGGCAAAGGCCCAGATGGCGGGAAATTCACTGCTGCCCACCACACCGAAAATCTGGTTGCCGATGCCGTCGACGACCTCTTGTGGCGTGGGTGGCATCGACCCTTGGGCCAGCGCATCGACCACGATCAGGCGGGTGCGCTCGTACATCAGCCACATGCCGATCATATACCCGCCAAGCCCGAAGAACGCGAAATGCCCGAGGCTGAGGATACCGGCATAGCCCCAGATCAGGTCCATCGCCACGGCAACCAGACACAGGCACAGCGTCTTGCCCAATGTCTTGACGAAACTGGTCGAGATCATGCCGACGCCAAAGCCTTCGGACAGGATGGTAACGCCCAGAGTGAACAACGCCAGCAGGGCCAGAAAGATCAAAACCGACGGGTTTCGTGCGACAAATGAACGGTTCATGGCCTTAGTCCCCCGCCGCGCGGCCCTTGAGGGCGATGATGCCCCTTGGCCGGAACTGGATGAAAATGATGATGAAGACGATCATGTAGGTCTGCGCCGCCAGCGTGTTGCTGGGGTTGCCCCATTCGATGCCCTTTTGCAGGAACCCGATCATCGCGGCCCCCGCCAGCGTGCCCCAAATGTTGCCGACACCGCCGACAACCACCGTCATGAAACTCTGCACGATATAGTCCGAACCCATCTCGGATGTGACCTTGGCAAATAGACCGATGGCCACACCCGCCACCCCCGCAATGCCCGAACCCAGTCCGAAGGTCAGCATATTCACCCGCCCCGGATTGATCCCCATCGACGCAGCCATGCGCGGGTTTTGCGTCACAGCGCGTGTTTCCAGCCCCAGCCGCGTGCGCTTCATGATGAACAGGAACACCGCGAGGAAGAACAGCGCCAGAAAGAAGATCGCGATGCGGATATAGCTGATCGACACCACGTCGTTCAGCGTCAGCGCCCCGTCCAGCCACGCGGGCGCAGTCAGCGGGCGCGCCTGCGTGCCGAAGATGTTCTTGGCCAGCTGTTGCAGCGCGATCGATATCCCGAATGTCGCCAGAAGTGTTTCCAGCGGGCGATTATAGAGCCAGCGGATCACCAGCCGCTCCATCGCGACACCGGCGGCAAACGTCACGGCAAAGGCCAGCGGGATCGCCACGATGATCGACAGGGTGTGATTGGGAATGATCTGCTGGACGACATAGCCGGTATAGGCACCCATCATGATGAATTCGCCATGCGCCATGTTGATCACGCCCATCACGCCAAAGGTGATGGCCAGCCCGATGGCCGCCAGAAAGTAGATCGACGCCAGCGACAGCGCGTCCAGCGTCAGGTCGGCGGCCTGATTCAGCCCCACATTCATCTTGATCGCATTCAATGCTGCCACAGCCGCATCGGTTACCTGCGGCGACGGGTCGGCATAGGCGTCGTAAAAGGTAAACCCGTCCAGCGTGGCCTGCACTTCCTCTTCCGAGATAAAGGGCGGCACGATGCCTGCTTCGGCCAGCGTGATATAGGCTGCGCGGCGCGCCGCGTCGCTGCCGAGTTGCTGCACCGCGACGCCGCCCACACGCCCGTCCGCGATATGCGCCTCAAGTGCGGCACGCATGGCCGCATTGGTCACGCGCCGCGGCGCAAGATCGGCGGCGACCAGCATGTCATAGGCCTCGACCTTGCCCAGCGCCTCGGTGCCGGGTGTCAGGATACGGGCCACGTTGGAGCTTTCGGGCACTTCGCCTTGCACCACGGCGCGGCGGGTGGCGACCAGCGGGTTCAGCGTGGCGCGCACATCGACGCCCAGATCGCCGGACATATCGGCCATCGCCTGCACCCGCGCGTCGGGGTCTGTGTCATAGGCGATGGTCAGCAACCGCTCCAGCCGCAGCTTTTGCGCCTTCATACCGGCGTCCTGCTCCATCTCGATCGAGTTGCGCAGCGGTTTCAGCAGCGCGGGATCAGGGTCGCGCGAAATCGACGTTAGCGCGTCCTGACGGCGCTTGGGGTCAGGGTCTTTTAGCTGGAACTGCACCAAGGCCGTACCGATCAGCGCGCGAATACCGCTGTTGGGTTTGATCTGGTCCAGCGCGCCCTTGTCGAACACACCAACCGTTTCACCACTGTCGAAATCAATCAAACGAAAGCCACCATCCGCCTTTTCCGCGCGAAAGAACAGCCCGTCTGCTTCACGGACCCACATGGTTTTGTTCGACCACGCCTCAAGCACCGCTTGCGCCTGCGGCAAACCGCTGTCTGCAACCGCATCAATGGCGGGTCCAATGGTTGTGCGCGAGCTTTTGAGAATGGCGGCGCTGTGCTGTTGCAGCACTTGCTGGATCGCACCGTTGGTTTCCTGCGCCGAAACGGTGACACAGCTTAGCAACAAGGCCAGCGTGGCGGCAATAAGTCTGGTCATGTGAATGAAGTCCGCAAGGGGGTCGGAAAGGGCGCGGGGTCGCGCCCTTTCTTGGTTGGCTTAATAGTTCGAAAGGGTCTGAACACAGGTCTTGGTTTCGGTGTTGTACATACCGCAACCCAGATCCTTCCAATCCGATTCCAGCACGGCGGATTCGGGCAGGAAGTCGGTCCATGCGTCACCCGGAACCGGATCGGTTTCCGAGATGATGTCGAACTGGCCGTCGGCCTGAATTTCACCAATCAGCACAGGTTTGGACAGGTGGTGGTTCACGCCCATCACGGCCATGCCACCGGTCAGGTTCGGGTATTCCTGCCCGTACATTGCCGCACGCACAGCATCCACATCGGTGGTGCCAGCCGCTTCGACCGCAGCAACCCACATGTTGAAGCCGATATAGTGGGCCTCCATCGGGTCGTTGGTCACGCGTTTTTCGTCACCGATGAAAGCGTGCCATGTTTCAATGAACTCGGCGTTTTCAGGCGTGTCAGCAGACATGAAATAGTTCCACGCGGCCAGATGCCCGACAAGGTTGGACGTATCCAGTCCCGACAGCTCTTCTTCACCGACCGAAAAGGCCACAACGGGAATATCATCCGCCGAAATACCGGCCGCTGCCAATTCCTTGTAGAAACCGATGTTGGCATCGCCGTTGATGGTCGAGATCACGCCGACTTTTTTGCCGTCAGCGCCCAATGCAACCACATCGGCCACAATCTTGGACCAGTCCGAGTGACCAAACGGCGTGTAGTTCACAAAGATATCTCCGGCGGCAATGCCCTTACCCTTGAGATAGCTTTCAAGGATGTTGTTGGTTGTACGCGGATAGACATAGTCGGTGCCCAACAGGGCGAATTTCTCGATGCCAAGCTCGTCCAGAAAATAATCCGTTGCAGGGATCGCCTGTTGGTTCGGCGCGGCACCGGTGTAGAACACGTTCTTGGACGATTCCTCGCCCTCGTATTGCACCGGATAGAACAGCAGGCCGTTCAGTTCTTCGATGACCGGCAGAACCGATTTGCGCGATACGGATGTCCAGTTGCCATAGATCACGTCGACATTGTGTACGGTCAGCAACTCACGTGCTTTTTCCGCAAACAGCGGCCAGTCGGATGCAGGGTCGACGACCACGGCCTCAAGTTGTTTGCCCAACAGGCCACCTTTGGCGTTTTGCTGTTCGACCAGCATCAGCATTGTGTCTTTCAGTGTGGTTTCCGAAATCGCCATCGTGCCCGAAAGCGAATGCAGGACGCCGACCTTGATCGTATCGTCGGCAGCCATCGCCACCGAGCCAAGCGACGCGGCCACCAAAGTGCCTGTCAGCGTGGATTTGAGAAAAGTCATATCTGTCTCCAAAGCGGGCCATATTTGGCGGCTGCGGCTTGAACCGCACACACAGCTGCCTAAGTTGGTCCCGCAACTATGCGTTGCAATACCGTGTGGCGGCCCCTCGAGCTCCAATTCGTCAGGTCGCCACACATCCCCCATTCAGCGCAAATTCGGCGCAATCTGGTGGCCTCACCGTCGTGTGAACGGTTTGCGAATGGCAAACACCGATGCAGGTGCAGCATGGTAGCACAGCGGATTCAGCACACTTTTTAGGCAACCACCCGCAAAACGACCAATATTCGGGCGATAAATGTCAGAAATGTGTCCTGCGCATGGGCAATGGCGGTATCCGGTGCTCTAGTAGCTGGCGCAGGGCGTGATGACTCGGATCGCCCACCGGCACAGGGGACAAACAGATTACGCACCTTTCGGTCATACCCACGGCAGACGCCCGCCAGCCCCGTGCGCGCGGGCGCATTGCTGTGTCGTCGAAGCTGGCGCGCGGCCGGTCGGTGCTGGGCGGGCTGCATCAGGCAGGATCGTCAAAATGTCTGTTTCCGCGCAGCAGCAGCCCGGCACTGGACGCCGTAGTGCTGAACACCGCAGGCGGGATCACCGGCGGTGACCGATATGCCTTGGCGGCCGCGGCGGAACGCGGCACCACCCTGTGCCTGACCACGCAGGCCTGCGAGCGTGCCTACCGCGCGCAGACCGGCGAGGTTGGCCAGTTGCGCAACACGCTGACCGTCGAGGCAAAGGCGCGGATCGACTGGCTGCCACAAGAGACGATTCTATATGACGGGGCCGCACTGGACCGCCGGTTGCAGATCGAAATGGCCGCAGAGGCCCAGCTGCTGATGGTTGAACCGCTGGTCTTCGGACGTGCGGCCATGGGCGAACGGCTGAACGGGTTGCACCTGCGCGACCGCATCATGATCAACCGTGCGGGCGTGCCGCTTTTTCATGATGCACTTGTGATGACGGGCGATGTCTCGGCGCATCTGGCCAAACCCTTTGTTGCAAACGAAGCGGGGGCGATGGCCGCACTGGTCTATATCGCGCCGGACGCCGCCGGACAGCTGGGGCCCGTGCGTGCCATGCTGCCCGACACCGCAGGGGCCAGCCTGATTGGTGACGACATGCTGGTGGCAAGATTTCTCGCCATCGACAGTTTCGAGTTGCGGCGCAGCCTGCTGCCCGTTCTTATCCGCCTCAAGGGTGGCCCCCTTCCGCGAACATGGATGATCTGACATGAACCTGACCCCCCGCGAAAAAGACAAACTGCTGATTGCGATGGCCGCCGTGGTCGCCCGCAAACGGCTGGAGCGCGGCGTAAAGCTGAACCATCCCGAAGCAATTGCCCTGATCACCGATGCGGTGGTCGAAGGGGCGCGCGACGGGCGCAGCGTGGCCGACCTGATGGAGGCAGGCGCGCAAATCATCACCCGCGACCAATGTATGGAAGGGATCGCCGAAATGATCCACGACGTGCAGGTCGAGGCCACCTTTCCCGATGGCACCAAGCTGGTGACCGTCCACAATCCCATCCGCTAACAGGAGCCTATCTTGATGAAATCCCTAACGACCCTTGGCCTTTCCCTTCTTGCCGCGCCCGTGGCAGCACACACCGATGCCGGGCTGCACCTGCACCCCCACGTCTCGGACGGGGCCGGCGCGTGGGTGCCAGTGGTGCTGGGCATGGTCGCAATCGCCGCCGCCATCGCCCTGACCGCAGGTCGCGCGGCAATCCGCGCACGCAACCAGAACAAGTCACGCAAATGATACCAGGAGAGTTGATCACAGCCGAGGGCGACATCATCTTGAACGCAGGGGCCACGGCAATCACGCTGATGGTCGCCAACACCGGCGACCGGCCCGTGCAGGTCGGCTCGCACTACCACTTTGCAGAAACAAACGCTGCGTTGGACTTTGACCGCGACACCGCGCGGGGCATGCGTCTGGACATCGCCGCAGGCACCGCCGTGCGCTTTGAGCCGGGCCAGCGCCGCGAGGTGACGCTGATCCCCTATGGCGGGGCGCGGCGGGTGTTCGGATTCAACCAGCAGGTCATGGGAGACCTTTGATGGCGCATAAAGCCAATCGGTACGCAACGCCTGCCGAATTGTACATATCTTGGATGAATGCCTCGATGCTGATGGTGGAAACCGCCAGCGTCATGACGATGCGGGTGATGGGCATGGCGGGCCTGTGGTCTGTCACCAGTTCCGAAAATGACCGCATGATGTCGGAAAAGCCAACGGCTTTTCTGGACAGCGCAACAGCCGCGTCCTTTGCCACCATCAGCGGCAAACGCCCCGACGAGGTGATGAACGCCGCCCTGCGCCCCCTGCGCCGCAAGACCCGCGCCAATGCCCGCCGTCTGGGCAAACGCGGCCCCCTGATGCCCGGTACAAAAACCCGCTGACCGCCCACCAAAGGACACGCCCATGCCCAAGCCAATTGCCCGCGCCGATTATGCAGCCATGTTCGGCCCCACCACCGGCGACCGTTTGCGTCTGGCCGATACCGACCTGATCATCGAGGTCGAACGCGACCTGACCACCTATGGCGAAGAGGTCAAATTCGGCGGCGGCAAAGTGATCCGCGACGGCATGGGCCAGTCCCAGACGACCCGCGCGGACGGCGCGGTGGATACGGTGATCACCAACGCGCTGATCGTGGACCACACCGGCATCTACAAGGCCGACGTGGGGCTGAAAGACGGGCGCATCCACAAGATCGGCAAGGCGGGCAACCCCGACACCCAGTCGGGCGTCGACATCATCATCGGCCCCGGCACCGAAGCCATCGCAGGCGAAGGGCGGATTCTGACCGCAGGCGGGTTCGACAGCCACATCCACTTTATCTGCCCGCAACAGATGGAGGACGCGCTACATTCCGGCGTGACCACCTGTCTGGGCGGCGGCACCGGCCCCGCGCACGGCACGCTCGCCACCACCTGCACGCCGGGGCCCTGGCACATTGGGCGGATGTTGCAGGCCTTCGACAGCATCCCGATGAACATCGGACTTTCGGGCAAGGGCAACGCCAGCCAGCCTGCCGCATTGGTCGAGATGGTCAACGCGGGAGCCTGTGCGCTGAAACTGCACGAGGACTGGGGCACCACCCCTGGCGCCATCGACTGCTGCCTATCCGTGGCCGACGACATGGACGTGCAGGTGATGATCCACACCGACACGCTGAACGAAAGCGGCTTTGTCGAGAACACCGTCGCCGCCATGAAGGGCCGCACCATCCACGCCTTTCACACCGAAGGCGCGGGCGGCGGGCACGCGCCGGACATCATCAAGATCTGCGGCGAGGAACATGTGCTGCCCTCGTCCACCAACCCCACGCGCCCCTTCACCGTCAACACGCTGGAAGAGCATCTGGACATGCTGATGGTCTGTCACCACCTTGACAAATCCATCCCCGAAGACGTGGCCTTTGCCGAAAGCCGTATCCGCCGCGAGACCATCGCCGCCGAGGACATCCTGCACGACATGGGAGCGTTTTCGATCATCGCCAGCGACTCACAAGCGATGGGGCGCATCGGCGAAGTGCTGATCCGCACCTGGCAGACCGCCGACAAGATGAAAAAGCAACGCGGGCGTCTGGTGGAAGAAACAGGCGACAACGACAATTTCCGCGTGCGCCGCTATATCGCCAAATACACCATCAACCCCGCCATCGCCCACGGCATCAGCCGCGAGATCGGCAGCATCGAAGAGGGCAAGCGCGCCGATCTGGTGCTGTGGAACCCGGCGTTCTTTGGCGTGAAACCGGAAATGGTGCTGATGTCGGGCACCATCGTCATGGCACAGATGGGCGACCCCAACGCGTCGATCCCGACCCCGCAGCCGGTCTATTCGCGGCCCATGTTCGGGGCATTCGGTCGGTCGGTCGAACATTCGTCGATCACCTTTGTCAGTGCGGCCGCGCAAGACGCCAACATTCGCGGCACGCTGGGGCTGGCCAAGCAGACCGTCGCCGTCAGCAACACGCGCAACATCGGAAAATCCGACCTCAAGCTGAACACCGCCCTGCCCCACATCGAGGTGAACCCCGAGACCTACGAGGTCCGCGCCGATGGCGAACTGCTGACCTGCGAGCCCGCCGAAGTGCTGCCGATGGCGCAACGCTATTTCATGTTCTGAAGGTTTGACCATGCACACCCTGACCGCCCGCATCTATCACGATCACAGTCACTCGACCCCCTTTGCGCAGATCACGCTGGATTACGACACGCGGTTTCTGCGCCGCAAGATGCTGGAAACCGACGACGGCCAGCCGATCCTGATCGACCTGGCGCAGACCACTTCGCTGGATCATGGCGGGGTGCTGGTGCTGTCGGACGGGCGCGAGGTGCTGGTACAGGCCGCCGCCCAGGATCTGCTGGAGGTGACGGGCGACGACATGCCGCGCATCGCATGGCACATCGGCAACCGTCACACGCCCTGCCAGATCGAGGACCGCCGCCTGCTGATCCAGCCCGACCACGTGATCCGCGACATGCTGGGCAAGATCGGCGCCACTGTGCGCGAAGTGCACGAGCCGTTCACGCCCGAGGGCGGCGCCTATGGCGTTGGGCGCACGCACAGCCATGCCCACTGATCCCACTGGCCCTAGTCACGACGCCGTTCTGACGCTGGCGCAATGGTTCTCGCCGTCGTTTCCGGTGGGCGCGTTCGCCTATTCGCACGGGCTGGAATGGGCGGTGCAGGCGGGCGACGTGGCGGATGCCACGCAGACCCGAGACTGGATCGAAACAGTGCTGCGCCATGGCGCGGGCTGGAACGATTGCCTGTTCATTGCCGCCGCCTATCGCGCCGATGACGCGGGTGTTGTGGATGCGACCGCCCGCGCCTTTGCCGCCTCGTCCGAGCGGTTGCGCGAAACCGACCTGCAAGGGGCCGCCTTTGCCACAGCCGTTGCCGCCCTGAACGGTGCCACTGCCACGCCGCGCACCTATCCGGTCGCCGTGGGCGAAGCGGCGCGGCACGCCGGTCTGCCGCTGGACCTGACCGCCA
Organism: Pseudosulfitobacter pseudonitzschiae; assembly: GCF_002222635.1. Taxonomy (NCBI): domain Bacteria; kingdom Pseudomonadati; phylum Pseudomonadota; class Alphaproteobacteria; order Rhodobacterales; family Roseobacteraceae; genus Pseudosulfitobacter; species Pseudosulfitobacter pseudonitzschiae. The sequence continues at coordinate 620,365 of NZ_CP022415.1, read as the reverse complement.
AGATGTACCTGCACAGCCTGACCAGCAGTCTGGCAGGGGCCGCGATGCGGCTGGTCCCGCTGGGTCAAAGCGACGGTCAGGCGATCATCCGCGCCCTGACACCTGCGGCGCAGGACATCGCCGCGCGCGCCTGTACTACCAGCCTTGACGACTTGACCGCCACGGCGTTCCTGACCGACATCGCCTCGATGAAACACGAAACCCAATATTCAAGGATTTTCCGCACATGACCCATATGAACGGCCCCCTGCGCGTCGGTATCGGTGGCCCTGTGGGCGCTGGCAAGACCACCCTGACCGCAGCCCTGTGCGAAGCGCTGCGCGACAGCCATTCGGTCGGCGTGATCACCAATGACATCTACACGCAAGAGGACGCCGAAGCCCTGATGCGGATGCAGGTGTTGCCGCAGGACCGCATCATCGGCGTCGAAACCGGCGGCTGCCCCCACACCGCGATCCGCGAGGATGCCTCGATCAATCTGGCTGCTGTGGATCAGATGGTCAAACGCCACCCAGAGATCGAAGTGCTGCTGATCGAAAGCGGCGGCGACAATCTGTCGGCGACATTCAGCCCCGAACTGGCGGATGTGACGCTCTATGTGATCGACGTGGCGGCGGGCGAGGAAATACCGCGCAAGGGCGGACCTGCGATCACCAAATCCGACATCCTGATCATCAACAAGACCGATCTTGCGCCCTATGTCGGCGCGTCTCTGGAGGTGATGGAGCGGGATGCAACGAGGATGCGTGCGGGGCGTCCGTTCCTGTTCACGTCCCTGCGCCAACGTGAAGGCGTGGCCGAGGTGGTGGCGGCGCTGAAGAAGGTTGGCGGGCTGGCATAGGGCACTTTAGGCCACCTACGGCCAATACGCAGCCCGCAGATCCTTTTTCAATATCTTCCCGATCGAACTGCGCGGCAGCACATCGCGCACTTCGACGGCGCTCAGCCGGTGGCTCTTGCCCAGTTTCTCGTTCGCCCGCGCGCGGATGTCCTCGCCCGTCGCCACGGACCCCTCGCGCAGCACCACCAGACCCAATGGCGTCTCGCCCCATGCCTCGGACGGTACACCGATCACGGCGGCATCGGTCACGTCGGGATCAGCCAGCAGGATCAGTTCCAGATCGTTGGCATAAATGTTCAGCCCGCCCGAAATGATCATGTCCTTCTTGCGATCCGACAGCACCAGAAAGCCGTCTGCATCAAACGATCCCATATCGCCCGACCGCAGATAGACGTCGCCATCGGCATTGCGCCACAGCGTCTCTTCGGTCAGGTCGTCGCGGCCATAATACCCCGCCATCATCGTCGGCGACCGCCCGCAAATCTCTCCCACTTCGCCGGGGGCCACCTCGACCCCGTCCACCCCGATCAGGCGGATGTCGCAATGCGGCGCAGGCTTGCCCACGGTGTGCAGTTTGGTCGGGTTCTCGTCCGCAATCAAAACAGTCACGCCGCCGCCTTCGGTCAGCCCATAATACTCCACCAGCTTGCCGGGCATTTGCGCCAGAACCTTCTGCTTCACATCCGCGCGCAGCGGCGCCGAAGTGGACAGCTTCAGCCGCATTGCGCTTAGGTCATAGTCGGCAAACTCGGGCAATTCGACGATACGCTTGTATTGCACCGGCACCAGCATCGTGTGCGTCGCCGCTTCGGCTTCGGCCAGTGCCAGCCAGCCCTGCGCATCGAATTTCGACATCAGAATGGCGGTAGAGCCGCCCACCAGCGTCGGCAGGAACGCGACTATGGTGGTGTTGGAATAGAGCGGCGTGGACAGCAGCGTGCGCGCGGCGTCGTCATAGCCGTTGGCGGTCACCCGGTCCATCTGCGCGGCACGCAGGAAATGGGTGTGCAGGATGCCCTTGGGCGTGCCCGTGGTGCCCGAGGAATAGATCAGGTTAAAGCCGTCGCCCATGCCCACCGGCACCATCGGGTCGGTGGTGTCGGCATCGTCCATCGCCTGCGCATAGGCCTCGACCCCGTCGGCCTCGAAGTCCAGCGCAATGCGGGTAATGTCCATCGCGTCGATGAACGGCACCAGTTCACGGTAGGTTTCGGCCAGACAGAACACGCGCGCGCCGCAGTCTTTCACCATCTTTTCAAGCGCCGTGGTTGACGCCATCGTTGACAGCGGCACCACACAGCCCCCCGCCCGCAGGATGCCCATGAACAGGACCGCATAGGCGATCGAGTTGGGCGCCAACACCGCCACACGGTCACCGCGCGTCACGCCGCGGGCGATCAGCATGTTGGCCGCCTTGTTAATCGCCGTGTCAAAGGCCGCCCAGCTCAGCCGCGTGCCATCGCAGACCACCGCATCACGGTCGGGATTAACCCGCGCCACACGACGCACCATATCGACCACGGTGTCTTCGGGCGTAGTCTCGGGCATGTTCGGGATGATTTCTAGCATGGGGCCTCCTCCGCTCGGCGTTGGCGCGATCCTTGCGCGGGATGCAGGCAATTTCCAGCCCCCAAAACGACATGACACACCCTGCGTGACGTAACGGCGCAATCGTCTTTCAGGGGCGTGTCAGCCGATACATCCATGCGTCGGGTGCAATACGGGGTTTCGCCAGCCCGCATTGCTGCAGCGCAGCATCAGCTCTATGTTCAGGTCAGACATAGGAGAGACGAAGATGTCGAAACTGATCGCAAAATTCAAATTCCGCAACGACGTTGCCACAATGGCCGACAATGCCATGGCCCTGCACGCCCTGAGCGACGCAGAACTGGCTGACCGCAACATGAACCGCAGCGACATCGCACGCGAGATCATGGTCAACGGCAACTGGGCCTAAGGTCCGTCCATCTTCAGCAACCGGCCCGGTCCCGCCACCGGAACGCGGGCCAGTTGCGCCATATGCCACGCCAGCACCAGATTTGACGACAACACCGGCAGCCCCAGTGTGGCCTCCAGCCCGTCGATCACTGGCAATGTCCGTAAATTGGTACAGGACAGGAACACCCCGTCCACATCCGCATTCGCGCACAGATCAAGTGCCGCGTCGATGATGGCCGTGGGCGCGATGCGCACGACTTTGGCCTCTTCCGACTGGGCAAATGTGCCGAAGACGGGTGTTTCAATGCCTTGCGCCGCCAATACAGTGCGCAACTGGTCCGACACTGCCGCAATATAGGGTGACAACAGCGCCAGCCGCCGGATGCCCAGTTGCCTGCACGCCGCGATCAGCGCCGAAACCGGATCGGTGACATCCGCCACCTGCCTGCCCTGCCGCACCAGCCGCGCGATCTGTTCCGGCCCTATTTGCGCCGCCCCCGAGGTGCATCCATAAGCCACCGCCGCCAGATCCGCTCCGGGGGGCAACAGTGACGCCGCCGTGCCCAGATGGGCGGCCATCTCGGCCAATGTCTCGCGGGTCACCCGCAGATCGCTTGGCACACGGCTGACATAGACCTGCGCATCACCCAACAGGCTGCGCAACTCGCCCTCGATCGTCTCGTCGCTTTGCAGCACCACCAACCCCAGCGACGGCCCCACCGTTACACTGTCATAGGCGTATACGGTCACAGCTGAACCATCTGGTCATCGCTGGGAATGCTCAGCCATTGCGGCCCGTCAGCGGTGATCACGATGTTTTCCTCGTGGACCAGCATTCGTCCCGGTGCAAGTTCGATCGAAGGCTCCAGCGTCAGCACCATCCCCGGTTCCAGCGCCGTGTGATCGGCGGCAATCAGCGACGGCCATTCGGTCAACTGCATCCCCAGCCCGTGCCCCAGCCGACCCGCATCCGTTCCGCCCGCGCCGCCTGTTACAACGCGATCCATCGCGTGAAACAGATCGGCTGCGGTGGCTCCGGGCTGTGCTGCCTCGAAGGCGACCTCGGTCGCCTCGATCAGCCGCACATGGGCGTCGCGGGCGGGCTGGCCCACATTACCCACCGCGAAATTGCGGTCGAAATCGCAGAAATACCCCGCCTTGACCGCGCCCGTGTCCAGCATCAGCACATCGCCGTCTTCCAATGGCACATCCGTGGCGGGTGAAATCACGTCGCCATAGCCGCCCTGCCCCGCCGCACCGGCCAGATAGGGCACCCAATCGGCGCCTTCGGTCAGCAGCAGGATCTGAAACCGGCGGAACACTTCGGACAGGGGCAGACCTGTGCCGATCACCTCGGGCACGCGGTCGAACGCGGCGTTGGCGATCTGGCAAATGGTGGCAATGCAGTCGATTTCGGCGTCGGATTTGATCAACCGCAGGCGGCGCATGATGCCCGCATCATCGCGAAAGCTCGCGGCACTCTGCAAAGCGGCCCATGTGTCCAGCGGCATCCGCAAATGGGTCTCGGCCCCGCTCGGCACGCCGATAGGCCCGCGCACCTCGGTCAGGGCATCGCGCAGCAGGCTGATGCCGTCATCATGCGGCTGCGGGCTGCGCCATGTGCGGATGTCGGTGATCCAGCTTTGCCCCATCAGATGCGCCCCGATGGACGGGATCACCGCCACCGGATCGCCACGCGCAGGCACGATCAGAAACCACGGCCGCGCGGGGCTTTCCCAAAAGCGGGTGAGAAAACCGGTGAAATAGCGCACCTCGGGTTCGGTGGTCAACAAGAGTGCGGCCAGACCTTCGCGGTCCATCATCCTCTGGGCACGGTGCAGGCGGGCGCGATATTCTTCCGGTGCGAAATCGGTCATGTCTATTCCGGTCCTTCACTGAGGATGCACAGCACACGGGCCTCTGCACCCAGACCCAAGGCCTGCGCACTGGCGATCAGCCCCGCAATGCCCGCCGCACCGGAGGGCGTCGAGGACAGGCCATGCGCCGCGCAAGCCGCAGCACCCACCGCGCCTTCGTCTTCAGAGATCAGCACAAACGCATCAGCATCCCGCGCCAACCCTTTGAGCGCGATCAGCGACGGTTCCTTGCAATCCAGCCGCCCCATTGCCGACACCGGCCCGTGGGTCGTCATCGCAATGCCCGCCGAAACCGATGCGTAAAGCGCAGGGGCCGCATCCGGTTCGACCACCACGATCTGCACCGCCGCGCCCCAAGCCTTGCGGGCGAGCGCCGCGCAGGCACCGGCCAGCCCGCCAACGCCCGCCTGCAAGAACAGATGCGTCGGCGGCTGCGGTATCTGGCGGATCGCCTCGTCCATCAGCGCAAGATAGCCTTCCATCAGCCGGTGCGGACGGTCGTAATAGCCGGGCCAGGAACTGTCGGACAACAGTGCGAACCCTTCGGTGTCCGCAGCACAAGTCGCGGCGGCCATGCTGTCTTCGTAAAATTCCCCCTCGCGGCGCACTTCGGCCCCGATATCGCGCAGGCGCGCGGCAAAGGCTTCGGGCACAGTTTCGGCGATATAGACCACCGCCCGCGCCCCGAATGCGGCGGCACCGGCCGCCACGCTCATCCCGTGATTGCCCGCGCTGGCGGTGACATAGGTGCAGCCCCGTGCAGTGCCATCGGCAGCATCGCAAGCAATGACATAAGCCGCCCCCAGCGCCTTGAAGCTGCCCAACCCCATTCGGTTACGCTCGTCCTTGATGTGCAGGATTCCGATGCCTGCCAGCGCCGCCAGCGCGGGTGCCGCGACCAAGGGGGTTGCAGCAGCCACCGGACATTGCGCCACCAACAGCGCGGCCCGCGCGGCATCGACCGAAGGTGCGGGCACGTCAGAGGGGAGATCAACAAGGCGGCGGGGGGTATTGCTCAGTATTTCCATAGCCCCATTAGGGGCGGCAGCACAGGCGGGCGTCAAGCGTCAATACGGCATAGCACGCCCGTCAGGCGGCACATCTGTCCGTCAGGTCAGCGTGGATCATAGGGGCGCGGCACCCCAAGAGTTTTACCAAGCTGAGCCCATGTCGCTGTCTCGAATTGTTCCGGCCAATCAACTCCCAAGCTGTATGCCCTCTGCCGGGCACTGGGCAAATAGGCTTTTGCATAAGCCAGATGTGCCGAAATCATGGCATCACGTTCGGGAACAGCCGGTGGAAGGGAAACCAGCAGAGCCTTTTGCTCATCCGTGATGAGCCGGTTAAGATGCAGAATGCCGCCACGGTCTGGAGCATCGGTTTCCTCGATTAGCAGTTCCACGAGATAATTCCGCAGATGAAAGATGCCGAGAACACCATTAATATACTCTTTTCGCCCTTCCGCGAGATGCAGAAGGCCAAGAATTCTTATGAAATCCTCAATCTGATGTTTGAATTTTGATAAATCCGGCCCGTTCTTCGTAGCGGCTTTCGGCAGCCTGTCATAAATGCCATCGTGATCAAACAACGGCTTGAGCCTGTTCTGGGTATGGGCACCCATCTGACTTGGCTTAAGAATAACGACATCCGTTCTGGTCCAGTCTTGAGTGATGGCGTTGATTAGAACGGGAACAGTTGTTCGATCCCACCAAAGTACAATTTCGCCGGTCTGGCTGACGGCCTTTCGCCATAATTCCGCGACCTGATCTGTTGCGCCGTCATCCGTCACCAGAACAAAATCTATGTCGCTGTATTTGTCCGCCTGCCCATTCCCGAAGCTTCCACTGAGAAACAATGCCCGAACGCGCGGATCCCCGATTATTACATTGGTAATCGTTCGGATGATTTCGCTGTGCATCAAAGTTCCGCCCATTTGACTGCGTGTCCTATTGCAGCCTATGTACCATGCTCATCATGGTCAATTGGGCCTCAAACCAGATGCCTTCGCGACCTATGCTGCCGTCGCCCCTGCCGACACGCTCTAGACAAAATCAATATGTCGGTTCATCGGCATTTCCCGAATACGCTGGCCTGTCGCCGCAAAGATCGCGTTCGACAGCGCCGCCGCCGCAGGGGGCACCATCGGTTCGCCCATGCCACGCACATGAATGTCGTTCTCCAACCCGCGCACCTCGATCTTCGGGGCCTGCCGCATCCGCAGGCCTTCGAAGGCGTAATAGTTATCCTGCTCGGCCATGCCATCGGCATAGGTGATCTCGCAGTTGATCGCATGGCCCAGCGCAAAGATCACGCCGCCCTGCACGAGGTTTTCAAAGTTCACCGGATCAATCACCCGACCGACTTCGGCCGCAACCCAGACGTTGTCGATGCGGGTGCCGTCGGGGGTGGCGGTGACGTCGATCACCTCGGCCACGGGCACACCGAACGAGGTACAGAAGGCCACGCCGCGCCCGCGCCCCGCACCGGGCATGGTGGCCCAGTTCGACATCTCGGCCACGGCCTCAAGCACCTTGCGCGACGGTTCGTGCCACATCAGGCGCAGACGTTCTTCCACTGGGTCGGCCCCTGCGGCATGTATCAGCTCGTCGAGAAACACATCATGGAAAAACCCGTTGGTCGACGCGCCGACCGACCGCCATGAACTGACCGGAGCCAGCTCCGGTGCGCGGTAGCCCGACACGCGGTAGTTGGGGATTTTCAGCGGCTGTTCCCACGCGCCCGCAACGATCTGCAAATCCGGCCCCGGCACGGTCCAACCCTGTCGACCCATCTGGCTGGACATGACCGATGGCATCGCAATACCCAGATCAAAGGCATGCACCTGCCCGTCCCTGACCACGCCACGCCCGCGCGCCATCGCGATCTGGCGGGGGTGGTCGTGCACCATGTCCTCCTCGCGGCGGTAGGTCAGCTTGACCGGCGTGCCCTTCATCTGCATCGCGATCTCGGTCGCCTGACGTTCGACATCATCCTCAAGCCGCTGGCCAAAGCTGCCGCCCATCATCTGCACGTGCACATGCACATTATCGGCGTCGATACCGGTCAGCTTCGCCACATTGGCCTGAACAAAGCGCGGCACCTGCGTGCCCGTCCACACATCCACGCGGTCGTCTCCGACCAGAACGGTGGCATTGCTGGGCTCAAGCGGGGCGTGCGCCAGATAGGGCGCGCGGTACTCGGCCTCGACCACTTCGGCGTCGGTGGCTTCATGGGCTGCAGCGGCCACATCACCGTCGTCGCGCTTGCGGCTGTCCAGCCGGTCATCGTTGAAACTGTCGGACAGCGCCTGCCAGTGGCTGTCCATCTCGAGCGGATAGGGCGCGTCGTCCCAGTCGATGTCGATGGCCTGTACGGCGGCAAAGGCACGCCATGTGTTGTCGGCCACCACGGCCACGCCGCCCGTTATCGGCAAGACCTGTTTCACACCGCGCATCTTTTCGGCGGCGGTGGCGTCAAAGCCCAGCATCGCGCCACCCTTGCGCGGGTTGGTACGCACGGTGGCGTGCACTGCGCCCTGAGGCTCAAAGTCGATGCAATAGCGCTGGGTGCCGGTGGATTTCGCCACGATATCAAGCCGCTGCTGCGGGGTGCCCATGATGCGCCAGCGCGAAGGATGGCGCAGCGCCAGATGGTCCACCGGCTCGATCTGCGCCGCCTCGGTCGCCAGATCGGTGTAGGCGATGCGGGTGCCGTCGGGCAGGATCACATGGGCGCGTTCGGTGGTCATCTTCTTGGGGTCCTGTCCCGTGCGCCTGCCTGCGGCCACTTTCAACGTCTCGCGTGCCACGGCCCCTGCCATGCGCAGCTTTTCATAGCCGTCAGGCACGGTGGTTGATCCGCCGGTCATCTGCATGCCGGTGAACTTCATCACCGCATCCATTACGCCGCGCGTGGTGTTGGCCATGGTGGATCGGTCGGTGGGCCGGAACGGCGCGCTTTCGGCGGCCAGGGCTGTGTTGTAGTAGGCGGGGCTGGGCACGCCGGGATCGACGCGCACCTGATCCATGTCCACGTCCAGTTCCTCGGCGATCATCATCGCCTGCACCGAATAGGCCCCCTGCCCGCTGTCGGCGCGCGGCGTGATCAGGGTGATGCCGCTGGCGTCGATCTTGACGTAGGGCGTCAGCGCCGCCTCGCCCTCTTGCAGATCGTCCAGCAGCGGGTTCGGGCCGGGTTTGCGGTACATGTAATAGCCAAAAGCCACACCGCTGACGATGGCGACAGAGCCAACCAGAAAGCTGCGGCGGGCAATCGTTTTGACGCGTCCCATAGCCTCAGACCTCGCTCAAGTTGGCGGCGGCAGTTTTGACCGCAGCACGAATGCGTGGATAGGTGCCGCAACGGCACAGGTTGCCCGACATGGCCTCGTCGATATCGGCATCGGTGGGTGCCGGTGTTTCGGCCAGCAAGGCTGCGGCCTGCATCATCTGGCCAGCCTGACAATAGCCGCATTGCGCGACCTGATGGGTGATCCACGCCTCTTGCACGGCATGCAGCGCGTCGGGGGTGCCAAGGCCCTCGATGGTGGTCACTTCGGCCCCTTCGGCGTCAGCGGCCCATGTCTGGCAGGACCGCACAGCGACCCCGTCCAGATGCACGGTACAGGCACCACATTGCGCGACACCGCAACCGTATTTCACACCCTTATAACCCAGTTCGTCGCGCAGCACCCACAGCAGGGGCATGTCCTCTTCCACGTCTACCTCGTGGGCGGTTCCGTCTACTGTCAGCTTCATGGTCTGTGCCTCGCGCTAGTGTCGCAGTCCGTCCCGAACTGTACCGTTCGGTTCAGAATAGCACAAAACCGTCGGCTGCCAATTCACAATCGCTTCGGTGTGGCGATGTGGCTTGCCTGCGCCGAACAGAACGTCAAAGGCCGCCACCAGGGATCTGGCAGCGGCCTTGGAACGTTTTCAAACGCCGGACTGTCCTTCACGGGCAGACAGGCGTAGCGGATCAGAATTCAACGACCGCGCGGATCGATTTACCCTGATGCATCAGCTCGAAACCGTGGTTGATCTCGTCCAACGTCAGCTTGTGGGTGATCATCGGGTCGATCTCGATCTTGCCGTTCATGTACCAGTCGACAATCTTGGGTACATCCGTCCGGCCCTTGGCCCCGCCAAAGGCGGTGCCGCGCCAGACGCGGCCCGTAACCAACTGGAACGGACGTGTCGAGATTTCGGCACCCGCAGGGGCGACGCCGATGATGATGCTCTCGCCCCAGCCCTTGTGCGCGGCCTCAAGGGCGGTGCGCATCACCTTGGTGTTGCCGGTCGCGTCAAACGTGTAGTCCGCGCCGCCCTTGGTCAGTTCGACCAGATGCGCCACCAGATCGCCCTCGACGGTGTTGGGGTTCACGAAATCGGTCATACCGAAGTAACGGCCGGTTTCTTCTTTGTCGTCGTTCAGATCGACGCCCACGATCTGATCCGCCCCGGCAAGGCGCAGGCCCTGAATCACGTTCAGCCCGATGCCGCCCAGACCAAAGACCACGCAACGCGCACCGATCTCGACCTTGGCTGTGTTGATCACGGCACCGATGCCCGTGGTCACGCCGCAGCCGATATAGCAGATCTTGTCAAAGGGTGCGTCCTTGCGGACCTTGGCCAAGGCAATCTCGGGGATCACGGTGTGATTGGCAAAGGTCGAGCAGCCCATGTAGTGATGGATCGGGGTGCCATCCATCATCGAAAAGCGGGTGGTGCCGTCAGGCAGCAGGCCTTGGCCTTGGGTGACGCGGATCGCCTGGCACAGGTTGGTCTTGCCCGACAGGCAGTATTCGCATTCGCGGCATTCCGGCGTGTACAGCGGGATGACGTGGTCGCCCACTTCCAGCGTGGTGACACCTTCGCCCACTTCCAGCACGACGCCTGCGCCCTCATGGCCGAGAATCGCGGGAAAGATGCCTTCGGGATCGTCGCCCGAGCGGGTAAATTCGTCGGTGTGGCACAGACCGGTCGCCTTGATCTCGATCAGAACCTCGCCTTTGCGCGGCCCCTCAAGGTTCACGTCCATAATTTCCAGCGGTTTTCCGGCTTCGACGGCAACGGCGGCGCGGGTTTTCATCATCGGTTTGGTCCCTTTCGGTTTTCAGGTCCGGTTGCGCGGCATCAACACGGCGCAACGGGTTAAAGTCAAGCAGCCCGCAGCCCCAGAAGCGCGCGCGCTTCGGCTGCGGTGGCAATGCGGCGGTCGTGTTTTTCGGCGATCTCGACCGTGCGTTTGACCAGTGCGGCGTTGGACGGGGCCAGCGTGTCGCGGTCCAGCCGCACGTTGTCTTCCAGACCGGTGCGGGCATGGCCACCGGCGGCAATCGACCATTCGTTCAGAGCCGCCTGATTGGCCCCGATCCCTGCGGCACACCACGGCGCGCCGGGCAGCAGGCGGTTCACGGTTTCGACGTAGTAATCAAACACATGCTTGTCGGCAGGCATCGCGTTTTTCACGCCCATGACGAACTGCACATAGGGAGGTTCCTTGATCCGGCCATCGCCATGCATCTTCACCGCTTGCAGGATGTGCGAGAGGTCAAATGCCTCGACTTCGGGCTTGATCCCGTAAGTCACCATTTCCGCCGCCAGCCAATCGACCAGATCGGGCGGGTTTTCGTACACGCGCGTGGGAAAGTTGTTCGACCCCACCGACAGCGACGCCATATCGGGGCGCAGTGACAGCATCGCGCCGCGCGCCTGACCAGCCCCCGAACGGCCCCCGGTCGAAAACTGGATGATCATGCCGGGGCAATGTTTTTCCAGACCTTCCTTGAGGGCCGCGAACTTGTCAGGATCAGCCGAGGGCGTCTCGTCGGCGTTGCGCACATGGGCGTGGCATATGGTGGCACCCGCCTCGAACGCCTCTTGGGTGCTTTCCACCTGTTCGGCCACGCTGATCGGCACGGCAGGGTTGATCGCCTTGGTCGGAAGCGATCCAGTGATGGCGCAGCAGATGATAAGCGGGTTGGTCATGAAATTCGGCCTCTCGGTGACGTTGGGGCGTTTATGCCAAGCGCCGCCCTCAGGGGCAATGGGCAGCAAGCGGTCACGCTCCGGCCCGAATAGGCAAATTTTCCACGCTTGACGCCGATAAGTGGAAGTATCTGACCAATGAACCCTCTGAGAGCCCCTAATCAGACCAGAACTGTGCAGCATTCCGCGCTATAATGATCATCTAAGCCAGCACCGGAGCCCCCATGAGCAAGCTTGATCCCGACTTTGCCACCTATCAGTTGTCCGACCGCTATACCGCGCAGACGGGCCGCGTGTTCCTGACCGGAACGCAGGCCCTTGTGCGGGTGATGCTGGATCAGGCCGCCCGTGACCGCGCGGCGGGGATGAACACGGCCGGTTTCGTCTCGGGCTATCGCGGCTCTCCACTGGGCGGAGTAGATATGGAAATGTGGCGGTCGAAAAAGCTGCTGGCCGAGAATGCCATCGAATTCCTGCCCGCCGTGAACGAAGACTTGGGCGCCACCGCCGTGCTGGGCGCGCAACAGGCCACGCTGGACCCCGATTGCACCGTCGAGGGCGTGTTCTCCATGTGGTATGGCAAGGGTCCGGGGGTGGACCGGTCGGGCGATGCGCTGAAACACGGCAACGCCTACGGCTCGTCGCCCAAGGGCGGCGTGCTGGTGGTGGCGGGCGACGACCACGGCTGCGTGTCGTCGTCGATGCCGCACCAGTCCGATGTCGCGTTCATGTCGTGGTTCATGCCGACGCTGAACCCCGCGACGGTCGCGGAATATCTGGAGTTCGGTGAATACGGGCTGGCGCTCTCGCGGTTTTCGGGCACATGGGTCGGGTTCAAGGCCGTCTCGGAAACCGTCGAGGCGGCACAGTCGATCGACCTGAAGCCTGCCCGCCAGTTTGCCCAGCCCGACTATACGGCACCGCCGGGTGGTCTGCATGTCCGTCCCGCAGACCTGCCCAGCCCAGCAATCGAGACCCGCATCGGGTCCAAGCTGGAAGCGGTCGAAGCCTTTGTCGAGGCCAACCCGATCGACCGGCACATCTACGAGATCAAGGACGCCAGATTCGGCATCGTCACCACCGGCAAGGGCCATCTGGACCTGATGGAAGCCCTGCGCCTGCTGGGCGTGGACGAGGCCGCGTGCCGCCGTCTGGGCATCGACATCTACAAGGTCGGCATGGTCTGGCCACTGGCACGCCGCGACGCTCTGGACTTTGTGCGTGGCAAGGAAGAAGTGCTGGTGATCGAGGAAAAGCGCGGCATCATCGAAAGCCAGTTCAAGGAGTATTTCTATGACTGGCCGGGGGACAAGCCTGCGCGCATGGTCGGCAAGCACCGCGCGGCGGGCGATCCGCTGATCCCGTGGACGGGCGAGCTGTCACCGCTGCTGCTGGCCCCCATCGTGGCCGAACGTCTGCACGGCTTCTTTCCCGACGAAAACTTGCCCGCCAAGGCCGCCGCCCTGACCGAAACCCCACCGCCCGTCCTGTCGCGCGCAGGGGCCACGCGCACGCCCTATTTCTGCTCGGGCTGCCCGCATAACACCTCGACCAAAGTGCCCGAAGGGTCCACCGCCGCCAGCGGCATCGGCTGTCATGTCATGGCCTCGTGGATGGACCGCAACACCGTGGGCTATGCCCAGATGGGCGGCGAAGGCGTGCCGTGGGCCGCAGCCAGCCGGTTCAACGGAAACAAGCATATATTCCAGAACCTTGGCGAAGGCACCTGGTATCACTCCGGCTCTCTGGCGATCCGGCAATCGGTCGCGGCGAAATCGAACATCACCTACAAGATTCTGTACAACGACGCGGTCGCCATGACCGGCGGCCAGCCCGTCGATGGCCCCGTCAGCGTGCTGGGTATCGCCCAGACCTGCCGCGCCGAAGGCGTCGAGCGGATCGCACTGGTGTCCGACGACATCGACAAATTCGATGCAGCGGACTTTCCGCGCGACACCACATTCCACGACCGTGCCGAAATGGACGGCGTGCAGCGCGAGTTGCGCGACCTCAAGGGCACCAGCGTTCTGATCTACGAACAGACCTGCGCCACCGAGAAACGCCGCCGCCGCAAACGTGGCACCGCCGAAGATCCGCCACGCTTTGCCTATATCAACGATCTGGTCTGCGAAGGCTGCGGTGACTGTTCGGTCGAGAGCAACTGCCTGAGCGTCGAGCCGAAAGAGACCCCCTTTGGCCGCAAGCGCAAGATCAACCTGTCGTCGTGCAACAAGGATTTCTCGTGCCTGAACGGTTTTTGCCCCAGCTTTGTCACGGTCGAGGGAGCCACTCGGCGCAAGCGCGAAGTCAGCATTGATCTTTCCGGCCCGCTATCAACCCTGCCGCAGCCCGACGTGCCGCGTCTGGATGCACCCTATGGCCTGCTGGTCGCGGGTGTCGGTGGCACCGGCGTCGTGACCGTCGGTGCGCTGATCACCATGGCGGCCCACCTTGAGGGCAAGGGATCAAGCGTGCTGGACTTTACCGGATTTGCGCAGAAATTCGGCACCGTGCTGGGCTATGTCCGGCTGGCCCCCAAGCCTGTGGACATTCATCAGGTCCGCATCGAGGCCGGGCGCGCCGATGCAATGATCGCCTGCGATGCGGTCGTGGCCTCGTCGCCCAAGGCGTCCGCGCACTTGCGCGCAGGCACCCGCGTGGTGCTGAACCGCGCCGAGATGCCCACCGGCGATCTGGTGTTGCGCCGCGATGCGGACCTCGAGATCGACGAACGCGAAGCGATGGTACGCGGTGTGGTCGGTGACGACAACGTGCTGGGCATGGACGCGAACAAGCTGTCCGACGACCTGATGGGCGACACAGTCTTCGCCAACATCATCCTGCTGGGCGCCGCGTGGCAACAAGGGCTGGTGCCGGTCAGCGAGATCGCCCTGAAACAGGCGATGGTGCTGAACGGCGTGGCCGTGGACAAGAACAAACAGGCCTTTGATATTGGCCGCGTGCTGGCCGTGAACCCCGATGCCTTGGGCGTTTCCGACGACGCCCCCGCCGAAGAAACGCTGGAGCAGTTGATCGACCGCCGCGCCGATTTCCTGACCGACTACCAGAACGCCAGATACGCCAGACGCTACCGCGACCGGCTGGCGCGTCTGTCCGCAGACGTGCCGCCCGAAATGGTCGCTCTGGCTGCGCGTTCACTGTTCAAGCTGATGGCCTACAAGGACGAATACGAGGTCGCGCGGCTGATGACTCAAACAGGGTTCGAGGCGAAACTGGCCGAGGAATTCGAGGGCGATTACAAGGTGAACTACCACCTCGCACCACCGCTGCTGCCCTTGGGCCGCGATGCGCGTGGCCGTCCGAACAAGCGGGCGTTTGGCCAGTGGATGACGCCGGTGCTGCGCGGCATGGCGCACCTCAAGGGTCTGCGCGGCACGGTTTTCGATCCGTTCGGACGCAGTCACGACCGCAAGCTGGACCGCGCCCTGTTGCACTGGTTCGACGAGGTCATGGACCGCGTGGCCGATCGCCACAGCGCCGACACCGCCGAGGCCTGCGCCACCCTGCTGGCCCTGCCGATGGACGTGCGCGGCTATGGCCCCGTGCGCGAAAAGGCCGCCGCCGACGTGATGGCGCGGGCCAACGCGATTTCGGTTTAGAACGTGCCACGCGCGCTGATTTGATGACGCGGCGTCAGCGCGCGCACAGCACCGATCTTTTCGTCCTGCGCTCACTGGCTCTGGACACTGCCCCCGTCTTGCGATCAGAATGGTATACCAAACAGCCACGCCCTGAATCGCCTCCGGAGGAGCCACCAGATGTCCAAGCTACGCCCGCAAGATCTACGATCCCGCAAATGGTTCCTGAACCCGGACAATATGGAAATGACGGCGCTCTATATGGAACGCTATCTGAATTACGGCCTGACCCGAGAAGAGCTGCAATCGGGCAAACCGATCATCGGCATCGCGCAAACGGGCAGCGACCTCAGCCCGTGCAACCGCCACCACCTTGAGCTGACCAAACGCGTGCGCGACGGCATCATCGCCGCCGGTGGCGTGCCGATGGAGGTGCCCGTCCACCCCATTCAGGAAACCGGCAAACGCCCCACCGCGATGCTGGACCGCAACCTTGCCTATCTGGGTCTGGTCGAGGCGCTTTATGGGTATCCGCTGGACGGCGTCGTACTGAACATCGGCTGCGACAAGACCACGCCCGCCCTGCTGATGGCCGCCGCCACCGTGAACATCCCCGCCATCGCCCTGTCGGTCGGCCCGATGCTGAACGGCTGGTTCGAAGGCGAGCGCGCAGGCTCGGGCACCGTGATCTGGAAGGCCCGCGAGCGTCTGGCCTCGGGCGAGATCAATGACGAACAGTTCTTGGAAATCGCCGCCGCCTCTGCGCCCTCTGTGGGGTATTGCAACACGATGGGCACCGCGACCACGATGAACTCGCTGGCCGAGGCGCTGGGGATGCAACTGCCCGGCTCTGCCGCCATCCCCGCCCCCTACCGCGAGCGCGGGCAGATCAGCTACGAGACCGGCAAGCGGATCGTCGATATGGTCTGGGACGACCTGCGCCCCTCGGACATCATGACGCGCGAGGCGTTCGAGAACGCCATCGCCATCAACTCGGCGCTTGGCGGATCGACCAACGCGCCGATCCACCTGAACGCCATCGCCCGCCATCTGGGCGTGCCGCTGGACAACGATGACTGGCAGACCCACGGCCACCACATCCCGCTGCTGGTCAACCTGCAACCCGCAGGCAAATATCTGGGTGAGGACTTCCACCGCGCAGGTGGCGTGCCTGCTGTGATCGGTGCCTTGCTGCGGGCCAACCTGCTGCCCAACCCCGATGCGATCACCGCAAACGGGCACACTATGGGCGACAACTGCGCGCAAAAGGCATCGGTGAACGAAGACGTCATTCGCACCGTCGAAGAACCGCTGATGCAGAATGCGGGCTTTATCAACCTCAAGGGCACGCTGTTCGACAGTGCGATCATGAAAACCAGCGTGATCGACGCCGCGTTCCGCAAGACATACCTGAGCAACCCAGACGATCCCGAAGCCTTCGAGGGTCGTGTCGTGGTGTTCGACGGGCCAGAGGATTATCACCACCGTATCGACGACCCCGCCGAAAACATCGACGCCGATTGCATTCTGGTCATGCGCGGCGCGGGGCCAAAGGGCTATCCCGGCGGGGCCGAAGTGGTGAACATGCGCGCGCCGTCATACCTGCTGAAACAGGGCATCCACGCGCTGCCGTGCATCGGCGACGGACGGCAATCGGGCACCTCCGGGTCGCCGTCGATCCTGAACGCCGCCCCCGAGGCTGCGGACAATGGCGGGCTGGCGCTGCTGCGCAATGGCGACAGGCTGCGCATCGACCTGAACAAATTCACCGCCGACATCCTGTTGTCAGAGGAAGAACTGACAGCACGACGTGAACAGTTGATGGCCGATGGCGGTTATAAGTATCCCGCCAGTCAGTCGCCGTGGCAGCAATATTTTCGCGAGTTGGTCGAACCTTTCGACAAGGGCATGACCCTGCGCGACGCGGCAAACTATCAGGACATCGCGCGCACCAAAGGGGTGCCGCGCGACAACCACTAGGAACCTGTGTGCGTGTAGCGGGCACCGGGTGCGGGCGGGTCTTCGGGCCCGCCCGCAAAGCATTGGGCCATCGCCATCCATTGCTTGGCCACGGGGCCAGTGGTGGTCAGGCCTGTATCGACGACATTGCGTGTCTGGCAAACCACTTTGGCAAAATCCACCGCCGTGCCATCGACGCGATTGTCGGGCTGGTCATCGCCCCATGTCCATACGGAACCGGATGGGGCGGTTAGCCGCACGAACGGCGCGGGCGCAGGCACATCCAGCCCGCGATTGGCAAAGGTCCAGCCAAAGGTCACCACGCCCAGATGCGCGATGCTGCGAATACGGTCGTGTTCGGTGCGGGTCTGGCCAAGCAGGTCAAAAACCTCTTGCCCGTGGGCCCATGTCTCCATCAACCGGGCGGTGATGGACGACAGCGCGCTCATGTCCGGTCCTGCCCACTTCAGCCGCTTCTTAGGATCGGCGGCAGCAAAGGCATCGGCCGTGGCATGGGCCTCGCGGTGCCATTCCTCCATCAAGGTACGCCCACGCAGACCCGCCAGCCACGGGTATTGCAACGCGCGCAGCGAGACGCCCTTGGCCATGCCTTGCCCGATCGGCGCAAAGAAACTGGCAAAGGCCGCATCGCTTTCCAGTGACTTGGCGGCGGCCACGTTGAACATATGCAGGTGGCCAATCACATCGTCGATGGTCCAGCCCTTGAACTGTGTCGGCTGGTCAAAATCAGCGTCGGACAAGGGCTGCAAGATGGCGGCCAATGTGTCGGTCTCGTCGCGAAAATCTTCGGCTTGTTGCATCGTGGCCTCGCTTGCGTGTCGGTTGCAGGCCACGTTGATCAATCTGTCGGACAATGGCAATCGCGACGGTGCGTTGCCCTGTGCTGGGAATTTGCCTAGCCAAGCTTCACCGTGCCATCCGCAATCCAGCCGTCCAGCACCGCCAGTGCGGCGTCAGCAAAGGCTGCGTCGTTGATGTGCGCATCCAGCATGGTCAATCCCAGCGGAGCCTTGACCGTCTTCTCCATCTCGTCCGCCATTGCGGCCAGCGCCTGCGGGTCATGGGCCTCGCCGCCTTCACGGTCCCACTCCTCGACGCCACCTTTTGGCATCAGCACATGCACGGGTGCGTTTGCGCGCTCCAGCCGCGCTACAATATCGCGCACCAGCGCACGGCGTTCATCCCCCGACAGGGCCGCAGATTTGATCAGACGGTTGTGCGCGTGAAACGGACGGTCGGTGTATGCTGCGGGGATGTCCTGCCAACCCGCATAATCAACCAGATCGGCACAGCCCGGTGCCACGATCTGCGGTGTACCGGCGGCACCGGCACGGGTCAGGCGCTCGGGGCCGGAATGTACCACACTGCCGACCATCAGATTGCCCAGTTCGGGCAAGGCAAAATCCATCACGGCGGCAAAATACCCCTGCTGCGCCAGCGATTCAAACGCCATCCCGCCCATGCCCGTGGCGTGAAACACTGCCACCTCGAATCCGCGCTCTTGCAGCGGATCGCGCAGGTGTTTCATGTATTTCAGACAGGATGACCCCAGCGAAGTCATCCCGATCACGGGCCGCGTGGACACCGGCGCCTCGACGGCCATTGCCGCGCCCAGCACCGCCCCCGCCGCCTGGCTAAGCGAGGATTTGCAGACCGAGTTCAGCCCGTACAGCCCCCCTGCCCACAGGATCATCTGGATATCGGGCGCCAGTCGGTCCGCAGGGATCAACGGCGAGAACGATACGGTAGAGACCACATATTTCGGCACCCCCAAAGGCAGCGCCTGCGCGCAGTCCAGCGCCAGATCGGTGCCCATCGTGCCGCCCAGCGCCAGCATCCCGTCAATCTTGCCATCCGCATACAGTTGCGCCGTCAGCGCCGCCGCCCCGCGCGCCATGATCTGCATCGCCGCATTCTCGTCGCCCGCATCAATCGCCTGCCTGATCGACGCGCCGCCCGCTTCCGCGACCTGATGTTTGGACAGATCGGTTGGCGCAGACGGATCACCCAGCACGCTGACATCCATGCTCAGCACCTGCCCGCCCATGTCCGCAATGCGCTGGCAGATATAGTGCAACTCGTCGTCTTTGGTGTCGTAGGTGCCGATGACAAGAATGGTTTTCATAGGGAATGCTCCGGTGTCCGCGCGGTCAATAATCGCTGTCTTGGGTCAGGTGGATGTCGGTATCGGTGTTCTGTGGCGGATTGCGGCGTTCGCGGATCAGGGTGCGGATGTGCAGCGCGATCACCAGCAGGATCATCGCAAAGATAATCATCGCAATAGGCCGGTCGATCATGTCCAACGGGGTTTTCACCCGTGGCATCGACGACCGCAGCTTGACCTCCATGATGTTGCCCAGGACCATCCCAAGGATGATCGGCACGATGGGCAGGTTCAGCCGCTTGAGGACCACGCCAAACACGCCGAACACGCAGGCAATGGCGCAGTCGGTGATCGAATTGCGCAGCGAATAGACCCCCACAAAGCTCAGCAGCAGGATCGCCACCCCGATCAGCCGCGTGGGCAGTTCGATGATCCGCGCCAACGCATTGGTCGACACCATCAAAAAGGCCAGCACGATCACGTTCAGGATCAACAGCGCCAGATACAGCGCCATGACAAAATCCATCTGCCCCTGAAACAGTTGCGGGCCGGGCACAACGTTGTGCACATAGAACACCGACAGCATCATCGCGGTCAGCGCCTCGCCCGGAATGCCCAGCGCCAGCAGCGGGATCATCGCGGCGGCGGGCACCGCATTGTTCGCGGCCTCGGATGCAATCAGCCCCTCGGGCGCGCCGTTGCCGAACTGTTCGGGCGTTTTCGATGTTTTCTGCGCATAGGTATAGGACATGAACTGTGCAGTGAATTCGCCTACCCCCGGGATCATGCCCATCAGCACACCGAACGTGGACGAGACTGCAGCCACGCGCTTGTAAAGCCACAGCTCCTTCAGCCCCGAGAACAGCGAACCGCTGATAGACGCCATTCTGGGCCGCTCATCCGGCTGCACCAGCAACAGGAACGCCTGACTGAGCGCGAACAGCCCCAGCACCACCACGATCAGATCAACACCCGACGTCAACCAGCTTTGGTCAAAGGTGAAACGGCGCGAATAGCTGACCGGCTCCAGCCCCACGGTTTGCAAAAAAATCCCGAAGGTTGCCAGCATACCGGCAGCAAAAGTCTGGCCGCGGTGCGCCAGCACAACAAGGATCATGCCCAGCAGCGCTGCCAGAAAAATCTCGCGCGAGCCGAAGTTCGGCGCGATTTTGGCCAACAGCGGGGCCAGCAGGATCAGACAGAGGATCGAGAAGATGCCGCCAAAGAACGATGCCGAATAGGCCAGCGCCACAGCGCGCCGCGCCTCGCCGTTCTGGGTCATCGGATAACCGTCATAGGTGGTCAGCGCGTTCACCGCCGTCCCCGGCGTGTTGATCAGAACCGCAGGCAGCGCGCCGCCGTACATGGATGATCCATAGATACCCAGCAGCATCGTCAAGCCCACAAGCGGTGGCATGGCAAAAGTGGCGGGCAGCAAAATGGCAATCGCCACCGCCGCGCCAACCCCCGGAATCGCGCCGATGATCACGCCACCAACCGATCCCGCCAGCAGCGCCAGCAGCACCTGCCAATCCATCAGCAGGCCGAAGGCTGAAACGAATACATCCATTGTCCGCGCCCCTTAAAAATACGTCAGCATAAAGGCGCGCAGGCCAGTCGGCAGGTATTCATAGACCGCACCACCGGGGATCTTAACCTGCAAGAACGCCTTGAACGCCACGACGATCACCACCCCCATCACGGCTGCGCCCGCCAATGTGCCAAGCTGGCGATACCCCGCCCGCAACGCCAGCAGCACTGCAAAAACCACGGTGCAGGGCAGATAGCCCGCCACCGGCACCGACAAAACATAGGCCATGAACCAGCCCGCATATTCCAGCGTGCGCACCCATTGCCAGACCTCGCCCCAGCGCCCGTGCAGGCGCGGTGACAACACGGATGACAACAGGTGCAGCGCCGAGAAAAAGACCATCAGGTAAATCGACACCGTCGGCCAGAACGCAGGCTGCGAAAATATCTTGCCGCCCTGTTTCCACGGGCTTTGCGTGTCCAGTTGGGTCAGCAGAAACACCGAAAACAGCAAGAAGACCCAAGCGAAGACAACGTCCCCCGGTCGACGGTATCGTTTGAACAACTCTTGCAGCCCTTTGAATCGGGTCATGGTGCGGCAATCTCCGGCGGCAAAAAGGAACGGCGCCGCCCTTGGGGCGACGCCGGTGCGGACTTACTCGAGCGTGGCGTTGATACCGGCCAGCGTGTCGATGTCGCGTCCGATCCGCGCTTGCGACTGGTCGGCATCTTCCCAGTAAACCAGCGCACCGGTGTCCGCGGCCAACTGCTGTGCGCGGTCGGACATCACTGTTTCCTTGGCCACTGCAACAAGAGCATCACGCACATCTTGCGGTGTGTCCTTGTGTACAAACAGACCGTTCCACAGCGAAATCGCCAGCTTCGGGTCCAGTTCGCCCACCGTGGGCGCGTCCGGCACAATGCTGATCCGCTCGTCAGTGACCGCTGCCAGAACCTTCAGGTCATCAAGGCACGGCATAACCTGTTGCAACGTGGTGTTCATCACATCCACATCGCCCGAGGCCAGCGTGTTGCAGTCCAGCGCGTCAAACGCAGCGTCCGACGCATAAGAGAACCCCTTGGACGCAGCCAGTGCCATCGTCACCTTGGTCGGCACCAGCGGCGCACCGAAGTGGCCCAGAACAACATCGTTCTCCTTGGCATAGGTCGCCAGCCCGTCAATGTCGTCATAAGGCGCGTCTTTGCCGGTCACGATCACAAAGGGATAGGTCAGAAAGGTGCCCAGCGGCTCGAAGGGGTTAGGACTCAGTTCGGGGATGCCGATGTCGGGGCCGACAACCGGAACCGCGATGATGAACGATCCAACGGTATAGCCGTCAGCGGGGGCCAGCGCCACTTCGACCGCACCGGGGAATGGGCCGCCGCCGCCGCCGGGTTTGTTCACCACGGCTGCGGGCACGCCGTATTTGGTTTGGAAATCCTCGGCGATCATGCGCGTCAGCACGTCCTCCAGATCGCCCGGAGGCCACGGCACAACGAACGACACGGGTTTTTCGGGGTATTCGGCCACAGCTGCGATGGGCGCCGCCAGAAAGGCCAGCGCTGTGCTGGTCGCCAGAATGGTCTTGGTGAAAGTCTTCATCAGTTTCTCCCTGCGGGGTTGACCGCTATTTCTTATCGGTACACTATTGTTACCATTGGTTCAGGAATGATGCCGCCAAGTCGTGTACCTGTCAACACGTACAACCCCCAAGGCTGGAGAATGCCCGATGTCGAAGACGTCAATGAGCACGGTGGACAAGGCGCTGGCTCTGTTGCGCTACTTTTCTGTGCAGCATCCCGAGATCGGCCTAAGCGAGCTGTCCCGGCTGGCGGGTTACGACAAGACAACCATCCTGCGCTGCATGACCGCGCTGGAACGCAATGGATTCATTGAACAAAGCCCTGAGACCAAGCGCTACCGGCTTGGCCTTGCCCCTGCGACCTACGCCCGCATCCGCGAACGCAGCTTTCCCCTGATGGCGTTTTTGCAGCCGCAAATGGACCGTCTGGCAGCCAACACCGGTGAAACCGCCCATGCTACGGTGGTGACAGGGCACATCTTGATGACTGTTCAGATCAGCGAACCGGACCGCGCCACGCGAGTCTATATCGACCCGTCGATTCCCCTGCCCGTTCACGCCACGGCTTCGGGGATAGTCATTGCAGCCCATCTGCCCGACGCACAGCGCGCCGATCTGGTGGCCCATTCGGCATTCCAGCAGTTCACCGACAGCACCACTGTTGACCCGCAACTATTCAACGATCAACTGGCGCGTGCCCGCGCCCAAGGCTTTGCACGTGCCGACCGGTCGTTCGAAAATGATGTGATGGGCACAGCGGCTGCGTTTTTTGGACCAAACGGCGTGCTGGGCGGCGCGGTGGCCGTGGCCGCCGTGGCCTCGCGCTTTGACGCAAGGGTCGAAGCGCGCATCGTGCAAGAGGTGCGCGCCGCTGCTGCCTCTGTCACCCAGCAACTTGGCGGCACCCTCCCGACAGCACCCGCAGGCGGCAATTGACGTCACCGCCAGCGGGTGATCCAGACAGCCGCCGCCGTGACCACGCCGTACACCAGCATCCCGCTGGCCACGCCGATGAACACACCCCGTACGCCCAGATCCGTGACTTGTATCAACAACAGCGCCACACCAAAGGCCACCGCCATGCGAAACAGGCTGGCCATCACTGGCCACATCATCCGCGCTGCACCCTGACTGGCAAAGAACAACGCCAGACCCAGCCCAAAGAACGCATAGAACGGGGCCACCGTTCGGAAATAGGCACGGCCAACCTCCAGCGTCGCGGTGTCGGAAGCATCGAGGAAGATGCGCAGCCACAGGTCCGGAAAGACCGCAACCAATGCGCCGATGCCCCCGACGATGACGGCAGCGGCAATTGCGCCAGTCCACGCCACCCGCAACGCACGGGCTGTGTTGCCCGCACCGATGTTGGCGCCCACCATCGACGTCATGGCTGCCCCAATTCCGAACACCACCGGAATCATCAGAAACTCCAAACGCGCGCCCAGCCCGTAGCCTGCCAGCGCCGCCGTGCCAAAGCGCCCGACCAGCGCCACCATCAGCACGATGGTCAGAACCGACTGCGCCGAGTTCACCGATGCAATGACACCAACCCGCAGAATGTCGCGGAACATCTCGCCGCGCAGTCGCGACAGCGCACCGTCCATGCTCAGCCCCATGCGCCCTGCAAGCAGCATCGCCATCGCCACCAGCCCCGCAGCGCCGTTGGACACGATAAGCCCAGCCGCAAGCCCCGCCATGCCCCATGCCGGAAACGGCCCCCAGCCCAACGCCAGCGCCCCCGATACCGGAATCGACCCCAGCGACACCACGAACAACAGCAGCGACGGCATCGCCATGTTGCCGGTGCCACGAATAACACTGAGCGATGCGTGGCACAGCCACAGCGCAATACAGCCCGGAAAAAACACACCCGCATAGGACAGGGCCGCCGCAACCGCCGCCGCATCGCCCCCCAGTGCCGTGAAAACCGCACGGCCAAACAGCGCCATCAGCACCGCCGACCCTGCCGCCGCAACCACACCGATGATCCATGCCGCCAGCGTCAGCCCGCTGGCGCGCGCCGTATCCCCGCCCCCCAGCGCGCGTGCAACCGCTGCCGAGATGGCCCCGCCCATCGCACCCGCCGCCAGCATTTGCGTCAACATCATCAGCGGGAACACCAAGGCCAGCCCAGCCAACGCATTCACCCCCATCCGCCCCGCAAAATAGGCTTCGGCAATGCTGGTGACCGATGTGACAAACATCGCCAGCACATTGGGGGCCGCCAGCCGTGCCAGCGTCGGTCCGATGGGGCCGTTCAACAGCCTGTGCGTGCGTGCGACGCGCGCAGCCGCCGTAGCGTCGGGCAGGTTCATCGCAGGACGCAGGGGCGCGGTGGCGGTGTCTGGCATGGGCTCAGCCTTTGTGCAGCGAAAAGATGAAACAGGTGGTCGTTGCATGGGCATAAAGCTTGCCATCCTCAACACCCACAAGCCGCGCCTCGGCGGTGGCCATCTGCCGGCCACGGTGAATCAGCGTACCCGTTGCCCGCATCCGCCCCGCAGTCGGCCCCATCGCACGGGTATAGTTGACCTTCAACTCGGCGGTAGAGAACCCCTCGCCCGCCTGCAAGATCGTGTGGATCGCAAGCCCCAACGCCGAATCCAGCACCGTCGCAGCAAAACCACCGTGGACCCCGCCCATCGGGTTCAACACGAAATCACTTGGGGTGGCATCGACCACCGCGCGCCCCTCGCCCAACTCGTGTGGGATGTGCATCCCCACGGTCGGCCCTATCGAAGGTTCGGCCCCGATCCGGCCCGAAGTCAGCGCCTGCAAATACTCCAGTCCCGACATCTGCATCGCGGCGACCGGATCAAAAGCGGGCATCGGATAGTCATAGCTTCGGGTCTTGTGGGTAACAGTGGTGGCGATCATGGCAGGCTCCTTTGCAAACAGGCAAGTCAGTTCTATATCAGAACTAACTAGTAAGTTCTCTTTCGGAACCTGTCAACTTGGTGTAGAGTCAAAACATGAAATGGAATGATCTTGGAACCGACCCCTGCCCCGTTGCCCGCGGCCTGTCCGTCATTGGCGACCGCTGGACCATGCTGGTGGTGCGTGAATGTTTCTTCGGCATCCGCCGCTTCGACAAAATGCAAGAGCGTCTGGGCATCACCCGCCACATTCTGGCCGACCGCTTGCGCACCCTCGAAGCCGCAGGCGTGCTGCGCCGCGAGGCCTATCAAGAGCGACCCCTGCGCTATGAGTACAGGCTGACCGATCGGGGCAAGGCGCTTTATCCGGTGTTTGTATCGCTGATTGACTGGGCCAATGACGCGGTCCCCGTCAAAGGCGGCTCATCCGTCACGCTGGTCTCGCGCGACACCGGCGCACCGATCAAGCCTGCAATGATCGACACCAACACCGGTGCGCCTATCACCCCGCGATCCGTTATCGCCCAGCGGCGGGAATCCACCTAATAAATTGATCTTAAGAGAAAAATTCTGATACTCCGGGACCAGCACCCCCTTTGAAAAACCGTCGCGCCAGCGGCCTTCAGATCGGGTGCATCACCGGCCCATCCAGCCGCCGTCGACCACCAGCACCTCGCCGCTCACATAATCCGACGCCCCCGAGGCCAGAAACACCACCGGTCCGGCCAAATCCTCGGGCCGCCCCCAGCGTCCTTGCGGAATCCGCTGCAAGATCGCACCAGCGCGCTCGGCATCATCCTGCAAGGCCTGCGTGTTGTCCGTGGCGATATAACCGGGCGCAATCGCGTTCACAGTCACGCCCTGCCCCGCCCATTCGTTCGACAGAGCCTTGGTCAGTTGCGCTATGCCGCCCTTGCTGGCGGCATAGCCCGGCACCGTAAACCCGCCCTGAAAGCTCAGCAGCGACGCGGTGAAGATAATCTTGCCCGACCCGCGCGCCACCATCGCACCACCGATGATCTTTGACAGCACGAACTGCGCCGACAGATTGACCTCGATCACCTCGTCCCACCACTCGTCGGAATGCTCTGCCGCAGGCGCACGGCGGATGGTGCCCGCATTGTTCACCAGAATATCCGGCACACCCGCAGCCACCACCGCAGCGCCAAATGCCCGCACCTGCGCGCGGTCGGTAAAATCGCATTGATAGGCCGTGAACCTGCGCCCCAGACCTTCAACCGCTTGTGCCACCGCACTGCCTTCAGGTTCCAACGTCGCGGACACGCCGATGATGTCCGCCCCCGCAGCCGCCAGCGCTTCGGCCATCGCGCGGCCGATGCCACGCTTGCATCCAGACACCAGCGCCACCTTGCCGCTCAGGTCAAATCCGGCAAGCCCGTTCATAGCCGCACCCATACCGTCATTTTCGCCATTACTGTCATGTTTTACCCCCTCCTTGCGCTTTTACCCAGGCGCTTCACCCGCTATGATAGCGCCACCATTTCCAAGAGCAACAACGCCTTCACCGGCGACACAATCCGAGGTGCCATGAAGCCGTTTTCCAAGATTGCCTGTATTGGCGAAGTCATGATCGAAATCGTCAGCCAGCAGACCGGCGATGCCACGCTGAACGTCGCGGGCGACAGTTACAACACCGCGGTCTATCTGGCGCAACTGGCGCGCGGGTCCGATTGCACCGTTTCCTATGTCACTGCACTGGGGCAGGACACGTTCTCGCAACGCGTTGTTGGGCATATGAAGCACTTTGGCATCGACACGGCCCACATCGAACGCCGCGCCGACCGCAACATCGGGCTTTACGCCATCGACACCGACTCAACGGGCGAACGCAGCTTTACCTACTGGCGGTCCGAAAGTGCCGCGCGCACCCTGTTCAGCACACCCTGCACCGTCGGGCTGGATGTGCTGGGGCAATTCGATCTGGCCTATCTGTCGGGCATCACGCTGGCGATCCTGCCCGCCCCCGTGCGCAGCAGCCTGATCGACGCGCTGGCCGCATACCGCCGCAACGGCGGGCTTGTGGCCTATGACAGCAACCACCGCCCGCGTCTTTGGGAAAACGCGCAAACCGCGATTGATGTGAACAATGCCATGTGGACTGTCACGGACATTGCGGTGCCCTCTGTCGATGACGAAATGGCCATTCATGGCGACACCACCGAAGACGCGGTTCTGGCCCGTCTGGATGCCGCTGGCCTGACCGACGGCGCGCTCAAACGCGGACCCGCGGGGCCGTTTGATCTGACGCGCAGCACCTCTGGCATCACCTTCACCCCCGCGACTGAAGTCGTCGACACCACCGCCGCCGGTGACAGCTTTAACGCAGGCTATCTGTTCGAGCGCGCCCGCGGCAGTGGACAAGCCGCAGCCTTGCAGGCTGGCCACGATCTGGCCGCGCGGGTGATCGGCCACAAGGGTGCAATCATCGAGATTTAAACCCAAAACGGCCCCGCATGCAGCAACACGCGGGGCCGTTTCATACACCGCAGATCCGGTCAGGCGTCCTGCCCGACTTCTTGACGTTGCACGCCCAGACCGTCGATGCCCAGTTCCATCACATCGCCTTTTTCCAGATAGACAGGCTCGGGTTTGATCCCCATGCCCACACCCGGAGGTGTGCCGGTCGAAATCACATCACCCGGCTGCAAGGTGAACAACCCGCTGAGATGTTCGATAATCTCGGCCACGGTGAAAATCATCGTGTTGGTGTTTCCGGTCTGCATCCGCTTGCCGTTCACATCCAGATACATCGCCAATTCCTGCGGGTCTTCCACCTCGTCGCGGGTTACCAGCCACGGGCCGGCGGGGCCGAATGTGTCACAGCTTTTGCCCTTGGTCCATTGGCCGGTCAGTTGCGTCTGATAATGCCGTTCGGACACGTCGTTGATGACGCAATACCCCGCCACATAGTCCAGCGCGTCCTCTTTCGAGACGTATTTTGCGGCCTTGCCGATGATCACGCCCAGCTCGACCTCCCAATCCGTGTGGGTCGAGCCGCGCGGCTTCATCACCATGTCGTTAGGGCCGACGATGGCGCTGTTGGCCTTCATGAACAGGATCGGATGTTCGGGGATCGCGGCACCGGTTTCGGCGGCGTGGTCGGAATAGTTCAGACCGATGCAACAGAATTTGCCAATGTTGCCCACGCAGGGGCCAAGGCGCGGATTGCCATCGACCACGGGCAGGCTGGCAGGGTCCAGTGCGCGCAGCTTGGCCAGCCCCGCATCCGACAGCACATCGCCCGCAATGTCGCCCACGACACCGGACAGATCGCGCAGCGTGCCATCCGCATCCAGCATCCCCGGCTTTTCAGCGCCCGCATCACCATAACGTAGCAGTTTCATAAATTTGTCCTTCTTCTTGATGTTGTAGTGTTAACCCGACCAGCCGCCGTCGATCACATGCGGTTGTCCGGTGGTAAATCCGCTTTCGTCGCTGCTCAGGTACACGACCAGCGCGGCAATCTCTTCGGCCTTGGCTACGCGACCCATCGGCTGGCGCGACACAAACGCTTCCAAGGCCGCCTCGTAGCTGCCCATTTCTTCGCCCAATGCTTTCACACGATCGTGCCAGCTGGGACTTTCGACGGTGCCGGGGCAGATACAATTGCAGCGAATGCCCGACTTGATGTAATCCACCGCCACCGATTTGGTCAGCCCGATCACAGCCGCCTTGGTGGTGCCATAGATGAACCGGTTCGGCGCTCCGATGATCGACGAGCAGGCCGAAGACATATTCACAATTGCCCCCGATTTGCGTTCGACCATGCCCGGAAGGGCGGCGCGGATGGTGCGGAACATCGCCCGCACGTTCAGATCAAAGGCAAAGTCCCATTCGTCGTCGCCCGCGTCCAGAACCGTGCCGTGATGCACAAAGCCCGCGCAGTTGAACAACACATCGGGCTGCGCCTTGGCCACGCCTGCGTTCACGCTGTCGGTGTCGCGGGCGTCCAGCACCATCGTCTCGATGCCGTCACCTTTCAGCGCGGCCAGTGCCTCGGCGCTGATGTCGGTGGCAAAAACCTGCGCCCCCTCGGCGGCCATTGCCAATGCGCTTGCACGGCCAATCCCCTGCCCTGCGGCGGTGATCAATGCACGTTTGCCTTCCAGTCTGCCCATTCTCGTTCTCCCTTGTAAAATCAATGCGGTGCGATGTTTGCCGCCTTATCGATCGCTGCGCGCTTGCCCAAAATCCGCTCGCGCTGCCAAATGTAGAAACCGGCGCCGATGATGATCAGCCCGCCGCCCAGCGTCCAGATTGTCGGCCATTGGTTGAAAAACACGATGCCTGCAATGGCGGCCAGAACGATCTGGATGTAAACCACCGGCGCCAGAATTGACGCATCGGCCATCCGGTGCGCCCAAGTGGCCAGAATATGTCCGGTGCCGCCAAACACACCCACCAGCAGGAAAAACACCCAGTCGGCAGGCGCTTGTGGCCACATCCACGACGATAGGGCAAAAGGCGCAATGCACAGCGTCGCCAACCCCGAAGACCACGTCTGGCTGGTGGCGTTACTTTCAATCCCTGCCAGCAGGCGCGTCATCAGAAAATACAGCGACGCACAGATCAGCGCGCCAAGGTTCAGGAACATCGCGGGGTGAAATTCGGCCCCCCACGGCTGCATCACCACCAGCACACCGACAAAGCCGACGCAGACCGCGATGATGCGGTGCCTGCCCACCCGTTCGCCCAACAGCGGGATCGCCAACAGCGTCACCACGATGGGTCCGGCAAACATGATCGTCGTGGTCACAGTGATCGGCAGATAATAAAGCGCGTTAAAATTCAGCGCCGTGCTGCCCAACAAAAACGCCGACCGCAAAATCTGCCTGCCCGGCGCCATCGACACCAGTGCCTCGCGGCCCTCGCGGGGCAGGAACACCGCCAGTGCCAGCAGAAAGTGAACAGCATAGCGCACAAACACCACCTGAAGTGCGGGCAGTCCCGCCAGCACCAG
This sequence comes from Pseudosulfitobacter pseudonitzschiae, assembly GCF_002222635.1. NCBI lineage: Bacteria > Pseudomonadati > Pseudomonadota > Alphaproteobacteria > Rhodobacterales > Roseobacteraceae > Pseudosulfitobacter > Pseudosulfitobacter pseudonitzschiae. The sequence continues at coordinate 590,067 of NZ_CP022415.1, read as the reverse complement.
CCATTTGGCCGAACTGTCGATCAGGGTAAAGAACAGCACGGCACCTGCCATTGCCGCCAGCCCCATTGCTGTGCGTTCCTCGCGTGGCTGTACGATATGCGGCATTCAAAGTCCCTCTACGTCGGTTGTGCGCCCGGACCGTGCCGACGCTGCAACGGCGTCCAGAACGGCAATGGCACGCACCCCGTCGCGCCCCGTGGCAAGGATCGGATCGGTCCCGCCTGCCACCACTGCGGCAAAGCGGTCGATCTGGGCGGCGATACCGTCCACTGCTGGGTAGGACGGACCAGCACAGAGGTCCAGAGGGCTGTGCCAATCGGGCGGTGTTTCTCCCGTTGCTGCCCAAGATTGTAACGATGGAAAGCCCATCGCGCCTTTGGTCCCGATCAGCCGCACCGGATCATCGCCGCGCACGGCAATATCGGGGTTTTCGCCGGTCGCTGCCTCAAACGCCCAAGGCGATGCACCCGCGTCCGACAGGACGAACGACCCCAACGCGCCATTCGCAAAGCGAAACGCCAGCGCTGCGGTATCCTCGACCTCGAACCCGCGCACCGCGTTGGCGGTCATAGCCGTCACTTGGGTGATCGGCCCCACGATGCAATGCAGCAGGTCGATCTCGTGGCTGAGGTTGGTCAGCACCGGCCCCGCCCCCGCACTGCGCCGCCAAGCGGGATCAAAATAGCTGTCATGTTTGCGCAAGGACCAGATGCCCTGCACCGCTACCAGATCGCCCAAAGCAGCAAGACGCATGCGCGCCGCGCCCACGAAAGGGTGACAGCGGCGGTGGTGGCCTGCCATCAGCGGCAGGCCCAAGGCTTCGGCGCGATCGCATAGCGCGACGGCTTCGGCATAGCTGGCCGTGATCGGTTTCTCCACCAGCACCGCCCAGCCACGCTCCAGACAGGCCAGCGCGGTGGCCGCGTGGTTTGCGGTAGGCGTGGCGACAATGGCAGCGCGGGTGTGATCAGGCACGGCACTCAGCTCGGGCACCACTGTCACCCCTCGGGCTGCCAGACGGGCAGCCTGCGGGGCATGTGGCTCGACCACCGAGGTCAGTGCCACGGCCTGCGACGCCAGCGCACAGCTAATATGACGTTGGCCGATGGCACCACCGCCGATCACACATAAAGCAACAGGTTCAGGCATCAGACAACATGCACTGGTCACTGACGCTTCGTAGCAGGCTTGCGATCAACCACATGGGTTTCTCCTGTGTGGTCAGGGCGCGGCAACAAATGCCGCGCCCCTTTGGGTCAGAGGAAGATCGTGACGATCGGCGGCCATGCCAGCAGCACCGACAAAGCCAGCAATTGCAGCGCAATGAACGGCAGGAAGCCACGGAAGATGTCGGTCAGCGAAATCTCGGGCGGAGCCACGGATTTCAGATAGAACGCTGCCGGCCCAAAGGGGGGCGACAGGAAACTGACCTGCATGTTCATACAGAACACCACACCGAACCAGATCGGGATATAGCGTGCATCGACACTGCCCAAAAATCCGATTTCCTCGGCTGGCAGACGCATCACGATGGGCAGGAACACCGGCATGATCAGCAACACGATGCCAACCCAGTCCATGAACATCCCCATGATCAGGAACACGACCATCATAACCAGAATGATGCCCATTGTCGGCATGTCCGCACCCACGATCAGGTTGGCCACATAAGTCGGCCCCCCCACCAGTGTATAGGCTGCCGCCAGTGCAGCCGCACCGATGGTCACCCAGATGATGGTGCCCGTAGATTTCAACGTGCGGATCAGACTGTCCCAGACGATGTCAAAGGTCATTTCGCGGCGCAGCATCCCGATCACGAACACGGCGATTACGCCCATGCCAGCCGCTTCGGTGATGCCCGTGATGCCGCCATAGATCGACCCCAGAACAACCCCGATCACGACAATCGGCGCAATCAGACCCTTGCCCATTGCCCACCCTTTGTTGGTACGCTCGCGGCCCACCACAAAGAAGATCAGAACCAGCGCCAGCGCGAATGTCGCAGCAATCCACGGAATGTCCGAAACCATGCCCAAGGGGATCGGGTCCAGACCTTCGCGGATTGTGTTTTCGCCGGTGACAGTAAAGAACAGCGCCCGCACCATCAGGACACCAGCCAGCCACAGAGTGAAACGCGACAGGAAGCCAAGGAACATCAGCCCCTTGTCGCGGCCTTTAGGCTCGCCCGGTACGGGCGCAGGCAAAGGTGCCAGCGACGGGTTCACCTGGGTACGCACCACGATGTAGATCAGGAAAAACATCGCCAGCATGAACCCCGGCAGGAACGACGCGGTGAACAGCGCCTTGATGCTGGTTTCGGTCACCAGACCGTAAAAGATCAGAACGATCGACGGCGGGATCATCGTACCCAATGATCCGGACGCACAGATCGTGCCGATGGCAAGGTTGCGGTCATAGCCCAGCCGCAACATCTGCGGCAACGCGATCAGCCCCAGCAACACGACTTCACCGCCGATGATTCCCGACATCGCCGCCATGATGACCGCCATGATTGACGTCACAATGGCGATGCCGCCGCGCACCTGACTCAGCCAGACGTTCAGCGACGAATACATATCCCGCGCAATGCCAGATCGTTCCAGCATCGCCGCCATAAAGATAAATAACGGCACGGAGATAAGAACATAGTTCGTCATCTGCCGGTACACCGCCTGCCCCAGCACCGACAACGGGCCACGCCCGAAGGTGCCGAACAACAGGTCGGGCGGGAATTTCAAAGCAAGCGTCACAACAGCCAGAAAGGCCGAGGCAAAGCCCAAAGGCATACCAATCGCCAGCAGCGCAAACATCGCCAGCAGAATGATCAGGGAAAGGGTGCCGATATCGACCATAGTATCAGTCCTCTTTCAACGTGCGGCGAATGTTTTCGATCTCTGTCTCGTCGATCTCATCCATAGGGGTGTGTGCTTCTGGATCTTTGTGCCAATCGGCAATCAGATTCGACACGGCCTGAATGGCCACAATGACAATCAGCAGCAAAATGGCGGGCTTAATGGTGCCCGGAATTGGCGGATCCCATGCTGTGCCGAATGTTTCCATCCGCAAGAACCGCTTGGAGGCATCCGTGTAGCCGCCCCAGACCAACGCAAAGGTAAAGCCCACGATCAGCAGAACCGAAACCGTGTCAGACGCCTTTCGCGCCCAGCGGGGCATCATGTTGTAGATAATGTAGATGCGGATGTGGCTGCGCTGCTGCATGGCATACAGCCCCGACAGCAAGAACACAAAGGCCGCGATCCAAAGTGAAAGCTCGTTCGCCCACAGCGTCGGACTGGCAAACACATAGCGCGACACGACCTCGTAGAACATGACCAGCACCACAAAGGTCGTCATGATCATCGCCAGTCGCCCCAGCACCACCGACACCAGATCAAAGAACCCGTCGGGGGATGTTTCAATCGCACCCCTGGTGTCCGACAAAAACAGCGAGGCAAATACAAGCGCCGCGATCAGACTGACCAGCATCACCTGCACCAGCGGCCTGCCTGCGGGTCGGATCATCTCGTACATCCCGTAGGATTCTTCCAAAAACAGCCGTTGCCCGATCAGCAGCACATAAAGCACAACCGTCAGCCCTACGAACCCCATCATCGCCGTTTTGATTGGCGCGCGCATCCGGCCCAGCCAAAGCGAATTTCCCTGCATCACCTGTCTCCCCACATGGTGTTCCCGGACGTCTACAATCCGGTGAAAGAAGGCGGGCCAATCAGGCCCGCCTTCGGTGTTGACGTCAGACGTTCGTCTTGTATCAGATCACTCTCCGCTCAGCAGACCCAACTGCTTGAGGTAGGTCTTGTGGCTTTCCAGCAATGCGGCTGCCTCGGGCGAACGTGTGCCCCAGTCGTCCCATGCAACCTGGGCTGCGCGACGGAACTCGGCGCGATCTTCGGGCGACCAGTCATACAGTGTCACACCCTGTTCCTGCAGCGCGGCGGCGGCTTCGGCGTTGGCTTTTTCGTTGGCCAGGGCAACCTGGAACGACAACTTTTGCCATGCGGTGTCTATGATGCGACGCTGCTGCTCGGTCAAACCATCCCAAACGTCCTGATTACACGCCAGATGGTCCGACGGCATCGAGTGAAAGCCGGGATAGGTGGCGTGTTTCACGATGTCATAAAGTCCAAGGCCCACGTTGTTGGCCAGACCGGATGCGTCGGCACCGTCGATGATACCTGTTTCAAGCGCGGTAAAGATTTCGGTGAAATCCATCACGATGGGCGATGCGCCCAACTCTTGGAAAATTTCGGTCTCCATGCCGGGAGGCGAACGGAATTTCCAGCCTTTGATGTCCTCAAAGCCTGCCAGCGGCTTGGACGAAGACAGTGATTCCTGACCGTAAATCGACCAGCCGATCAGCTGCATACCCTGTGCGTTATAAAGCTCTTGTGCGGCGGCATAGCCGTCACCGTAATACAGCCAGCTGTACTGCTGCCAAGGCGTGTCATAGCCGCCCATGATGTCACCGACGAACTGGAACGCAGGGTTCTTGCCGGTCTGATAGGCGCCGCCCGTCGCGTCGCAGTCAAGGATGCCGTTGATTGCGGCGTCCCATGTCTCGGTGGTCGCAACCACCGAAGAAGAATAGAACATTTCAACCGTGATGCCGCCATCGGACATGGTCTGTACATCGTCGATCCATTGGGCCAGCAGCTTGCCTGTGGGATGTTCGGTCGCATAGTGGGTCTGGATGCGCAGTGTCACATCCTCGGCAAATGCAGTGCCGGCAACCATGGCAGCCGCCGCAGTCGACATCAAAAGTGTCTTGAGTTTCATAGTGTCTTTCCTCCCTAAGCGACATTTACGCCGCCCGCTTTTTCATTCCAACATCTTACAACCAGAAGTTGGCTAAGATGGTATACCATCTTGAGCGACCCTAGCGAGTCGCATATCGACAATCAACAGATTTCGGTATACCAAATTCCGAACAAGACCTGCCCGTATGGCTTACGGTACCCCCTTTGGTCTCCCCTCTTGATGGACACAGCATGACGGAAAACCCACTGTCCGAGCAGATCGCGAACCAGCTGCGCCGCAATATCTTGCGCGGCAAGCTTGCACCCGGCGCCAGCATCAAAGAACGCGACAACGCAACCGAGATGGGCGTAAGCCGCACACCGCTGCGCGAAGCGGTGCGAATTCTGGCCAAAGAAGGTCTGGTCGACCTGCGCCCCGCCCGCAGCCCGATCGTGTCGATCCCCTCGATCAAACAGGTCTCGGACGAGGTCGAAGTGTTGCTGGCTGTGGAAAAGCTGTCGGGCGAACTGGCGTGCCACCGGGCCACCGAAGAAGACATCGTCGAGATCGAACAGATCGTCGACCAGATGGCAGACCTGTTTGACACCGCAGACCCGCTGGACCTGTTCGAGATCGACATGAGCTTTCATTCGGCCATCGCGCGGGCCTCGCACAATGCACCGCTGGCCGAGATTCATCGCACCTTTCTGGCGCGGCTCTGGCGTTCACGATTTCTGGCAGCGGTCAAACGGCGCAACCGCGAGCGGGTGATTTCACACCACCGCGACATCGTTACGGCCCTACGCGCCCATGATCCCGACAAGATTCGCGCAGCCATTGGCGTGCATCTCGACAATCTGGGCGAAGACATCATCGACGTGATCCGGCAAGAACTGGACGCCAACACCTCCACCGACACAGGCCCGGACCGAGCGCGGCCACCATGAGCCGCGCCCCCAACCTGCACGCGCTCCCCTATTTCGAAGCCGTGGCACGGCGCGGCAGTCTGGCCCGCGCCGCCGAGGAAATGTCCGTCTCGCCCTCTGCCGTCAGCCAGCAGATCAAACTGCTGGAACAGCAGTTGGGCGTCAAATTGTTCCGCCGCACCGGCCGCGTGCTCAGCCTGACACTGGAGGGCGAATTGCTGGCCCAGACCGCAGGCACCGCCCTGCGGATGCTGACCGACGCGCAGACCAATCTGGGCCGCACCCGCACCTCGCACCGGCTGAACCTGCGCGTCTCGCCCAGCTTTGGCGTGCGCTGGCTGGGGCCACGTCTGGCCGATTTTCTGACACGCTATCCCGACTGGGATCTGCGCGTGGATGCCGCCCCCGACCCCACCGATTTCGACCGCGAGATCATGGACATGGACATCCGCTATGGCACCGGCGACTGGCCGGGGCTGTGGTGCAAACCGCTGGTTCACGATCACATCCTGCCGCTGGCGCATCCCGATTATCTGGCCAGCCTGCCCGCCGGCGACCCGCTGTCGCACGCCCGCCTGATCGACAGCCCGCGCGCGCATGTGCAATGGGATTTCTGGCTGTGGCACAATGACGTGACGGGGGCCAACAACCGCAAGACCGTGCTGATGGACCGCTCGTCGATGGCGATCCAGCTTGCACTGGACGGTGCGGGCGTTGTGCTGGAATCAATGGCGCTGGCCACGGCAGAAATGCAGGCGGGGCAACTGGTGCCGGTCTGCCCGCATCTGCCGGTGCTGCGCTTCCCCGCCCATTGGGCCCGCTGCCCCGCACGTTTTGTCAAACGCCGCCCCATTCAGGTTTTTCTGGGCTGGGCCGAGGCGCAGGCCGCAGCCCACGCAAACGATATGGCCGCTCTGATGGCGCTCCACGGGATGCAAGTCGAAGACATCATCCCGCAAGCGGCATGGCAGCAACGCCCGCTTTAGGGGGCAATACCAGTGACATCCACCGAAGTTGGAAGGCCGAATCCTCCTGCCAACCCCACGCCGAAACGACCCTGAGTTTGCAGGTAGACTATGGCTGTTGTGCAGAACGAAGCCGACATTGATCTGTGATGAGGATATCCTAAGCATGACAAAAAGGGCTACCTATGACTGTGATTCCTACGCTTAAGACCCCCCGCCTGACCTTGCGGCCTATGCGAGCAGAAGACTGGACCGGCTATCATCGTGTTATGACTTCAGACCGATCAATCTACATGGGTGGGCCTTTCTCCCTCGCCGGTGCTTGGGGAATGTTTTGTTCCGATCACGCTCAATGGAGCCTGTTCGGGTGCGGTGGTCTTATGATTGAGAACACTGCCGACGGCGAATGCCTCGGACAAGTTGGAATCAATTCAGGGCCGCTCTTCCCAGAATGGGAACTGGGCTGGCTACTCTATCCTGAGGCGGAGGGTCGCGGCGTCGCATACGAAGCTGCAACCGCCCTCCGGACCTGGTGTCGAGACGTCAGGCACCTCACGACGCTGGTGAGTTACATCGACCCTGAAAACGCTCGATCAGCTCGGTTGGCGGAAAGGCTCGGTGCGACGCTGGATGCGAACGCGCAACGGCCTGATCCCTCAGATCTAGTCTATCGACACTACGGTTAGACAGATCGCAGCGGGTTCAAATCGGACCCTCGCTGCGGTTTTCCCCCGGAACGTTTCGGCGTGCCCGTGAAACTCCCAGATTCAAATCCCCTAATGGATCAGCGAACCGCCATTCACGTCCACTTCGGTCCCCGTCACATAGGCCGACAGGCTGGATGCCAGAAACAACGCACAGCCCGCTACGTCGTCCGCTGTGCCTGCGCGGCCCATCGGGATACCCTCCAGCACTTGCGCGCGCATCTCGTCGGTCAGTTTGCCTGCGGTGATGTCCGTGGCGATGAACCCCGGACAGATCGCGTTTGACCGCACGCCTGCGGGTGCCAGTTCGCGGGCCATCGCCTTGGTCAGCCCCAGTATCCCCGCTTTTGCGGCGGAATAATGCGGCCCGCCAAAGATGCCGCCGCCCCGCTGGGCCGACACCGACGACAGGTTGATGATGCTGCCTTGCCCGCGCGTCCGCATATGCGGGATCACCGCTTGGGACATATACAAGGTGCCGCGCAGGTTCACGTCCAGCACCGCGTCGTAGTTGTGCGGCGCAATCTCCATCAGCTTCAGCGGCTGGGTGATACCGGCGTTGTTCACCAGAATATCCACCTGCCCCCACTGCGCAATAATATCCGCCGCCACGGTCTCGCAAGCCACCTTGTCGGTCACATCGCACACGCCCCAGGTGTGCCCCTGCCCCGGCAGGTCCGCTGCGGCCTCTGCCGCCTCGTCCGCATCCAGATCCAGTATCGCCACCCGCGCGCCATGCTGCGCAAACAGCCGCGCCGTGGCCTTGCCCAACCCGCGCGGACTGGCAGCACCGGTGATGATCGCCGTCATTCCATCCAGAAGTTTCATCTTATTCCCCTCAAAGCCATGATTTCACCGCAGCCGTAACCGCGCTGACCGAAATACCGTATTGGTCGTGCAACGTGGGCAGCGCCCCCGCATCCAGAAACGCATCCGGCAGACCGATCTGGCGGAAGGGCACATGCACCCCCGCCCGCATCAGGGTCGCGGCCACTGCCTCGCCCAGACCGCCGGTGACCGAATGGTTCTCGGCCGTGACCACCAGCCGCCCGCCCTTTGACGCCTCGGCGATGATGGTCTGGACATCCAGCGGCTTGATCGTCGGCACATGCAGCACCGCGCAATCGACACCGTCCTTTTGCAGCGCTTTGGCCGCGTCCAGCGTGCGCATGGTCATCAGCCCCGACGACACAAACAGCACATCACGCCCGTCGCGGATCATCTGCGCGCGGCCCAGCTTGAACTGATAGCCATATTCGCCCAGCACGTCCGGCACCTGCCCCCGCAGCAGCCGCATATAGACCGGCCCCGGCGTGTCGGCGATGACGCGCGTGGCCTGATCGATCTCGACCGCATCGCACGGATCAATGATGGTCAGGTTGGGCATCCCGCGCATGATCGCCAGATCCTCGGTCGCCTGATGGCTGGGGCCATAGCCTGTGGTCAGTCCGGGCAGGGCGCAGACAATCTTGACCGGCAGGTTTTCTTCGGCAATCGCCATGATGATGAAATCATAGGCGCGGCGCGACGCAAACACCGCATAGGTGGTGGCAAAGGGCGTGAACCCCTCGCGTGCCAGTCCGGCGGCGGCGCTTATCATCACCGCCTCGGCCATACCCATCTGGTAAAACCGGTCGGGGTACGCTTTGGCAAAAATATGCAGGTCGGTGTATTTTGACAGATCCGCCGTCAACCCCACAATGTCTTCGCGGGTTTTGGCCAGATCCACCAGTGCGTGACCAAAGGGGGCGGCTATGGTGTCGCGTCCTTCGGCATCCAGCGACGCGATCATGGCGGATGTGGCCACGCGTTCGCCCTCGGGCGCGGTGCGGGCGGTGTATTTCGACTGGCGGCGCGACAGTTCCTGCGGCTTCATTGTGGTTTCTCCCCGTCCAGAATCTCCAAGGCTTTGGCCCATTCCTCGGGCTCAACCCGTACAAAATGGGTGATCTCACGGCTTTCCAGAAACGGAATGCCCTTGCACATGGTGGTGTTGCAGATGATGACGCGGGGCTGCGCGCCATCGTGGCCCCGTGCCGCGTCAAAGGCTGCTACGACCGCGTCCAGATCGTTACCGTCGACCTCTTGCGCATACCAGCCAAATGCCTGCCATTTCGCCGCCTCGGGCACCTGCGCCAGTGCCGAGCGCGTCGGTCCGTCGGCCTGCTGGTTGTTGAAATCGACAATGGCGATCAGGTTGTCCAGTTTCCACTGCACGGCAGACATCACCGCCTCCCAGGTCGATCCTTCGCCCAGTTCGCCGTCGGACAGCATGTTATAGACAAAGGCTGGGTTCTTTTTACGCTTCAGCCCCAGCGCCATGCCCACCGCAATGCCCAAGCCATGTCCAAGCGATCCGCCGGTGATCTCCATCCCCGGCGTATAGGCGGCCATGCCCGACATCGGCATCCGGCTGTCGTCCATGCCATAAGTTTCCAGTTCGTTCTCTGGCAGGATACCTGCCTCGATCATCGCGGAATACAGCGCGATGGCATAGTGTCCGATCGACAGCAGAAAGCGGTCGCGCCCTTCCCATTCGGGGTCGTCGGGGCGATAGCTGAGCGCGTGGAAATAGGACACCGCCAGCACATCCGCCACACCCAGCGCCTGTCCGATATATCCCTGCCCCTGCACCTCGCCCATGCGCAACGCGTTGCGCCGGATCGCCCATGCGCGCCGTGCCAGACTGACGTTCGATCCATGCTTGGCTGTGCCCGTGTTCATGGCTGTCTCCTCCCCCTTTGGTTCAGGCACCAGATGGCATCGGGGCAGCCCGCTAAACAATTAAAAATTCTTAACTGCACGGTAAGCACAGCTTCAATGTTGTCACGCGCACCCCGTGTTAGCGTCCCCCGGACACATAACCGAAAGGACACATCATGAACCTGTCATCGCTTCTTGCCGCACGCCGCGACGCGGGCCGCCCCGTGCGCGTCGGCCTGATCGGCGCAGGAAAATTCGGCTCGATGATCCTTGCACAAGCGCGGTTTATCGACGGCTATCATGTGGTCGGTGTCGCCGATCTGGACGTGGACAAAGCCCGCGGATCGTTCGAGCGCACCGGCTGGTCCCCCGAGCGATACGCCGCCACCAGCATGGCCGGTGCAGTGCGCGACGGCACCACCTGCATCACCGACGATGTCGCAGACCTGCTGGCCTGCGGTGATATCGAATGTATCCTCGAAGCAACCGGCCACCCGCTGGCAGGCACCCGTCACGCGCTGGCCGCCATCGACGCGGGCAAGCATGTGATTATGGTCAACGTCGAAGCCGACGTTCTATGCGGCGCCGTTCTGGCACACCGCGCAGCGCAGCAGGGCGTGGTCTATTCCATGGCCTATGGCGACCAGCCCGCCGCTATCTGCGAGTTGGTCGATTGGGTCCACGCCTGCGGATTCGAACTGTGTGCCGCAGGCAAGGGCATGAACTTTGCCCCGCCCTACCGCTATTCTACCCCCGACACGGTCTGGGACTTTTTCGGATGGAGCGACGAAGAAGTGGCCGCAGGCGACTTTAACCCCAAGATGTACAATTCGTTCACCGACGGGACCAAGGCCGCCATCGAAATGGCCGCTGTCGCCAATGCCACCGGCCTTGATTGTCCGGACGACGGGCTGGCCTTCCATCCCGCAGGGCTGCACGATCTGGCGACAGTGTTCCGCCCCGAAAGCGAAGGCGGCAGGCTGGCCAAACCGGGGCTGGTCGACATCGCATCCAGCCGCGAACCCGACGGGCGCGTGGTGCTGAACAACATCCAATACGGCATGTTCGTGACCTTTCGCGCGCCCGACGACTACACCCGCGCCTGTTTCCAGCAATACGGCCTGCTGACAGATCCCACAGGCTGGTACGGCTCGATGTGGCGCCCCTTTCACCTGATCGGGCTGGAAACATCCGTTTCGGTGCTGTCGGCCTGTTTGCGCGGCGAGGCCACAGGATCATCCACCCGCTGGCGCGGCGATGCGGTGGCCACATCCAAGGGCGACTTTGCCGCCGGTGATTATCTGGACGGCGAAGGCGGCTTCAAAGTCTGGGCCAAAGCGATCCCCGCCCGCCAGTCCCACCGCCTGAACGCCCTGCCGATCGGTCTGGCGCACCACATCAAACTGAAACGCCCCCTGAAACGTGACCAGATCGTATGTCTGGACGATGTCGAGATCGTGGACGACAAGGATATCTTTGCGATGCGAGCGCAACAGGTGGCATTTCTGGACGAATAACCGCAAGGCCACCCCCAAGAAGCCGCGCCGCCTGTCACGCTCAAAGCATCCTGACCCCACAACGGGCAGTCGGGCTGGTCTTCGGCAGTGCAGCCAAGGCTTGAAACACAACATGCCGTTGAGGAAATGCTGATCAATTGGGGGAGCCCTTTGTGAACCACATTTCCGGACCGAACCCGTCATCCGAGCGAATGCAACCGGGGCGAAAGGCGGTGGTATGCTGCGTCATAGACGAACACCGCAATGCGCAGGAAGTGGAGTTTGCAAAGTCTGTGCCATTTCCCGACAGCGGCCATTCGTGTAGAGTGCGGCGAACGGCGGCTGTGAGCCCATGTTGACTGTCTTTTGCAGTGCAGCGAATGGCAACTAAGCGTCGCCACTTTCAACAGCCTTGATCACAAAAGGCGTTGGAACTGTTTGTTCTTTGAGGGAATTGATAGAATGGAACCCTTGCAAAGGCCGAGTTGCTAAGGGTTCACCTCTAGGATTTCCCTAACATTTTGGGCAGCCTCAGATGAGCTACTAAACAAGAACGGTGGAGCACACGGAGCCTGCAAGATTGTCAGTAGTTGCGGCTCCGGATTCGGCAATACTGTTGCACTTGGCCCTTGTAGGGGCGGCATTGGCGTTTGCGCATATCTAAATGCCATGAGAAGTTGCTCGGTGGACAACGATGCGGGCTCCCCAAAAGTCGAATTATCCCAAGTAGCCATGAAGCGCTGAGGAACGCCTCCGACGATTGTCTCACTAACCAGCACTTCAAATCGTGCATAATCACCTAGGAGTGATTGGTTTGGGTCTGAGTACAATTCTCGAAGGTTGTCGGACAGGTCTGGATTTGAGAGCATTCCTTCGCGAAAGGCCACATCTCTTACTATCTCATAATTCTCGACGGTCCCGATAACAACGACGTCGGCAAATGAGACATCTTCAATGTTTAGGGCGGTAGCCATCCTACATGCTTGTGCCGACATGGTTGAGATGACGAATGCGGCTACGGCAATCATAAGAATTTTTTTCATGGATTATGGCTTCAACCAGCTTTGTTAGTTTTCAATTTATTTGTGAGGCTGATTTTGATCAACTCGGAGACCTTATGCAACGATCTCAACTTGACCGCTCAAACATGAACGGCGTGGTGAGATGCGGACATTGGTGCAGCCGCAGCGAACGGCAGCAAAGTCCGCATCTTACCAGTTCGCGACCCGCGCGGTGAAGGTCAGCTATCGCAAATTTCGAGCCGAGGGCTGTGGATCCGCTAATGGGATGTGCCGGCTGCTTCCCCCAACGTTGGGTTATCTTTAACTGGGATCAACCGCGCAACAAGGAGAAGTAGCCATGTGTGCAAAGAAGACAGGAAGTTTGGAAGACCTTGCCGTCGTCGGGATCGACATCGGGAAGGATACGTTTCACCTGGTCGGATTCGACCGGTCCGGCCAACTGGTCATCCGAAAGCAGATCAAGCGCTTGGCTCTGAATGCCACTTTCGAGCAACTCCCACGCTGCATCGTGGGAATGGAGGCTTGCCTCAGCGCCCATTTTGTCAGCCGAACGCTGCGGAGCATGGGGTTCGAGCCGCGGATCATACCGGCAATTTACGTGAAGCCGTTCAACAAGGGCCAGAAGAACGATTACAACGACGCGGAGGCGATCGCAGAAGCTGCGTTGCGACCCAACCTTCGGACCGTTTCAGAAAAGGACCAAGATCAGCTCGACCTTCAGGCCCTGCACCGGGTCCGGGCACGGCTGGTTTCGCGGCGCACGGCCACCATCAACCAGATCCGGGCCTTCCTGATCGAGCAGGGGATCACCGTCAGGTCGGGGCTGCGGGCGCTGAAGAATTCCTTCGAAACGATCCTCGAACAGCGTCGGGATGAGATCTCACCTCGAATGCGTGGCATCCTGATCGGGCTTTACGGCGACTGGCTCTGGCTGGACAAACGGATCGGGGACGTCTCCGGCGAGATCGAAGAGATCAGCCGCACGGAAGAGAACTGCGCCAACATCATGACGATACCCGGCATCGGGCCAATGATCTCGACGGCGATGGTCGCGGCAGTCGGCAAAGGTGAGGCGTTCGACAGGGGGCGCGATTTTGCAGCCTGGGTTGGTCTGGTGCCCCGACAATTCAGCACCGGCGGGCGAACGATCCTCGGACGGATCACCAAGCGCGGCAGTCGCTACCTGAGGATGCTGTTCGTGCAGGCGGCTAAAGTGATCATGATGCGCCCGCACCGCTGGTCCGACTTCAGCTTTGGCCCGTGGCTGACCGAGGCGGTGGCGCGTATGCCCAGAAACAAGGCGGCCATCGCGCTTGCCAACAAACTCGCACGAACCGCCTGGAGCCTTCTGCGCCACGGCACCCAGTTCGACGCACCAAGAGACGCGGCCATGGAAGCGATCTGACGTCTTCCACGGTCACCAAGGAGTTCGCGAAAGAGAGGACAGCATGGAACGGAGAAAATACGCACCCAGAGTCTGACAGCCCGAATGGTCAAAATCGACCTATCCGCTAATGAGACCACGGCGCGTGCGTAACCCCATCAAGGCCACGGCCCACGAGCCGATCAACAGGCCGGATACATATGAGCGACTTCCGAAATCGTGCCAATTTCTCGATTGCGAATAGCAGCCGGTACATACATTCGGGCTGGGTACATCCATCCCTTGCGCGCTTCAGCATCAACAGCTTTCTTGCTCCACCTGACCCCACTGATCCCCCTACCCGCCCTCCAGCGTCAGCGTGATCCTGTCCCCCGCGAACCAGGTATTCCCGAACTCGACCGGCACGCCACCTGCATCAACGTTGATGCCTGTGGTGTGCAGTACCGGTGCGCCCTCGGAGATGCGCAGGTGCAGCGCTTGGGTCGCCGTGGCCAGCTTGGCCTTCAACCGGGTCGAGGCGCGGGTGTAATCTGCCACGCCGCCACGCTGTAACGCCGCCGTGACAGAGCGTGTCGCTTGCAGGTCCGCCAGCAGATCAGGAAACCGCGCCGCCGGAAAGACACTGCGAAACAGGGCGACAGGCTGGTCATCGGCCAGCGACAGTCCCTCGTAATCATGCACCATATCCCCCTCGGCCAGCGCCAAGGTCTTGCGTTCGACCGCCGTGGCGCTGCGGGTTTCCAGCGACAGGATTTCCTTGGCAGGCACCCGCCCCGCCAGCGTCAGGTTCTGGTGAAAGCGCACGCGCTTGCCGATGGGATAATCCGTCGGCACCTGCGTCACGAACACACCCGCGCCGCGCCTTGCATAGACCACGCCCTCCTCGGCCAGCGCTCCCAGCGCGTGGCGCACCGTGTGACGGTTGACGCCAAAGCGCGCGGACAGCGCCGCCTCGGTCGGCAGCTTGTCGCCTTGGGCGAACTGCCCTGCGGTGATTTCATCGCGCAGATGGGCGGCGATGGATTGCCAGATCGGGGTGCGGGCCATGGGTGTCACCAAATCTTCACAAAGCTGGGGATTGCGGAACGGAACAGAATCGCGGATATATTTGTCTAGTTGTATAGTAAACTAGACAAATCGGCAAGGTGTCTACATGAATGAAACGATCGACCCGAACGCAGCCCGCAAAGCATGGCTGGGCCTGCTGGCCCGCTGCCGCGCGGCGGATCTGGACGCCCTTTGGACCGGTGCCGCGCTGGCCCCCGAGCACAGCGTTCTGCGCACACCCGAAGTCGGCAGCGTCATGGTCCGGGGCCGTGCGGGGGCTGTGGGCAGCGCCTTCAACCTTGGGGAAATGACCGTCACCCGCGCGTCGGTCCGGCTGGCCTCGGGCGAGGACGGGCACGGCTATGTGCAGGGCCGCGACAAGGTGAAGGCGACGCGCGCCGCATTAATCGACGCGCTGATGCAGACCGGACAGGCAGACGAAGTCCGCGCTGCGGTGCTGACACCCTTGCAGGACAGAATGGACAAGGCCCGCGCCACCCGCAGTGCCAAGGCGGCGGCGACCAAGGTGGATTTCTTTACGATGGTCAGAGGAGAAGACTGATGCAGACCGATGCGCTCTCCGGCGGTTTTGCCAATGCCCCCATCGACGCGGCCCATGCGTTTCGCCACATCATGCAGGTGATGGCGCAGCCGGGCCGGATCGAGACCGTCGCGGGCGGCACGCCCCCGGCGCCTTTGTCGCAGGCGGCGGGCATCGTGTTGCTGACCCTGTGCGACCCTGAAACGCCAGTGTTTCTGGCGCCATCGCGCGACACGAAAGCGGTGCGCGACTGGATAACCTTTCACACCGGCGCACCGTTTTGCAGCCCCGAACAGGCGGCCTTTGCTGCTGGCACATGGGACGAGTTGAGCAGCCTGCCGTTCCCTATCGGCACGGCGGAATACCCCGACCGGTCGACCACGCTGATCGTGGAATGTGACGCGCTCAGCGACGAAGGTGCCACCCTGCGCGGACCGGGCATCAAGGACACGGCGACGCTGTCCCTGCCCGAGGTTGCCGCCTTTCAGGCCAACGCGAGACTGTTCCCGCTGGGCCTCGACCATTTTCTGACCGCAGGCGCGCAGATTGCCGCCCTGCCCCGAACCACGAAGGTAAGCTGATGTATGTAGCCGTAAAAGGCGGAGAGCGGGCGATTGACAATGCCCACGCGTGGCTGGCCGAAGAGCGGCGCGGCGATGCGTCGGTGGCCGAATTGTCGGTGCCGCAAATCCGCGAACAACTGAAGCTGGCCGTGAACCGGGTGATGGCCGAAGGGTCGCTTTATGATCCCGACCTGGCCGCGCTGGCGATCAAGCAATCGCGCGGCGATCTGATCGAGGCGATCTTTCTGATCCGTGCCTATCGCACCACCCTGCCGCGCTTTGGCGGATCGATCCCGATCGAGACCGAAACGATGACCTGCGACCGCCGTGTATCCGCGACGTTCAAGGACGCACCGGGCGGGCAGATGCTGGGGCCGACCTTTGACTACACGCACCGGCTGCTGGATTTCAAACTGGCCGCCGAGGGGGCAGACGTGCCCGAGGCCGAACAAGGCACCGCAAGCACCGCCCAGACGCCGCATATCATGAGCTTTCTCGACCGCGAGGGGCTGATCCAGACCGAAACGGACAACGACACCACGCCACCCGATCTGACGCGCACGCCGCTGGAATTGCCCGCGACCCGCGATCTGCGCCTGCAAGCGCTGGCGCGGGGCGATGAGGGGTTTATCCTTGGGATGGCCTATTCGACGCAGCGCGGATACGCGCGCAACCACGCTTTCGTCGCGGAACTGCGCATCGGTACGGTGGCGGTCGAGATGGACATTCCCGAACTGGGGTTTGCCATCGAGATCGGCGAGATCGATGTGACCGAATGCGAGACAGTGAACCAGTTTCAAGGCTCGAAAACCCAGCCGCCGCAGTTCACCCGTGGCTATGGGCTGGTGTTCGGGATGTCCGAGCGCAAGGCGATCTCTATGGCTTTGGTGGACCGCGCGCTGCGCTGGAAGGAGCTGGGCGAGGACAACCTTGGCGCGCCTGCGCAGGACGAGGAATTCGTGCTCTACCACGCCGACAACATTCAGGCGACAGGGTTTCTGGAGCATATCAAGTTGCCCCACTACGTCGATTTCCAGTCGGAACTGGAATTGATCCGCAAGTTGCGGCGCGAGGCGCAGGCCAACACGGCAGCGAAAGACGACAGTGCGGGAGCCTCCCCTCGCGGCGGTGAAACCGCGGGCGGAAGTTTATCCGGCAAGATGAAGGAAGAGGCAGCGCAATGAGCGAGTATAACTTTGCCTATCTGGACGAGCAGACCAAGCGGATGATCCGCCGCGCGATCCTCAAGGGGCTGGCGATACCGGGTTATCAGGTGCCCTTTGCCAGCCGCGAAATGCCGATGCCCTATGGCTGGGGCACGGGCGGGGTTCAGGTGTCGGCGGCGGTGCTGACGCCCGATGATACGTTCAAGGTGATCGATCAGGGGGCCGACGACACCACCAACGCCGTGTCGATCCGGCGGTTTTTCGAAAAGACCGCAGGTGTCGCGGTGACCGAGGCCACGGCAGAGGCCAGCGTGATCCAGACCCGTCACCGCATTCCCGAAGAGGTGCTGCGCGAGGACCAGATACTGGTCTATCAGGTGCCGATCCCCGAACCGCTGCGGTTTCTGGAACCCTCCGAGGTCGAGACACGCAAGATGCACAGTCTGGAAGAATACGGGCTGATGCATGTGAAGCTTTATGAAGACATCAGCCAGCACGGCGCGATTGCCACGGCCTATGCCTATCCGGTGAAGGTCGAGGGGCGCTATGTGATGGACCCCTCGCCCATTCCGAAATTCGACAATCCCAAGTTGGAGATGGCCGCGATCCAGCTGTTTGGTGCGGGGCGCGAGCAGCGGATTTATGCGGTGCCTCCCTATAGCAAGGTGGTCAGTCTGGATTTCGAGGATTTCCCCTTCGAAGCCAGCAAGGCGGACCATGCCTGCGATCTGTGCGGGGCGACTGACAGCTATCTGGACGAGTTGATTGTCGACGACGCAGGCGGGCGTCTGTTCATGTGTTCGGACACCGATTATTGCAGCAAGCGCCGTGCTGCTGGGCACGTGGGCGCACAGGGCGTTCCGGTTGGGGAGGACGCGGCATGACACCGCTTTTGCAGGTAGAGAACATCGCCAAATTCTATGGCGCGCGGGTGGGATGCAAGGATGTGTCGTTCGATCTGTTCCCCGGCGAGGTCATGGGCATCGTGGGCGAGAGCGGGTCGGGCAAGTCGACCTTGCTGAACTGTCTGGCGGGGCATTTGACACCGGACAGCGGTGCTGTGCGCTTTGACACCAAGACCGAGGGCCTGCGCGACACTGTCACCATGCGCGAGCCGGAGCGGCGGATGCTGGGGCGCACCGACTGGGCCTTTGTTCACCAGCATGCCCGCGACGGGCTGCGGATGAACGTGAGTGCGGGCGGCAATGTGGGCGAGCGGCTGATGGCGGTGGGGGCCCGGCATTACGGCAATATCCGCGACGCCGCGACGGACTGGCTGGGGCGGGTCGAGATTGCCGCCGACCGGATCGACGACCGGCCCACGGCCTTTTCGGGGGGGATGCAGCAGCGGTTGCAAATCGCGCGCAATCTGGTCACCGGGCCGCGTCTGGTGTTTATGGACGAGCCGACGGGGGGCCTGGATGTCAGCGTGCAGGCGCGGTTGCTGGATTTGCTGCGCGGGCTGGTGCGCGAGATGGGGTTGAGCGCGATCATCGTCACGCACGATCTGGCGGTGGTGCGGCTGCTGGCGGACCGGCTGATGGTGATGAAAGACGGCCATGTGGTCGAGACCGGCCTGACCGATCAGGTGCTGGACGATCCGCAACACGCCTATACGCAACTGCTGGTGTCGTCGGTCTTGCAGGTATGAGGACAGGTTTCGCAGCGAAACCTTTTCTGTTTATTAACAATAGGTTAACAAAATGATCCAAGTCGAGAACCTGTCCAAGTCGTTTACCTTGCACAATCAGGGCGGCACCGTCATTCCGGTGATGCAGGGGGCTGCGTTCGACGTTGCCCCCGGTGAATGTGTCGGGCTGATCGGGGCATCCGGGGCAGGAAAATCCACACTGATGCGGATGCTCTACGGCAACTATCTGGCGGCCTCGGGGCATATCCGGATCGGCGGCGTGGATGTGGCTACGGCGGCACCGCGCGAGATATTGGCGCTGCGGCGGGGCACGTTGGGATATGTCAGCCAGTTCCTGCGGGTGGTCCCGCGTGTGTCGACGCTGGACGTGGTGGCCGAGCCGCTGCTGCGCACCGGACATGACCACGCGGCGGCGCAGACGCGGGCGCGCGCATTGCTGGCGCGGCTGAATATTCCAGAGCGTCTTTGGGGGCTGAGCCCCACGACATTTTCGGGCGGCGAGCAGCAGCGGGTGAACATCGCGCGCGGGTTTGCCTATGATTATCCGGCGCTTTTGCTGGACGAACCGACCGCCAGTCTGGACGTTGCCAACCGCGAGGTCGTGCTGTCGCTGATCGAAGAGGCCAAGGCGCGGGGCGCGGCCATCGTCGGTATCTTCCACGACGAGGCGGCGCGGGATCGGGTGTGCGACCGGGTGATAGATGCGGCTGCCTTTACGCCCGGTTCAAACGCATGACGGGGCGGATGATTGCAGTCGTCGGCCCGTCAGGCGTGGGCAAGGACACAGTGATGCAGGCGCTGGTCGATGCTGCCCCGCAGCTGTCGCTGGTGCGGCGGGTGATCACCCGCACCGCCGATGCAGGCGGCGAGGATTATGACGCGGTGAGCGTGCCGATGTTCATGGGGATGCAGGCGGCCGGCGAATTTGCCCTGAGCTGGCAGGCGCATGGATTGCGCTATGGTATTCCGGTCAGCGTGGACACCGAACTGGCACAGGGGTGCGATTTGCTGGTGAACCTGTCGCGCAGCGTGCTGGGCGCGGCCAAGGCGCGCTTTGGCGCGATGCCGGTGCTGCTGCTGACCGCCAGCCCCGCCGTTTTGCGCGCGCGCCTGATGGCACGGGGCCGCGAGGATGGCCACGAAATTGATGCGCGTCTGGCGCGGGCGGGTTTTGCCCTGCCGGGCGGGATCAACGCGATACATATCGACAATTCCGGCCCCATCGCAGACACCGTCCAGCGGGCGCTGGCAGCCCTTTATCCACAGAAAGACGTGACACAGACATGACTCAAGACACCGTATTGACCAACGCCCGCGTGGTGCTGCCCGACGAAGTGATCACCGGAACCGTGGTGCTGCGGGATGGCAAGATTGCCGATGTTGCTTCGGGTGGCACGGGTGTGCCTGCGGCGCAGGACTGCGGGGACGACTATCTGGCCCCCGGCCTGATCGAGCTGCACACCGACAATCTGGAACGGCATATGGTGCCGCGCCCCAAGGTCGACTGGCCCCACCGTGCGGCCATTCTGGCCCATGACCGCGAGCTGGCGGGCACCGGCATCACCACGGTGTTCGACGCCATTCGCGTGGGCTCGATCCTGTCGGGGGATCACAAACGCTATGGCAAATATGCGCGCCAGATGGCCGACGAAATTCTGGACATGCGCAACCGTGGAGCGCTGAAGATCAGCCACCACATCCACCTGCGTGCCGAAATCTGTTCGGAAACACTGGAAGAGGAGCTGGACGAATTCGGGGCGGACGACAAGGTGGGGATCGTGTCGCTGATGGACCACACGCCGGGACAGCGCCAGTTCCGCGATGTGTCCAAGTTCGAAACCTACGTGCGTGGCAAGCACAACATGGAAGCCGAGGGTTTTGCCGAGTATATCGAGTTTCTGTACGGGCTGCAGGCCAAGCTGGGCACCAAACACGAGGCGGCGGCTGTGGCTGCGGCAGGGCGCTATGGGGCTACGCTGGCCAGCCATGACGACACCACCGCAGGTCAGGTGGCGGCCAGCCATGCGCACGGGGTGGCCATCGCGGAATTTCCCACCACGGTCGAGGCCGCCGAAGCGTGCCGAGCATCGGGGATTGCCACGATGATGGGCGCGCCCAATCTGGTGCGCGGCGGGTCACATTCGGGGAATGTGGCGGCGCAGGAACTGGCTGCGGCGGGACTGCTGGACATCGTGTCGTCGGATTATGTGCCTGCGGCCTTGTTGCTGGCGGCGATGCAACTGGCCGATGTCTGGGACGACATGGCGCGTGCCATTGCGACGGTAACGGCCACGCCTGCGCGTTCGGTCGGGTTGATGGATCGGGGCGAGGTTGTGGTGGGCAAGCGCGCTGACCTGATCCGCTTTGGTCTGCTGGAAGGTGCGCCGCTGGTGCAGGCGGTTTGGTCGGAAGGGCGGCGGGTGGCCTGAGCCGGACATTGAGCGCTGCCCCCGAGGGCAGCGCCGCCTGCCGGTTGCGGGAGTCATGTTTTGTGTGAAAACCGCGTTTACTCGTTAAGACCCGATGCCATCCGCAATGGCGATCTCGGGGGACGTGTTCAGTATCGTCGAAGTTTGCGTCAACATTTGGACGTCTACAGGAAAATATGCAGAATATTGACCCCGCAAAACGATACAAACAAGGGGTGTGAGAGGCCTTATTCAACACACCCTTGGGTTGTGAGCGCGGTGCGCCGCCCCTTGAAAATGTGGCGTTTTTGCTGCCACGCGGCCAGATCATCTGGCGCGGCGCTGTGCCTTTTGCAGTAACAGAATGTGGCGAAAGTGCTGCAATAGGGGGGCCAGCGGGCCTAGGGCTGTGCTGCCCTCTGTGGCAGCGTGACGACAGCCGCGAATCCGCGCGTGCTGCCCTTTTTGGGAGAGACGATGTCCAGCGTGCAGCCCGATTGGCGGCACAGATCCTGAGCGATCGACAGGCCCAGACCATAGCCGTCTGACAGCGTGGCGCGCCGGATGAACCGTTTCTTGATCGCCTCAAGATCGGCAGGCGCCAGCGGTGCGCAGTCGTTGGACACAACCACCCGCCCCGACTGGCTGGCGTCGATCACGGTGGGCGCAGGACCAGAGGCATATTTCAGCGCATTGTCGAACAGATTGTTGAGGATGATGCCCAAGGCGTCGGGATCAACACGGCTGGACCACTGGCCGGTGGGCGGCTTCAGCACCAGCGCGTCCGAGGCAGGACCACGGTTCTGCATCTCGTTCATCAGCAAGGAAATCACCGGATTTATGTCCATCTCGACCGCGTTCAGACCCAGCCCCGACTGGGCACGCGATGCTTGCAACAAACGTTCGATCAGACGTACCAGCCGTTTCAGGCCCGCCTCGATTTCGGCGGCATTGCCGGCCTGGGCCGGATCATCCAGTTGCGTGCGCAACCGCTGTACGTGGGCCAGACAGATGGCCACCGGCGTGCGCAATTCGTGGGCCGCGTTGGTGGCAAAGGCGCGTTCCGCAGCCAGCGCGCCGTCCAGCCGTGACATCAGCGAATCCAGCGTGTCAATCGCGGGGGTGATTTCGACAAAGGCGTTATGGCGGTCGATGGGGGACAGGTTGTGTTCGTTCTTTTGCGCGATGTGCCCGCTGAGATCGGCAATCATCGCAACCGACCGGCGCACCGCCCAAAACGACGCGACGGCGAACAACAGCCCCAGCAGCGCAAAGCCCACGACAACGCCGGTCACCACATCTGTTGTGGCCTCGGTTCGTTCGGCTGTGGGCTCGGCTACGATCACGGTTCCGGCAACGGGCCGTGTCGCGGCGAGCGCGAGAAAACGGTAGTCCGGCGCTGTGCTGATCCCGAGCGGCAGGCCCGCAGGCAGCGTCAGGTCGCCAACAGAGGCGGATTGCGCAAGGATGTCGCCCGCACTGTCGAGATACCAGAACAGCAGATGTTCGTCCGCCGCGCGCAGGTTGGCGTCAAAGGACAGCAGGTTGTCTGCGCCCCCGTCGGTCTGGCCGGTTTCCCCACTTGTGCTTTCGATGAAGGCCAGCAGCAGATGCGCCTTGCTGGTCAGGCTGGCGTCAAACAGTTCGTCATATTCGTCATTGAAGACGTGGTAGACGATGAACACGCCCACCACCATCACCGCAAACGCTGGCAAGAGCAGTGAAGATATCAGCGATTTAAGCAGGCTTTTGCGACGGAGTGTCATGTGCCCAGCGTGTATCCCAATCCGCGATGTGTCACGATCAAATCTTTGCCCAGCTTGGTGCGCAACCGGCTGATGTGGGCCTCGATCGCGTTGCTTTCGATCTCTTCGCCATAGGCATAGATCGCAGCCTCGAGGTTTTCCTTGGTGACGATCTGGGGTTTGCGGCGCAAAAGCACTTCTAGCACGCCCCATTCCCTTGCGGTCAGGCGCACCGCCTGCCCTGCGCGCGTCACGGTGTGATCGGACATATTGACCACCAGATCGCGGATTTGCACGGTCTGGGCAATCTGGTCGGCGCTGCGGCGGCAAACGGTGTGAATGCGCGCTTTGACCTCGTCCAGATCGAAGGGTTTGATCACATAATCATCGGCACCGCGGTTCAGCCCGTCGATGCGGTCAGACACCTTGTCGCGTGCGGTCAGGATGATGACGGGCGTGCGCAGCCCCCTGCCCCGCAGCGCGCTGAGAAATGTCAGCCCGTCGCCGTCGGGCAATTGCAGGTCCAGCAGCACCACATCATAGGCCAGCGTGCGCAATGCGGCGTCAGCCTCGTCCAGCGTGGCGAACCATTCGACGATGTTCCGGTCGGCCTCCAGATGCTCTGTAAGCGGACGGGCCAGCGCCTGTTCGTCTTCAATCAGGAGAATACGCATGATCGTCTTGCGCGGGCGTGCATTTTTTCTCTTGTGTCAGATAGGAATAGGGCAAGGACGCCAGATAAAGGCAGTTGGCCACGATCAGCGTGGGCCACGGATAGACCATCAGACAGACAACCAGAGCAACCACCCCCACCAGTGCAAACGACAGGTGCGACCGTTTGATGCTGGCATGTTTGATCGAGATCGTGGGGATCGTGCTGATCGCCAGAAAGCCGACACCGATGATATAGGCCGCACGCATGAACGGGAATTCGCTGTCGGGCCAGCCGTAGAGGTGGATAAAAACCGGCATCAGCGCCAGACAGGCCAAGGCGGGCGCGGGCACGCCGACAAAATGGTTGTCTTTTTTCAGTGTGACCTCGGCACTTTTGACCGACAGGTTGAACCGCGCCAGCCGCAGCGCACAACAGACCGCCAGCACCAGACAGGCCAGAAAGCCCAGATTGGCATGCACCGTGCCGATATACAGCGTGTTATACAGCAAGATGCCCGGCACGATCCCGAAGTTGAAGAAATCGGCCAGCGTGTCCAGTTCGGCGCCGAACGGGCTGGCGCTGTCGAGAAACCGCGCGAGTTTGCCATCGGCGGCATCCAGAAACACCGCGATCAGGATGAAATACAGCGCCGCCTCGATGCGCCCGTCAAGGCTCATGCGGATCGAGGTCATACCGGCGCAGATCGCAAAAACCGTGACCACGCTGGGCACGATGTGGCGCAGTTTCAGACGGGGGGATTCGGTCATTCCGCGACACCGCCGCGTTTGCGGGCGGGGTCTGCCAGATCGGCAAGGATGGTTTCGCCTGCCACAGCCGTCTGGCCGACGCTGACCAGCGGCGACACGCCTTTGGGCAGGTAGACGTCCAGACGGCTCCCAAAGCGGATCAGGCCAAATCGGTGACCGGCGTGCAGGCTGTCTCCCTCTTTGACGAAGCAGACGATGCGGCGCGCCACAAGGCCCGCGATCTGCACCACGCCGATGCGCGTGCCGTCGGGGGCTTCGATTGTCAGACTGTTGCGTTCGTTGTGAATACTGGCCTTGTCCAGCGAGGCGTTCACGAATTTGCCGTGGCGATAGATGATGTGCAGCACCTTGCCCGCGATGGGCGCGCGGTTCACGTGGCAATTAAAGACGTTCATAAAGACCGACACCCGCGTCAGCGGCTCGGTCCCCAGACCCAGGCCCTCTTCGGGGACGACGTCCTGTATCAGCGATACGATGCCGTCGGCGGGTGACACCACCAGACCGTGTTGTTGCGGGATCACCCGCACCGGATCACGAAAGAAGTAATAGCACCAGACGGTTACGCCCGCGCCAATCCAGAACAGGGGCGTCCATAGCAGTCCAAGCAGCACGGCAATCGCGGCAAAGATGGCCACAAACTTCCGGCCCTCTTTGTGCATGGGAACCGCAACTATCTTTAACATATTCATCAGTAAACTTTCAGGTCAGACCATAGGAACGCAAGATCACTGCACCCAGAAAAACACCATTGGCAAACAGCAAACACATCGTCGCAAGAGACCCGAGGTCTTTTGCATCGCGTGCGAACGCCTCCCATTGAGGGGCCAGATGGTCGACAATACATTCGATTGCCGTGTTCAATGCCTCGACCGCGACGAGGCAGAAAAACAGGATCAGCAGGACACAGTAGTCAGAAAAACGTGCGCCCACAGCATACAAAAGCACACCGCAGACGGGCAGAGCCGCCACAATATGCCGAAACGCGGTTTCCTGCCACAGTCTTCGTACGCCTGCGACGGAATATCCCGTTGCGGCGAACAGATGGGCCACGCCGGTGACGCGCGCGGGCTTTTGGCGGGGGGCTGTTGTATCAACCTTCATTGGCGGCAACCTTTTGTTTTGTTTTGCAGGATGCAAAGATATTCAGATCGTCATTCCGCTCGACCGTGCGGATATCAAGCATCCCCAGCAAAGAGTGGAACAGGTTGTCATGCGACAGCGCCTTGTCCGTTTGACCGGCCAGACAGGTCTGGTCAATCCCGAACCGGTCCTTGAAACTGCCGGACATCCACAGGATCATCGGAACTTGCGTTTGGTATTCAGGCGCCATGAAATAGGGTGATCCGTGAAGGTAGAGCCCGCTTTCGCCCAGCGATTCACCGTGATCCGAGACATAGAGCAACGCGGTGGACAACCTGTCCTGCGCGGCCAGAAGGTCGATGGTTCGGGCCAGAATATGATCGGTGTAGGCGATTGTGTTGTCATAGGCGTTGGTGATCTCTTGGGGGGTGCAGCTTTTGAATTCGGCGGTGTTGCAGGCGGGCTTGAACCGTTCGAATTCAGGCGGATAGCGCAGGTAATAGGTCGGCCCGTGGCTGCCCATCTGGTGCAGCACCAGCACGGTGTCTTGGGTGATGGTGTCGGCAAAGGTTTCGAGCGCGTCCATGAACACGCCGTCCATACATTCGCCTGCATCGCAATACTGCGGGTCTTGCGCGTCGGTGAACGACCGCGTTGCGATGCGTTTGCCGATGCCCTTGTCGCCGGTGTTGTTGTCCCACCATACCACGTTCAGGCCGGCGTGGCGGATGACATCCAGCACGTTTTCGGTCGCGATGCCCTTTTCATAGGAATAATCGGCGCGGGTGTATTTCGAGAACATACACGGCAGCGACACGGCGGTGGCCGTCCCGCAAGAGCTGACGTTGCCGAAGTTGACGACGGGACGTTTTGCCAGTTCGGGATTGGTATCGACGCCGTAGCCGTTCAGGCTGAAATTCTGGGCGCGGGCGGTTTCGCCTGCCACCACGATGGTCAGCAACGGTTTACCCTTGGCGGCATAGGATGCGCCCCGCGTGGCGTCCGTGCCGATGCGGGTCACGACAACATTTGCCGTTCTGGACATCATTTTGGCATAGCGGATCGCCCCCACAACGGGCGCGCCGGGCTGGTAGCTGCTCATGAAATCCTTACGCTCGCGCAGGATCGAGGAATAGGATTTCAGGTCGGCCATCAGCAGCCCCGCCGCCAGCGCCAAGCTGGTCACGCAGGTCAGAACAGGCACCAGCGCGGTGCGAATTCTGCCGTGGCGCCGGATGCGCACCCACGCAATCACCAGCGCAGGCAGAATACCACGCACCAGCACATGAATGACAAAGTCCGGCGTGATCAGATGCCGCGATTCCGCGAGCGTGGTCACCATGACGTTCTGGATCATGTCACGGTCGATGATCACGCCCAGCTGATCCACATAATAGGATGTGACGGCGCTGAGGATGACGATGAAGATCAGGAACGGCTTTACCGACCACGGAAAGGCGAACAGGCTGAACAGCGCCAGCGTCAGGCTGAACACGGCCAGCATATAGCCCGCAAAGGACAGCGCGTGCCCCGAGAACACGTCGGACGCGATGGACCAGAATGTGCCGTTGTCGATGCAAAAAACGAATGCGGTCGTCAGGGCGGTCAGCATCACGGGTGTGATGGCGCCTGCGTCGCGCAGGACGTCGGATTGAAGTCTGAGGGTTTGAAACAGGGTCATCGGGTGTCTTCCACGCAGTTGCAGTGCGCGCGGTTGATCACCTGAACCTTACGGCAAGCTTACGGACCCGATTTTGTCATGCCATGTGCCGCGGCGGCGGGGTCATTCGGTTCTGACACCCACGATCACCGGAAATTCGGCCAGATTTTCGGGATAGGCCCCGAAATTCAGCAGATCGCGGCGGCCGTATTCATCAGCGATGCTTTCGGCCAGCGCGCGGATGGTGATGCCTTTGCCGCTGCAAATGTTGGTGGGGCCGGTGCGGGTGCCGGTGATGTCGCGCACCAGCATTTGCGCCGCCTGTTCCACATCCAGATAATCGCGCGAGACAGTGCCAAGGGTCAGATCGACGGGCACGCCCTTGGCCAGTTTGCTGTGCAGTTGCGCCACCAGTCGCCGCGCATCTTCGCGCGCGCCGTAAAGATAGAACAACCGCGCCCAGACAAATTCCACCCCTATCGTGGCAAACCACGATGTCAGCACGGTAAAGGCCGCGACCTTGGCTGCGGCATAGGGGCTTGCGGGGGCCAGCGGGGTATCGACCGAAAGCGTTCCGGCGGACAGGTCGTATTCGAAACAGGTACCCACCCCGACAAACCGGCGCAGCCCTGCGGTGGCGGCCCCTTTGGCCATCGCCAGTGTACCCGCCAGACAATCAAGGTTTCGCGCCGATGTCAGGTATTTGCCCGGCTCGGCGTACCATGCCAGATGCACAACCGTGTCGATGCCCGCCAGCGTGTCGGCCCACCAATCCGCCGTCTGCGCGAATAGATCATCGCAGGTGACACAATGCACCCCGAGCCCGTCGAGCTTGTCCTGCGTCCCTGTGCGGATCACGCAGGTTACGTCATGCCCTGCGGCGACAAGCTGTTGCGCCACGGGCAGCCCGACAAAGCCGGTTGCGCCAGTCACGAGTATTCGGCTCATTCAGCCCCCACAGGTTTGCACATTTCGCAGGTTCGGACCGACTTTGGCGTTTCACCGTACCGGATCACATGCGCCAATATGACTGGAAAAATGCGGGCGATACAACCGCCCACGCCGCTGCACGGCGTCCGTCAGGGGGCGTGAGGCTGGTAATGTTCGATAATCCCGCTGGACGGAATAAGTTCTGCTTAAGACAGCTTGCCAAAACCTTTCGCGCGTTGAAGCCTGAGCGGGGAACAGTTAGGGCGGATTGCGGGGACACTTGGGTGTTTCATTGACATTGCTACGTTGCGCAAGGCCCGCACCGTCGCATCACATTGCCAGTTTCAAACCAGAAGGACACCGGATGCGCATTCAGATCGACGTTGCAATGCAGTACCGCTTTATGCGGCCCAACACCATTTTTCTGGCCATCGAGGCGGCGAAATGTGACGGTCAGGTGGTGCTGCACGAAAATCTGTATCTGGGCGAGATTCCGGTCAACCGGATTGCGGGCGATTCCGATGTGGGCGAGCGGATCTGGGCGCAAGTGCCGTGGAACGAGCTGACCATGAATTATCACGCGCAGGTGGACATTACCCGCCCCAACCTGACGCTGGCGGAACTGGACGCGGTGCCTGTGCACCTGATACCCGGTGCCGTTGCCCCCTATCTGCGCCCATCGCGCTATTGTCAGTCGGACAAGTTCGTGACCTTTGTCGAGCGTCGCTTTGGCCAGTTGTCCGGCGGACAAAAGGTGGCGGCGATGCGCGACTGGATCGAGGACAACCTGACATATGTTCCCGGAAGCTCGGACGCGGACACCAACGTGCTGGAAACCTTTGCGGGCCGTCAGGGTGTGTGCCGCGACTATGCGCATCTGATGTGTACGATGGTCAGAGCCGCCCAGATCCCCGCGCGGATGGTGGCCGCCTATAGCCCCGATGTCACGCCACCGGACTTTCACGCGATGGCCGAAGTCTGGCTGGACGGGCAATGGCATCTGGTCGACGCCACGGGCATGTGCAGCGCGGACAGCACGGCAATCATCGCTGTGGGCCGCGATGCCTATGACATCGCATTTCTGGATTCGCAGGCTCCTGCCGAAATGCTGTACCAATCTGTGCTGGTGATGCGCACATAATGCCGGGCGGGGTGTGGCCTGCGCGCAAGGGATCGTGTGGCCTGTTGGCCGCTGTCCGCGATTTGTTGCAAAGCAGGGTTGTACCGCCTATTCACAATACATGTAGACCGAGTACGGCGTCACACTCCGGGATACAGGCGCCACATCGTCCGATTGCAAAGAATACAGTACCACGCCTCTGGACCGACCTGATCGACAGGGGAAAGCAGCACAGAAAGACCTCTTCGAATTTGACGGCAATAAAAACAATATCATAACGACTTGTAGCTTTGAGGCCGCGCGCAAAATGAGATTGAGCAAATCGACTGCCCCTGTCCGAACAGTGTTTGCGACTGCACTGTTGTCTGTCGCTGCGGTCATCGGCAACTATTTCGGCCTGCAGATTTCGTTTTCGGTTTCCTTTATCTTCGGATCAGTTGCGGCATTGCTGGCATTGCAGTTTCTGGGTCTGCTTCCCGGTATGATCGTTGTGGCTGTGGGCGGCGCCTATACATGGTTCAACTGGGGCCACCCCTATGCAATGATCTTGATGATCTGCGAGATTTTGTGCGTCGGCCTGATCATGCGACGCTTTAACAATCTGGCAGTTTCGGATGCGGCATTCTGGTTGGTCCTTGGTGTCCCGCTGACCACCTTGCTGTATTGGAACGCTGTGGACCAACCGCTGGACGCTGCGGTGATGATCGCGCTGAAGCAAGCCGCCAACGGCGTTATGAACGCATCCATCGCGACGTTCATTGTGGTGGGCATCACACTTGGCCCGCTGAGCAGCCGGTTTCGTCACCTGAGCGTGTCATATACAGGTGTGGTGTTCGCGGTATTGATGTTTCTGGTCACCGTCATCGGGGCGGTATTGATCGTTCTGGGCAGTCGCGATCTTTATGCGACTGAAAAGCTTAAGCTTTCGGATCATCTGCAACTGATCCTGATGCTGACCCGCGAAGATATGAAAGAGACAACACAGGCCGCAGACGGCGTTGAAAACCTGCAAGGCGCGCTGGATCGGGCTGCGGAAAAGGTCGAGGCACTGATAGAGATGCAGACCCATGTCTCGGTCGGTATTCTGGACCCGCAGGGCGATCTGGTCGCCGGTCACGGAGACCTTTTTATACTTGGGAAAGTGCCTTTGGATCCCCGAGCGGAGTTGCAACTGTGGCAACCCGAAGGCGAAATGGCCGAAATGCAGCGCACGGCGGACAGCCGGTATGTCAAGTTCCTGCCGCTGGTGATCGACGACGCGCCCTATGTGCTGGCGGCAGAAACGCCGCTTGCGCCGATGGTCGCCAAGCTGACGCAAAGAAGCAGGGTCGACATGCAGGCGCTTGCTTTGATCATGCTGATCTCGACCCTTCTGGTTCAGTTGCTCAGCATGGTAACCACACGCACCATCCGCAATCTGGCACAGTTGAGCAGCAAGGTCAGTCAGGCGATTTCCGCCGGTGACCAGACCCTGCCGACGTTCCCCAAAAGCAATATTCAGGAATACGAGATGCTCTCGACCTCGCTGCGCGAGATGAGTGCGCAAATCGCCCAAGACTTTGCTGTATTGTCCGACCTGAAAGACACGCTGGAGAAGCGTGTGCGCGAACGCACGGGTGAGCTGAAACGACTGTCGCAGGTGGCAAGCCAGACAACCAACGGGGTTCTCATCACCGATGGTGAAATGCGCATCGAATGGGTGAATGACGGCTTTACGCGGATGTCAGGGTATACTTTGGACGAGGTAAAGGGCAAAACCCCCGGCAGTGTACTGAACGGGCCAAAATCCAATCCGGCGACGATCGCCCATATGGAACGGGCGATTGATAACCGCGAAAAGTTTCACGCCGAAATCATGCATTACAACCGGTCTGGCGCGGAATACTGGACCGAAATATCGTGCAATCCCTTGTATGGCGACGACGGTGAATTCACCGGCTTCATGGCGGTCGAGACCGATATTACAGATCGCAAACTCAGTTCCGCCGAGCTTGAACGTACCCTTGAGCGGCTTGCTCTTGCGCTGGATGCGGGGCACATCGGTGTTTGGGAATGGAATATCGAGACAGACGAAACAGTCTGGGATGACACTGTATACGAGATTTTTGGCATTCCGTCCGACACCAAACTAAACTCGGGGACGTGGAAAAGCACCGTGCATCCCGATGATGTGCCGCGCAATGACCGGCTGCTTGAAATTGCTCTTAACCCTTCGAACAACGTGCTGGAGGACGAATACCGCGTCAACCACAGCACCCTTGGCGAGCGGATTGTCAAAAGCGTGTCCAAGGTGGTTTTTGACGATCAAAACCGCCCGTCGCGGATCACCGGGGTCAACTTTGACGTGACCGAAGACCGCCTGAAGGAAATCGAAGTCAGGGAACTGGCCCAACATGCCGAAACCGTTCTGAACAATATCGTCGACGGTATCATCACCATAAGCCTTGAAGGTGAAATACAGTCGTTCAACACCGCAGCGGAGAATATGTTCGGATACACCGAGGCAGAGGTGCTGGGGCAGCATTTCAGTATGCTTTTGTCGAGCGGAAATACCGAAGAATTGATGGATTTTACCAATGAATACAACAAACTGAGCGAGGCCGAAAAACGCGAACCCCGCGAGCTTCAGGGTTTGCGAAAATCGGGTGTCGATTTCCCGCTTGAATTCGCCTTTGCCGAGATCCGCCGCAGTAAGAAAAAGTTCTTTGTCGGCATTGCCCGCGACATCACCGAACGCAAGCGCGTCGAGCGTCTGACCAAAGAGTTCATTTCGACGATCAATCACGAATTGCGCACACCGCTCACGTCGATCCAAGGGTCGCTGAAGCTGATTCACAGCGGCATGATCGGTGAATTGCCGGACAACGTGAAAAAGATGATCTCCATCTCTTTGCGCAACAGCGACAGACTGCGCAACCTGATCGACGATCTGCTGGATATCGACAGGATGATTTCCGGCAAGATGCGGTTCAACATCAGCAACCACCTGCTGAAACCGCTGCTGGAACAGGTGATTTCCGACAATCAGGGTTTTGCCGAAAGTCACGGGATTTGCCTGTCACTGACCAACGCCGTCCCGCAGGTGGACATCGCAATCGACAGGGACCGGTTTGTTCAGATCATGTCGAATTTTATCTCGAACGCGATCAAGTTTTCCGACCCTGACGGTAAGGTTCAGGTTAATGTGACCCGCACGGATACGGACGTGACGATCCACATCATCGACGAAGGCTGCGGCATTCCAGAGGCCTTGCACGAACAGATTTTCGAAAAGTTCTTTCGCGTGGATTCATCCGACACCAGCAGCATCGGCGGCACCGGTCTGGGCCTGTCGATTGCCAAGGCTATGGCCGAGCAGATGCACGCCAAGGTGGGCCTGCAATCGGTTGTTGGCAACGGAAGTGATTTCTGGATCAAGATCCCGCTCTAGCACCTGCGCCGCGAACCGGATTTCGGCATCGCGCCGCCGAGCGTTGCATTCTATTCTGCGCGCCCCCTGATATTCTTCTTGAAGACGCTTATATTAAGGTGACTACTACGTGACAGATGCAGCTGCTTGAGGTGGGAGAGTCCGTTGACCCCAAGCTGGCTTTT
This sequence comes from Pseudosulfitobacter pseudonitzschiae, assembly GCF_002222635.1. Lineage (NCBI taxonomy): Bacteria > Pseudomonadati > Pseudomonadota > Alphaproteobacteria > Rhodobacterales > Roseobacteraceae > Pseudosulfitobacter > Pseudosulfitobacter pseudonitzschiae. The sequence goes on along the minus strand of NZ_CP022415.1, from coordinate 557,185 downwards.
GGACATTCCACCGGATGCGAAACGCCCAGTGCCACAATCGGCCTTGCGGCACCGATGGACCACCAGAGGCCGCACCGACGCGAACAAGACACGACAACACTCCATCAGATCAGACAACATCGCGCGCCTTTTGACCGGCGGGCGATGATCGACCGCAGCCTTGCCCCTGTCATTCCGGCACCGGATCGCTGCATTTTGGAAGGACACTCAATGGCCAAAGGTAACAACAGCAAACGCGGCAACAAAGAATCCAAAAAACCCAAACAGGAAAAGCCGAAGGTTCTGGCGACGGCAAATTCCCTGTCGGGGAAGAATGACCTGTCGATCGGGGGCAAAAAGCCCAAGTAACCGACCCCATCCGGCATTGCCGCGCCGGGAACACCTGTCAAACACCCGGCCCCCTTCACCAAGGGGGCCATCAGACCACCGGACCCCATAGACACTTGGCGCGATCCCTGCCAAGCAAAACGAAACCTTGCATTGCCCAGCTCAGGACGCACCATGACCGAAGAGAATGAAACCGCCGAAAAGGTCCATTACATCTGTCAGACCTATGTCGAGAAAAAGACCGGGCGTTCGGGTCAGGCCAGCCTGCACATCGACAAACAATTCCAGTACACAACCGCCGCACAGGCGCAGGAACGTGCCGAACGCGAATGCCGGTCTGATGCGTGCGCGGGTGCGGATGCCTATTTACTGGTTGAAGACCCTGCCTCGGGCGAGGTCGGAGAGCCTGTGTTTCTGGTTAGGCTCGGGAATGTTCCCGAGTTCGATACCTTCTGACCCCACGCGCTGCGTACCCTCGCATTTGTGCCAGCTTCCTGCCACGCACGCGGAACAGGTAGAGGTAAATTGTTCATATTGTGCAAAAGGAAGCTTTGGGGCAACCTGACCTGCGGATCGGATCGCTCAGCAGGGCAAAGGGTTTTTAATGCCGGACATGATGGAAAGCGGGGTCGTCGTTGGCATTCTGGCCGCGATCCTGACACGGTTTGTGCCTGTGCGCCGCAACCCGCCCCGGCCGATGCCGCTGTGGGGCACTGTGCTGACCGGTTTTGTCGTGGCCTTTGCGGGGCCGCCCGTTCTGGACAGGCTGCCGGAATTTTGGCGCGCAATCCCCTTTTTGCCAGAGATCACCGAAGGCATGGTTTTTCTTGCCGTGTTCGTGGCGTTTTTCGTTTACGTGTTGTTCCGGCGCAAAGACCCCCCAAGGCGCGCGCCGCTCTGGGTGGTCGCGGTAATTTCCGTGGGCGCGGCCTTTGCCGTGCCGCCGCTGATTTACCAACTTACGGGGGCTTATTCGATGATTGCGCTGCGCAACGACGTGAACCGCTGCACGCGCGGGATGCAGGGCGAAGAGCAGCCGAACACGGTGACCAATCTGTGCAGTTTCCCGATTGTCGTCGGTCTGTGCGCGTCCGACGAACAGAACCCGAAGCCGTGCCGGCAATCTGTCACGCTGGCCTCTGGTGAGGTTGCCAGACTTGATCCGGGCGATGCGCGCCTGTCTTTTGCGCCGGGCAACCGTGACGGTCTGACGGTTGTAGCCTGCCACCCGCCGAACCGGCCCTCGCGGATGTTGGCCCAGACCGGACGGCGACATCGCGGGGTTTGCCTGCCTGCTCTTTGATTGGGTCGCCGGGCGCTCGGTCCGTAGGGCAGAGTATGATCCTCTCTTCACTTTTGGCCAGTATATCTTGACATTCATGCGCTGCACTTCGATTGACGACACGAATTGATCAAAATCAAAAGGGGGGTGAAGGGTGCGTTTTCTCGCGGGTGTTGCGACAGTCATTTGTGCTGTTAACCTGATTATCGGCAGGGTCTTTGCATGGCTGGCGCTGGCGATTGTCGTCGTGTGTTTCACAGTGGTTGTGCAGCGGTATCTTTTTGCGACCAGCTATGTCTGGATGCAGGATCTGTATATCTGGCTGAACGGCGCGATGTTTACCGCTGTGGCCGGTTTTGCGTTGTTGCGTGACGACCATGTGCGCGTGGACATCTTCTATCGTCCGGCGAAACTGAAAACACGGGCGATTGCGGATATGATTGGCGTGATCGTGTTTTTGCTGCCCTTCATGTGGATCGTCTACAAATACTCCATGCCCTTTGTGCAGCGCGCGTGGAGCTATCACGAGTCGTCTGCCAACGTCGGCGGGATGCCCGGCCTGTTTATCCTAAAATCGTTCATCATCGCCTTTGCAGTGCTGATCGCGGCGCAAGGGCTGGCGATGCTGATCCGGTCTGTTCTGATCCTGAGCGGCAATGAAGAACTGGTGCCCAAGTCGATCCAATACAATCCTGACCGCATTGCAGCGGACCACCCCAAAGGAGCCGTGTAATGGATCCGGTGCTGATTGGCGAAATTCTCGCTGCATTGATGTTCTTTGGCGTTATCGGCTTTTTGTTACTGGGCTTTCCTGTTGCGTTCACGCTGGCGGGTACGTCGTTGTTGTTCGGCAGTCTGGGGATGGCATTCGGGGTCTTTGATCCGTCGAACTTTGGCTCGCTGCCCAACCGCTATATCGGGTTCATGACCAACGAGGTGCTGGTGGCTGTGCCGCTGTTCATCTTTATGGGGGTGATGCTGGAACGCAGCCAGATCGCCGAACAGCTTTTGATGACGATGGGCAAGCTGTTTGGCAACTTGCGGGGCGGTCTTGGCTTTTCCGTGGTGCTGGTGGGCGCGATGCTGGCGGCCTCGACCGGTGTGGTGGGCGCGACCGTTGTGACGATGGGGCTGATTTCGCTGCCTGCAATGCTGCGGGCGGGGTATGATCCCAAGCTGGCAACCGGGGTCATCTGCGCCAGCGGCACGCTGGGCCAGATTGTGCCGCCGTCGACCGTGCTGATTTTTATGGGCGACATGCTGTCGGGCATCAATTCGCAGGTGCAGATGGCCAAGGGCAACTTTGCGCCCACGCCTGTGTCGGTGGGTGATCTGTTTGCCGGTGCGCTGTTGCCCGGATTTCTGCTGATCGGGCTTTATCTGGCCTATGTGCTGTTCAAGGCCGTGACCGATCCGGCGTCCTGCCCCGCCACGCCAGTGCCCCCCGAAGAGAAAAAGGACCTGCTGCGCGAGGTTTTTGTAGCGCTGGTGCCGCCGCTGCTGCTGATCCTTGCGGTTCTGGGGTCGATCCTTGGCGGGATTGCCACCCCGACCGAAGCCGCATCGGTGGGGGCTGTGGGGGCGATGATCCTTGCTGCAATGCGCTGGCGGCTGTCGTTCGGCGTATTGCAAAAGACCGTAGTGGCCACCGCAACAATCACTAGCATGGTTTTTGTCATCCTGCTGGGTGCGTCGGTATTTTCGGTCGTGTTCCGCATGATGGGCGGCGACAATCTGGTGCATGAATTCCTGAGCAACCTGCCCGGTGGCAAGCTGGCAGCGGTGGCTGTGGTGATGGTAATCATGTTCTTTCTGGGCTTCATCCTCGACACCTTCGAGATCATTTTTATCGTGATCCCGATCACGGCACCCGTGCTGCTGGCGCTGGATGTCGATCCGGTGTGGTTGGGTGTGATGGTGGGCGTGAACCTGCAAACATCGTTCCTGACGCCGCCCTTTGGCTTTGCGCTGTTCTATCTGCGCGGTGTGGCCCCGCCCGAGCTGCCGACCAGTGCGATCTACAAAGGCATCCTGCCTTTCGTGCTGCTGCAAATCGTGGCGATTGCGATCCTGTTTGCCTTTCCGCAGATCGTCACATGGTTGCCGCGCCTGATTGCGGGCTGACGCAGAACCAAGACCCTTGATGCAAAAAGGCCCGGTGTTTCCACCGGGCCTTTTTGTTTCGCAAGATCGCGCGGATCAGTATTTCAGGTACTTTTCGCGTGCCGCCACATAGGGTGCGTCGATCTTTTCGGTGCGTGTCCGTACAAGGTTCAGCGCCTCGATAAAGCTCTCGGTGGTTTTCTTGACCAAGGGATCGTCGCTGTTGCGCAGTTCCTCGACCACTTCGACCGACGCTTTGGCGCCCGCTTCCATGATGTCGTCGGGGAAGTTGCGCACAATCACGCCGTGGTCGTCGACCAGCGTTTTCAATGCGCGCGGATCGTTGGCGATAAAGTCCGCCGAAACCTGATCGTATTCGGCCTGACTGACGTCGCGAATGATCGCTTGCAGGTCTTCGGGCAGTTCCCGATATTTCTTCTTATCGACAACCAGTTCGGTCGCAAGGCCGGACTCAACGAAGGACGGCATGTAGTAGTTTTTGGCAACCTGATGGAAACCCAACGCCAGATCGTTGTAGGGGCCGACGAATTCAGCCGCATCAAGCGTGCCCGATTGCAGTGCCTGAAAAATCTCGCCTGCAGCCATGTTGGTGACGGTTGCGCCCAGTTTTTCCCAGACACGGCCGCCAAGACCCGGCGTGCGGAAACGGACACCTTTGACGTCTTCAACGCTTGTCAACTCGTCGCGGAACCAGCCGCCGGTTTGTGTGCCGGTGTTGCCCGACAAGAAGCCCTGAACGCCGAACTGGTCATAGATTTCGTCCCAGATTTCCTGACCGCCAAGGAAGCGGACCCAAGCTGTCAGTTCGGGCGTGGTCATGCCGTAGGGCACGCCGGTAAAGAACGACAGCGCGGGGGATTTGTTCTGCCAGTAATAGGCGGCGCCATGGCTCATTTCGGCGGTGCCGTCGATGACAGCATCCAGCGATTGCAGCGGCGGCACCAGTTCACCAGCCGAGTAGACCTGAACGGTCAGACGGCCACCTGATGCGGCAGTGATCCGGTCGGCCAGACGCTGTGCGCCGACGCCCAGACCAGGAAAATTCTTTGGCCAAGTTGTGACCATGCGCCATGTAATATTGCCTTGGGCAACAGCCGGTGCGGCCAGCGTCGATGCCGCAGCACCTGCCCCCAACACGCTTGCAGTACGAATGAAAGAACGACGATCCACGATATTTCCTCCCGAATTTAAGATACAGTCAAGTGTGCCTGACCGATCGTCAGGGACACTTTGCAGATTAGATAAACGCCCACCCGAGGGAATGTCCATGCGTCGCGGGCAAACTAAAACATCACTTTTTCCACAGGCTGTAACACAGGGGTGCGTCTGAAATTTTTGTTGTGGTATCAAGGATATGCGGGATAATGTAGTCAGTGCGTTCGCCTTTGCCCCACCGCGGATGCTATGGGTGCACTCAAAATGGCATCAGGCTTGCGCATCACACCGGACACGGCGATTTGACGTGCTTTTAGGTGTAAATCCATTCATTGTGTTCACGCCCGCAACCAGACGAAAGCATCATTGATGAAAGCGCTTCGCCAGATTGTTCTCTTGCTGTTTGTCCTCGTTGCAGGGCTGTATGTCTGGATCGCCTATGTTCCTGCGGCCCAGCCCTTGCTGGCGCGGTTGGGGGTCTATGATCTGCTTGGCATCGCGCCACCCGAACCCCAACAGGCCGCAGCCCTGGGGGGGCCGCGCGGTGGCGGTGCCGTGCCGGTGGTGACCATCCGCGTTGGCGAACAGGCCCGCGCCGACCGGATCACCGCCATTGGCGACGGTCGCGCGCGCCGGTCGGTTACTGTGCGCTCGAACGCGGTGGGCACGATCACCGAACTGGCCATCGCCTCGGGGCAATATGTTGAGACAGGGACCATCATCGCACGTCTTCAGGACGAGGCGGAAAAGATCGCGCTGGAACAAGCGCAAATCGAATTCGAGAACGCCAGCACCGAGGCCAATCGCATTGCGCAACTGGAAACCTCTGGTGCCGTCACCGAAGTGCGCCTGCGCGAATCCGAACTGGCGTTGCGCAGCGCCGAACTGGCTGTGCGACAGGCTGAATTTGACCTGTCCCAACGCCAGATCACGGCCCCCATTTCCGGCTGGGTCGGGATTATCGACCTTGAAGAAGGCGACCGCGTGAATGCGCAGGATGTTCTGGTCACGATCACTGACCGCTCGGACATTCTGATCGACTTTCGCGTGCCCGAACGCATTGTCGGCATGATCGCGACAGGCCAGCAGATCAAGGTGACGCCACTGGGCCAGCCGAATACGGTGCTGGACGGCGAGATCAGCGTGATCGACAGCGTCGTGGATCGCGCCAGCCGCACCCTGTTGGTGCAGGGACGGGTGCCCAACGACAAGGATCTTTTGCGCGCCGGTATGGCATTTTCCGTCAACCTGTCCTTTCCGGGGGAAACGCTGCTGTCGATTGCGCCGCTCGCCGTTCAATGGTCCAGCGATGGCCCCTTTGTCTGGGCAGTGCGCGAGGGCAAGGCGGTACAGATCGCTGTCGAGATTGCCCAGCGTACCAGCGATGCGGTGCTGGTACGCGCCGATGGGTTGACCGCCGACGATATGGTGGTGACCGAAGGCGTTCAATCGCTGCGAAACGGCGTTGACGTCAGCCCCCGAACAGATGAAGCGAAAGCCGCCAAAGCCGAAACGGACGCAACCGGAGAAACGCTGTGACCACGCACGCGCCCTCAGCTGGCACAGCGCTGTTTGTGCGCCGTCCAATCCTTGCCTTTGTGCTGAATGCGTTGATTGTGCTGGCGGGCGTTGCAGGTCTGTTCGGCGCGGAAATTCGCGAGCTTCCGAACGTGGACCGGCCTGTGGTGACCATCACAACCCGCTTTGACGGTGCATCGCCCGAAACTGTGGATCAGGAACTGACGGGACGCATCGAGGGTGCCGTGGGGCGTGTTTCGGGGGTGCGGTCGATTTCGTCGAACTCGCGGTTCGGCCGGTCGCGGGTGACGTTGGAATTCAACGACAACGTCGATATTGACGTGGCCGCCACGGATGTGCGCGATGCGGTTGCGCGGATCGTCAACCAGTTGCCCGAAACGGCCGACCAGCCGGAAATTGTGAAAGCCGATGCAAATGCCCAGCCGGTGATGCGAATTGCCGTCACCTCGGCGGGGCGTTCACCCCAAGAGTTGACGGCCATTGTGCAGGATCGCATCGAAGACCGTCTGATCTCGATTGACGGCGTGGCCGATCTGCAAATCTATGGCGACCGCGAACCGATTTTCCGTGTCGATATTGACCAGTTGAAACTGGCCAGTCGTGGTTTGACCTTGGGCGACATGCAACGCGCGCTGGCCGATCTGGCCTTTGACACGCCTGCGGGCGATCTGGCCGGTGACCGCCAATCGATCAACGTGCGCACCACGGCCACGGTGGCCACCGCCGCCGCCTTTGAGGCGCTGGAGATCAAGCGGAACGTCAAGGTGGGCGATGTTGCGACCGTCACGCTGGGTCCGGATTCAGGGGAAACCGTGCTACGGGCGAACGGCCAGCAAGGTCTGGGGATTGGTGTCATCCGGCAGGCCACTTCGAACACGCTGGAGATTTCTGCAAGCGTGCGCGAGGTCGTGGGCGAGTTGAACCAGACCCTGCCGCCGGACGTGACCGTCCGCGTGACATCGGACGATGCAATTTTTATCTCCGGCTCGATCGAAGAGGTGCTGAAAACACTGGCCTATGCGATCGCGATCGTGGTCGCGGTGATTTTTCTGTTCCTGCGCGATGTTCGCGCGACGCTGATCCCGACACTGACCCTGCCGGTGGCCTTGGTCGGCACATTGGCGGCGATCTATCTGGTCGGGTTTTCCATCAATATCCTGACGTTGCTGGCGCTGGTTCTGGCAACGGGGATGGTGGTGGATGACGCCATCGTGGTTCTGGAAAACATCGTCCGCCAGCGCGCGGCGGGTATGGGGCCACGCGCCGCTGCGGTAAAGGGAACGTCGCAGGTGTTTTTTGCGGTTGTCACGACCACTGCAACGCTTGCTGCGGTCTTTGTGCCGTTGTCGTTCCTGCCCGGACAGGCAGGCGGGCTGTTCCGCGAATTCGGATTTACATTGGCGATGGCGGTGTTGCTGTCGTCGGTTGTGGCGCTTAGCCTGTGCCCCGTTCTGGCCAGCCGCCTGCTGACCAAAGCCCCCGATACCAACGCACGCGGGCCGATGATCTGGTTGGGCAACCGTCTGATGCGCGGCTATGAGGTGACGCTGCGCGGTGCCTTGGCCATGCCCTTTGTGATCGTGCTGGTTGCGGCCTTTGTCGCGGCCACCGCTGCCATGATGGCGGGCGGCATCCGTCAGGAGCTGACCCCTGCCGAGGACCGCGCTGTTGCCTTGCTGAGCATCACGGCACCGCAGGGCGTCTCGCTGGATTATACCCGCACCAAGATGCGCGAGATCGAAGACATCGTGACCCCGTTGCAAGAGCGCGGCGAGATCACCAATGTCTTTTCCATCACCGGTTTTGGTGCGGACAACCGCGGGTTCATGGTGTTCACGCTGGCCAAATGGGACGCGCGCACCCGCAGCCAGCAAGAGATCGTGGCCGAGATCAACGGCAATCTGCGCGACATCATCGGCGTGCGCGCCTTTGCCATCCAGCCGAACTCACTGGGTATTCGCGGCGCGGGGCGCGGGCTGGCCTTTGCGATTACCGGCGACAGCTATGACCAATTGTCAGAGGTCGCTGAAAACATGGTCGCACGGCTGAGCGAAATCCCCGAAATGGGACAGGTGCGACTGGAGTACGAACGCACGCAGCCGCAGCTTTTTGTGCAGATCGACCGCGCATTGGCTGCCGATCTGGGCATCGACATTACCGGATTGGGGCAGGCTCTTCAGGCAATGCTGGACGGGCGCACTGTGGGGTCGGTCTTTATCGACGACAAAAGTTTTGACGTAAAAATGGTGTCCACCTCCAATCCGGTCAACGATCCGGGTGATCTGGAGAATATCTTTGTGCAGTCCGGCAACAACCAGATGGTGCCCCTGTCCAGCTTTGTCACGCTGGAAGAGCGCGCCGTTGCCCCCGAGCTGGACCGCGAAGGGCAAAACCGGTCGGTCGAACTGACGGCGGGGTTGACCCCTGATCTGTCACTGGGCGACGCACTCGATCAGGTCCGTGTGATCGGCGCGGATGTTCTGGCCGAGCAGAACCGCATCGTGCCACTGTCCGAGGCGGCGGCGCTGGACCAGACCAATTCGGGGATATTCCTGACCTTCGGATTTGCCATTCTTGTGGTGTTTCTGGTTCTGGCCGCGCAATTCGAAAGCTTTGTTTCGGCGGTCGTGGTCATGGCAACGGTGCCCTTGGGATTGGCCTGTGCTGTGTTCGCGCTGTTGCTGACGGGGCAAAGCCTGAATGTGTACAGCCAGATCGGACTGGTGATGCTGATCGGCATCATGGCCAAGAACGGGATTTTGATTGTCGAGTTTGCCAACCAGTTACGCGACAAGGGGCAAAGCGTGCATGGCGCGATTCTTGCGGCGTCGACCATACGATTGCGTCCGGTGATGATGACCATGACTTCCACCGTGGTGGGCGGCGTCCCGCTGATCCTTTCCGCAGGTGCCGGTGCCGAAGCGCGCGAAGCTTTGGGTTGGGTCATTGTGGGCGGGCTGGGTATGGCCACGCTGTCGACGCTGTACCTGACGCCAGTGGCCTATTTGCTGTTGGCCCGTTTTTCGACGCCAAAGGCCGAGCAAGAGGCACGGCTGCAATCAGAGCTTAGCGCGGCGCAGGGCATATAGGCCCAAGCCGCCCGCTGACCTTGCCGTGATGTGCCACGCGACCCGTCAACGGGGCTTGCCGGAATTGTCCTGATACCTTTATCCAACACCTTTATCCGACGTGCGCGAGGCACCAGCAACGCGGTCAAGCCGCGTGGCCGATCACGTGGTGACGTCTCTCGCTTTTTGCCTCGCGCATTTGCCGGCTGACCCTTTGAAACTCCCGACAAATCAACCTTGGCCCGGACGCGGCAAAGCACGGGTCTGCCACCGCCCCTGCGCGGCAAGGCCATATGGCTGGCAATGAATCTCGGAACTTAACCAGCCCGCTAATTGTTTGAAACCTAGTAGCAAAAATTTGAACAACACGGAGAAACCAAATGCACGGCATCTTCTATCTTATCGGACTCGTCGTCGTTGTTCTCGCGGTCCTCAACTTCATCGTTTAACTCAAGGAGTTTACCATGACGAACGCCAACAGCAGCAATCCGGACGCGCACAGGCCCGTCAAAGACGCCGCCAAAGACATGGCATCTTCTGCGTCGAACGACGCCAAAGCCCACGCGCAGCAACTTTGGCGCGTACAACGAATCCTTTGGCAGCATGGCCGGAGTGATCATTCTGTTGATGTGGTTGTGGATCTCAGCCTTGATCATCTTGCTGGGTGCCGAACTGAACGCCGGAATCGAAGCGCAGACAGCCGCAGACACTACCGTCGGACCGGATGCGTCTGCGGTGCGCCGTGACGCGGGTGATTAATTGGTTTGGCTTCCGGCCCCGCCCAATGTGGATTGGATGATATCGATGGCAGCACCGGAGTTTCCGGCGGGCGCGGTCGGCTTGAACCGCGCAAAGACAGGGTTACGCCGTCTCTTGCAGCAAATGCTCCAAATCACAGCGCGCCACGGCATCTGTCAGTTCCTGCGCCGCCGCGTTGAGGATCTGGCGTTCGTCAAGCTTGGTCTTGCGGTGGCGCATCAGCACGTTTCCGTTGACAATTACGGTATCCACGTCGCCCGCATTGGCAAATTGGGCGGCGGCTGTCAGCGGCATGATCGGCGGATAGAAATGCGCCTGTTCGCGGTCCAGCATCACGATGTCGGCCTTTTTGCCGACCTCGAGCGAGCCAAGATCACCGTCAAGCCCGATGGCACGGGCCGCGTCGATTGTGCACATTTCCAGAACGTCGATGGGCATCATCACCTCGGGATCGCGGAAATGGCGGCGGTGATAGTGCAGACATTGCGCCATATGGCGGAACATATCATAGCCACGGTCGGGGGCCGCCGCATCTGATCCCAGCGCCACGTTCACGCCCATGTCGCGCAGTTCCGGGGCAGGGCAGCGCCCGAGGATCGACATGATCGCCGAAGGATTGTGCACGATGGATGTTCCGCTGCGTTTGGCGGCCTGCATGTCCTGTGTCGTCAGATCGACAGAGTGGGACAGATAGGACCAAGGGCCAAGTATGCCCAGCGTTTCGGCCAGTTCAATTGATCCGTTGCGGTGCCCGTCCTGGGTGAACAGCAGCCCCGCCTTTTCGCGCAGGTCCATCACATCGCGGCACATGCGGCGGATGGTTTCGGGGTTTTCGGCAAATTCGTCAGGCTGGTAGACCGGCATGATCAGGCAGACGCCCGTGCCCGTGCCCAGCAGATCATTGTGTGATTCCGCCAGTTCCGCGCAAACTGCCAGCTGGTTTTCAAAGCTCAGAGAGATGTCACGCGACAGATCGAGACTGCGATAGGTTTTGGGGAACGGGGCGCGGTTCAGACCTGCGGCCAGCATGGTGCGGATGCCTGTTTCGCGAGTGGCAGCGCAGTGCAAATCGCCCGCTTCGCGCGTGTCGGTGCGGTAATGGTCGGCACCGCCGCCCAGCAACATGGTGCAGGTGGTGATCCCCGCCTTGAGCCGTTCCAGCGCCGACAGCTGTGCCTCGGCCTGCCAGAATCCGGCGGTAGAACCACGGGTGTAGATGTCTTCGCAGGCGTCGAACCATGCGTCACCGGCCCCTGCCCCCAGATTGCGCGTCAGCCCGTGGCCTGCGTGGGCGTGGCTGTCGATCAGGCCGGGCAAGGTCAGCGTCCCTGCCCCGTCGATCATCTCGGCCCCTGCGGGGATGGTCACGTCGGCGGCAGAGCCTACGGCAACGATGCGGTCATCTTCATAGACGATTGTTGCGTTTTCGATGACGCGGCGCGCGGCGTCCATCGTGATTGCGGTGGTTCCGGTGATGGCAGTGGTGGTCACGTCAGGTTTCCTCGGTCAGGGCGGCGCCCAGAACATCGGTCTGGAACGGCTGGCCGTCGCCCGATGTTTCAAGGTGCAGCGTTCTTTCAGCTTCGAGCAGATGGGTGTTCATCGCGCTTTTGGCGGCATCGAAATCGCCGCGCGACAGGGCCGCGACGATGGATGCGTGTTCGTCCGGCCCGCATTGGGTGTCGCATTTTGGCTGGAATACAGCCGTGACCAGCGTGCTTTTCGACACCAGGTCACGCAAGATATCCGCCAGCAAAGGCGACGCGGCCAGTTCGGCCAGAAGCATGTGGAACGCCCCCGAAAGCCGGATGGTTTGCGATGTATCCCCGTCGCGCAGCGCCTGCCGTTCCTGTTCTATGTGGGTGTTGAGTGCAGCCAGCGTTTTGCTGTCGACATTCTCTTTCAGCGCCTCAATCACCCCGCGTTCGACGACGCGGCGGGTAAAGAAAACATCGCGCGCCTCGTCCACCGAGGGCGTCGAGACGAAGGCACCACGATTGGGGATGTGGCACACCAGCCCGTCGTGGGCCAGTTGGTCAAGCGCGCGCCGAATGCGGGGGCGACTGGCCCCGAAAATCTCGCACAGCCGCTCTTCCTTCAGGCGGGTGCCTGGTGGCAGGCGGCGTTCGGCAATGGATTTCCAGATCCGTTCATAGATCTGCTGTTCCGTGAGTTTGGCTTCAACCGGCATCTCACCTCCTTCGCGTAATGTGCGCAACTGGTCTGCAACCAAGTGTCGCAAAATTGGGCAGAAGGATGCAAGCATTTAATGTAATCAAAAATTGTTAACAATAATTGTAGACGCAAATTGCGAATCATGTCAGCCTTGAATTGTCATCACAGTTCAAGCCGGTTCTGCCGGTCCAACGACACCAAACAGGGAGACCAAAATGACACCCCGCAAGTTTCTATTGACCGCAACCTCTGCGCTGGCGCTGGCTTTTGCTGGTACTGCGCAGGCCGAGACATTCCGTCTGGGCACCAACGGAGACCTCTATGGTCTCGATCCCCATTCCATGACCGACAGCTTTACCGTGTCGTTCCTGAACCACGTCTATGAGGCACTTGTGCGCTATGACGCGGATCTGAAGATTGAACCGGCGCTGGCAACCCGTTGGGAGCATATCGACGAAACCACCGTGCGCTATCACCTGCGCGAAGGGATCAAATTTCATGATGGTCAGGATCTGACCGCCGAAGACGTTGTTGCGTCTGTCAACCGCGCCGCGCATGAAGATTCGCCCATTCGCGGCAACATCGCAGGGCTGGTCGGTGCCGAAATGGTCGACGACATGACCGTCGATCTGCTGCTGGACGGGCCGAACCCGCTGCTGAACAACTTTCTGACCAACATCCTGATCTTTGATCGCGGCTGGCTGGAAGAACATGACGCGCTTGAACCGATCGACGCGCAAAAAGGCGAAGAGGGCTATACCACGTCCCATGCCAATGGCACCGGCCCGTTCCGCTTTGAATCGCGCACACCGGACGCGCAAACCGTTCTGACCGTCAACGAGGGTTGGTGGGACGAGGCGCAGCACAACATCACCCGCATCGAGTTGAACCCAATCAATTCGGACGCGACCCGCGTGGCGGCAATGCTGTCGGGCGAGCTGGACATGATCGTGCCCTCGCCCCTGCAAGATGCCAAACGTATCGAGTCCGCCGAAGGGATGCATGTGCTGGAGGCACCGGGCCTGCGTGCGATCATGATGGGTTTCAATCTGAGCGATACGCTGAACAACGCCAATACCGAAGGCAACCCGCTGCAAAAGGTCGAGGTGCGTCAGGCGCTGGTGCACGCCATCAGCTATGACCTGCTGCGCGACAAGATCATGCGCGGAAAATCCCGCAATCTGGGTACGCTGGTCGCACCGCAAGTGCCCGGATTTGATGCCGAAGTTGACACGATACCAGCCTATGACCCCGAACTGGCCAAGCAAATGCTGGCCGATGCAGGCTATCCCGATGGCTTCAGCTTTAACATGAACTGCCCGAATGACCGTTACGTGAACGACGCGGCGATCTGTCAGGCGCTGGCAGCCATGTTCGCCCGTGTCGGCGTCAAGGTGGAACTGACCGCTGAAACCAAAGCCATACATTTCGAGCGTGCCCGCGCCAACGAAACCGATATGTTCATGCTGGGATGGGCCACGCTGCCGATGCTGGACGGCTATTCGGTGCTGTCGGCCATGCTGCACACCCCGGGCGGGCAGATGGGCACATGGAACCCCGGCGGCTATTCCAACGCAGAGTTGGACCGGCTGACCCAAGCCGTGGCCACGGAACTGGATGCAGACAAACGTCTGGAGATGATGGTCGAAGCCTTTGCCATCGCCAAGAACGAAGTCGCATGGCTGCCGTTGCACGCACAGCCCCTGTCGTGGGCGGCGCGTGACGGAGTCAGCATCCCGCAGACCGCCGATGACAAGCCGCGCCTGTGGCTGGCCCGCATCGACTGACGCCATCGCGGCGGGCGCACCGGCTGCGCCTGCCGCTCCTTCCTTTCCCTTCCGGCCGGAGGCCGCCATGTTCGCTTTTCTTATCAGACGCATCATTCAGGCTGCACTTGTGATGCTTGTTGTCGCCTCGATCGCCTTTTTGATGTTCCGCTTTCTGGGTGACCCGATTTCGAACCTGTTGCCCGAAGACGCAACGGTCGAGGACCGCGCCGAAATGCGCGAAAAGCTGGGTCTGAACGATCCGTTCCTGACCCAGTACGGACGTTTCATTGTCGATGCTGCACAGGGCGACTTTGGCCAGTCCTATCGCAACAACCGCCCCGTGTCCGATCTGTTGGCCGAACGGTTCCCTGCCACGGCGGAACTGGTTCTGGTGGCCGCAAGCCTTGCGTTGGCACTGGGTATTCCGCTGGGCATCTACACCGCACTGAACCCGCGCGGCTGGATCAGTCAGGGTTTGCAGGTTGTGTCGCTTCTGGGCATTTCCGTGCCGACATTCGTCACCGGCATCCTGCTGATCCTGCTGTTTTCGGTCTCGCTGGGATGGCTGCCCAGTTTCGGGCGCGGCACTGTCGTCGACCTTGGTGGTTGGACCACAGGGTTTCTGACCCTGTCGGGACTGAAGGCGCTGATCCTGCCGTCAATCATGCTGGCGTTGTTCCAGATGACGCTGATTATGCGACTGGTGCGCGCCGAGATGCTTGAGGTGTTGCGCGCCGATTACATCAAATTTGCCCGCGCCCGTGGCATTCCCAACCAGATCCTGCATTTCAAATACGCGCTGAAAAACACGCTGATCCCCGTGATGACCATCTTTGGGCTGCAACTGGGTGGGCTGATCGCCTTTGCCATCATCACCGAGACGGTGTTCCAGTGGCCGGGCATGGGCTTTTTGTTCATTCAGGCCGTGAACTTTTCCGACGTGCCGGTGATGGCCGCCTATCTTGTGCTGGTCTCGTTCCTGTTCGTCGTCATCAATACAATCGTCGACCTGCTGTACCACGTCGTTGATCCCCGTCTGCGGGTCGAGAAATCGACTGCGCGCGGCGTCTGAGGAGAACCCCATGTCAACTGTTATGCCAATGCTCTATTCCGTCTGGGACAGCGACATCGCCTATAGTTTCCGCAAGTCGCGGGTCGCGGTCATCTCGACTTTGGTGCTGATTGCGATGTTTCTGGCGGCCGTCTTTGCGCCCTATCTTGCCCCGCAAAACCCGTTCGATATTGCCGAACTCAGCCTGTTCGACAGCGAACTTCCCCCCGCGTGGTCCGAAGGCGGCAATCCCGCATATGTGTTGGGCACCGACACCCAAGCCCGCGATGTGCTGTCGTCGATCATGTACGGGATGCGCATTTCGCTGCTGGTGGGTTTTGCCAGTGTCATCCTTGCGGCTGTTCTGGGCGTTACGCTGGGATTGCTGGGCGGCTTTCTGGGCGGGATTGTTGATGCTGTCCTGATGCGGATCGCGGACGTTCTGCTTAGCTTTCCGCCCATCTTGGTGGCCTTGCTGATCAACGGTGTGCTGCGCGGAGCGATGCCGCGTGCGGCGCAGGCGGATTCGGCGCTGATTGTGCTGATCCTTTCGATCGGCCTAACCAACTGGGTGCAATATGCCCGCACTGTACGCGGATCGACAATGGTCGAGCGGCGCAAGGAATACGTCGAGGCAGCGCGCACCCTTGGCACCGGATCGGTGGCGATCATGATGCGGCATATCCTGCCCAACGTGCTGGGCCCCGTGCTGGTAATCGCCACGATCAACCTTGGCATGGCCGTGCTGACCGAAGCCACGCTGAGCTTTCTGGGGGTCGGCATGCCGCCCACCCAACCGTCGCTGGGCACGCTGATCCAGATCGGGAACGAATTCCTGTTTTCGGGCATCTGGTGGGTTGTGGTCTTTCCGGCTGTCGCACTGGCGGTGCTGGTGCTGGCGGTGAACCTGCTGGGCGACTGGCTGCGCGATGCGCTTAACCCCAAACTGCGCTGAGGTAACACCATGACCCTTCTTGAACTTGACAATGTCGTCGTTGAATTTCCCACCCGTCGCGGCCCGCTGGAGGCTGTCAAAGGGCTGAGCCTTGAACTGGACGAAGGTCAGATCCTTGGGCTGGTCGGAGAAAGCGGTGCGGGCAAATCCATTACCGGTGCTGCGATCACAGGGCTGATCGAACCACCCGGACTGATCCGGTCGGGCGAAGTGCGCCTGCGCGGGCAGCGCATCGACAACCTGCCGCCCGAGAAAATACGCCGCATCCGTGGCAAGGAAATTGGCGCGATCTTTCAGGATCCGCTGACCAGCCTTAATCCGGTTTACACGGTGGGCGAACAGTTGGTCGACACGATGCGCGTGCATCTGGGACTGGACCAGAAGGCCGCGCGCAAACGCGCCATCGAATGGCTGGCCGAAGTGGGTATTCCCGCCCCCGAAGCGCGTCTGGACCAGCACCCGCACCAATTCTCGGGCGGGATGCGCCAGCGTGTCGTGATCGCACTGGCCCTGTGCGCCGAACCCAAGCTGATCATCGCGGACGAGCCGACAACGGCGCTGGATGTCAGCGTGCAGGCACAAATCCTGGCGCTGCTGAAACGGCTGTGTCGCGAAAACGGCACGGCGGTGGTTCTGGTCACGCACGACATGGGTGTGATCGCCGAAACCGCCGACCGTGTGGCGGTGATGTATGCGGGCCGTCTGGTCGAAATCGGTGATGTGGCGCAGGTGATCCAAGACCCGCTGCACCCCTATACACGCGGGTTGATGAACTCGATCCCGCAAATCGGCAACCGCGACGCACGCCTGACCCAGATCGAAGGCGCCATGCCCGGATTGCGCAATCCCGCACCCGGTTGTGCCTTTGCCCCGCGTTGTCCGCGCGCCATGGACATCTGCCGCACCACGCGCCCCGTCCCCCTTGCCGCTGGCAGTGGACAGGTGGCCTGTCACCTATTCGGAGAGGCACAATGAACACCCAAGCCCAGACCGCAGACATTCTGAGTGTCCGCAAAATGTCGAAACGCTTTGATATATCCGAGCCGTTCCTGAACCGTCTGATCGAACGCCGCCCGCGCCGCGTGCTGACGGCGGTGGACGAAATCAGCTTTGATGTGCCACGCGGCAAGACCTTTGCCGTTGTGGGCGAAAGCGGCTGCGGCAAATCCACGGTGGCGCGTTTGCTGATGGGGTTGCACGCGCCCAGCGCCGGCACCATCCGGTTCGAGGGCACCGACATTACCGACATGGCCCCAGGCAAGCCACCCGCGCTGCGGCGACGGATGCAGATGATCTTTCAGGATCCCTTTGCCTCGTTGAACCCGCGCTGGCGGGTACGCGATATTATTGGCGAACCGCTGAAAAACTTTGGCATCTGCAAAACCCGCGCCGAAGTCACGCGCGAGGTTGAAAAACTGCTGACACAGGTGGGCCTGTCTGCAGCGGATGCAAAGAAGTTTCCGCACGAATTTTCCGGCGGTCAACGCCAGCGGCTGTCGATTGCCCGCGCCCTGACCACACGCCCCGAGTTGCTGATCTGCGACGAGCCGACCTCGGCGCTGGATGTCAGCGTGCAAAGCCAGATCCTGAACTTGATGAAAGACCTGCAAGACGAATTCGGCATGAGCTATATTTTCATCAGCCACGATCTGGCGGTGGTCTGGTATATGGCCGACGTGCTGGCCGTGATGTATCTGGGCAAGATCGTCGAAGTTGGCCCGAAGGAACAGATCTTCGACAACCCGCAGCACCCGTATACACGGCTGTTGATGGAAACTGTGCCCAAGCTGACCGTCGGTGGTATCGAGCGTGCGCCGGTCGCGGGTGAAGTGCCCAACCCGATTTCGCCGCCGTCGGGGTGTACCTTCCATCCGCGCTGTCCGCTGGCCACGGAAACCTGTCGCACGGTGTCGCCCGAGTTGAATGTAAGGTCGGATGGTGCGCAATCTGCATGTCATGCGGCAGACGAAGGTCGGTTGCCGTCCTGGGCACGTATTGCAGCGGAGTAGACACGTTGGAGTTTGATTTTACGACACTTCCTGAACAGGACCGCTATCGTTTGCTGTCCAACTTTGTCGCGCCGCGACCGATCGCGCTGGTCACCACCCTGTCGCCCGACGGAGTGCCGAACGCGGCGCCCATGAGCTTTTTCAATGTGTTCTCGCAAGAACCGCCGATCCTGATCCTTGGCATCCAGATGCGGCCCAACGGCACCATCAAAGACACTGTGACCAACATAGATGCCAGCGGGTCTTTTTGTGTGAACATGGTCGATATGGCGCTGGCCGAGGCGATGACGATTTGCGGCATCAGCTATGCGCCGGATGTGGACGAGATCGCGACCGCCGGTCTGACCATGACGCCCGCAACCCGAATTGAGGGAGGCTGGATCGCTGAAAGCCCCTGCGCGATGGAATGCAAGGTGGCTGAAACCATCCGCTATGACCGGCGCGTGATCATTCTGGGCGAAGTCGTCCAGATGCATGTGCGCGACACCTGCCTGGACGACGCAGGCCGCTATGTGCGCCCGGAAAACTACCAGCCCATCGCGCGGCTGCACGCCGACAACTATATCACATCAGACCGACAGTTCGAACTCAAGGCACCTGCCGCGCCGCCTGTTGGCATCACAAGGAAAACCCCCACATGAAAGTTCTGCTGGTCAATCCGAATTCGACCCGCGAGATGACCGACGCCATTGCCCGCACCGCGCGCGCGCTGGCAGGTCCGGGGATCGAGGTGATGGTCGTGACCGCGCGCGGCACGCCCCCCAGCATCGAAGGCTATGCCGACGAAGCCCGCGCGGTGCCCGCCATGTTGGATGCAATCGTGGACGCCGAAGCCCGCGGGGCGGCGGCCCATGTCATCGCCTGTTTCGACGATCCGGGACTGGACGCGGCCCGCGCTGTGGCCAATGGCCCCGTGGTGGGGTTGTGCGAGGCTGCGCTGATCGCTGCCGGGCGGGTGGCCAAACGCTTTTCGGTGGTCACGACCCTGCCCCGCGCTGTGCCGATCATCGAGGATCTGGCAGGCCGCTATGGCTGCGGGCGCAGTCTGCGCCGTGTCCACGCCGCCGACATTCCGGTGCTGGATCTGGAAACCGACCCGACCCGCGTGCTGCCCCTGATCGCGCGTAAAATCCGTCAGGCTGTGGAAGAAGACGGCGCCGAGGCCGTCGTTCTGGGCTGTGCGGGCATGAGTGCGCATCTGGAACGTCTCAGCCGTGACGCGGGTGTGCCGGTGATTGACGGTGTGGGCTTTGCCATCCGCATGGCTGCAGGGTTGGCGGGCACCGGTCTGATGACCAGCAAGACGGGCGCCTATGCACTGCCCCGCCTCAAACAACCCGTATCGGCCCGCACCGCGCCGGCAACACTTACTTGACCGACAGGACAGACATATGACCGACCGTTTGCTTATGAAAAACCTGCGCCTGATGGGCGGCGCCCCTGTGGACGTGCTGATTGAAAACGGCCGCATCGCGCAGATTGCTGCCGGAATTGCGGCACGGGTCGGTGACGCCGTGGAACTGTGCGACGGCGCGCTGGCGCTGCCCGGTCTGGTCGACGCCCACGCGCATCTGGACAAGACACTGTGGGGGATGCCGTGGCACCCGCACGATCAGGGCAAAAGCCTGCAACAGATGATCGACACCGAGCGCGCCTTGCGTCACGAACTGGACATGGACCCTGCCCGCCAGTCTGCGCGACAGGTGACGCTGGCACTGTCCAAGGGCACAACGGCCATTCGCAGCCACGTCGACATCGACACAGACCACGGTCTGCGCCTGTTCGAAGGCGTGGCCGAGACACGGCAACGTTTTGCCGATGTGATGCAGATCGAGATCGTGGCCTTTCCGCAATCGGGCATGATGATCCGCGAAGGCACGGTCGAGTTGATGGATCGGGCCCTGCGCGATGGCGCGGATATTGTTGGCGGGCTGGACCCTTGTGGCATCGACCGCGACCCCAAGGGGCAGTTGGACGCGGTGTTCGGGCTGGCGGAAAAACACGGCAAACCAGTCGACATCCACCTGCACGAGGCGGGCGAATTGGGGGCCTTCAGCTTGGACATGATCCTTGACCGGACCGAGTCCCTGTCGATGCAGGGTAAGGTGACCGTCAGCCATGCGTTCTGTCTGGGCATGAACGACCCCGCGCGGGTGAACGCACAGCTGGACCGGATTGCAGCGCTTGGTGTGTCGCTGGCCACCACTGCGCCCGCGTCGCGGCCCGTGCCATCGGTTGCGGCCTGTCGAGAACGGGGTATTGCCATATGCGCGGGCAATGACGGCATCCGCGACACATGGACCCCCTATGGTAACGCCTGCATGCTGGAACGCGCCATGTTGGTGGGCCTGCGCAACAATTTCCGCGCCGATGTCGAGGTGTCTTGGGCGCTGG
Organism: Pseudosulfitobacter pseudonitzschiae; assembly: GCF_002222635.1. Classification (NCBI taxonomy): domain Bacteria; kingdom Pseudomonadati; phylum Pseudomonadota; class Alphaproteobacteria; order Rhodobacterales; family Roseobacteraceae; genus Pseudosulfitobacter; species Pseudosulfitobacter pseudonitzschiae. The sequence continues at coordinate 536,578 of NZ_CP022415.1, read as the reverse complement.
ACACCTGCACCAAAGACGGTGCGCGCGTGATGGGGCTGGAGGGGTACGGGCTGGAAGCGGGCTGCCGTGCCGATCTGGTGCTGGTCGGGGTTGAAGCCCTGTCCGAAGCAGTGACCCAACGGCCGCAACGGCGTCTGGTGGTGTCGGGCGGGCAGATTGTGGCCCGCGACGGTGAAACGCTTGATCCGTGGCAAACAGCATGACCCGCACCGCATTGACCGCAAAATGGGTGGTGGGTCATGTGGACGGCAGCCACCGCTTGTTCCCCAACGGCACCGTCGTCGTCGAAGGCACGCAGGTTCTGTACGTCGGGCACCGGTTTGACGGCGCAGTGTCGCGGACCATCAACTTTGGCGAGGCGATGATCGGCCCCGGTTTTGTCGATCTGGATGCGCTGTCGGATCTGGATACGACGGTTCTGGGCTATGACAACCACCCGCCCGAACTGAAAGGACGCGTCTGGCCGCAAACCTATATGCAGGCAGGCCCGCGCGAGATGTATACGCCCGAGGAACTGGCGTTCCAGAAACGCTATGCCTTCACCCGCCTGATCCGCAACGGGATCACCACGGCCCTGCCGATTGCATCGCTGTTTTACCGCGCGTGGGGCGAGACCACAGCCGAGTTCGACGCCGCGGCAGATGCGGCGGCGGACCTTGGGCTGCGGGTCTATCTGGGGCCGGCCTATCGCAGTGGCAATCTGGTGGTCGGGGCGGACCGGAAAATCGGGTTTCACTATGACGAACCGCGCGGATTGGCCGGACTGGCCGATGCCGTGCGGTTCATCGACCGCCACGAAGACACCCGTGGCGGGCTGGTGCGCACGATGCTGGCGCCGGACCGGATCGAGACCAGCACGCCCGAACTGTTGCGGCGCAGCGGACAGGTGGCGCGCGACCGCAATGTGCCGGTGCGGCTGCATTGTTGCCAGTCGCGGTTGGAATATGATCTGGTCGTGCAACAACACGGCAAAAGCCCGTTGGAACTGCTGCGCGACACCGCGTTTTTTGCGCCCGCCACGATCCTGCCGCACGGGCTGTTCCTGTCGGGGATCAACGGCATCACCCACGTCGCCCCCGATCTGGAAATTCTTGCTGCCTCGGGCGCGGCACTGGCACATTGTCCGCTGGTGATGGCGCGCGGCGGCAAGCTGATGCAATCCTTTGCGCGGTTCCGTGACATGGGTGTGACCATCGGCATGGGCACCGACACCCACCCGCCCGATATGATCCAGAACATGGCTGTGGGTGTGATGACCGCGCGCATCGCAGAGGGCGACGCGACAACGGTGGGTGCTGCCGATCTGTACAATGCGGCGACCACGGGCGGTGCCGATGCGCTGAACCGGCCCGATCTAGGGCGGCTGGCAGAGGGCATGGCGGCGGACCTGAACGTGATCCGCCTGGACACGCCGGAAATGGGACAGGTGATCGACCCGATCCAGACGCTGTTGCTGAACGGGTCAGGGCGCGATGTGTCGGATGTGATGATCGCAGGCCGCTTTGTCATGCGGGACGGCGTTATTCACGGTGTTGACGACGCAGATTATCGCGAACGTGCGCAGGCGCAGTTTGACCGAATGGTCATGCAGTATCCCGACCGGACCCTGTTTCATCCCCCCGTCGAGGAAATTTTTGCCCCAAGCTACCCGTTAGGCTAGAAACGGGTCAAATCTGGCGCTGGAATAGGCGGGGCGGGATTGAACCCTGTCCCACCACCAGCCGACGGCTGGCCGTTTGCGCTGTGTGATCTCGTCGGGTGCGATTTCTTCACCGATCCGGCGTACAAAGGGTGCGACAGCGATATCGGCCAGTGAAAAGCCGCCCTTGATCAGCCAGCCATCCACCATCATCGCATCCATCCGGTCGAGCATTCCAATCAGAGCATCACGCGCCTCGTCTAGCTCTGTGTCGGTATAGGGATTGCGTGCCACCCGCAGCCACGCCTCGCGCCGGTCTGCGCTGGGAATTTTTGCCAGCAGTTCTTGCAACTCGGACTCGGACAGTTTTGCGGCGCGTTCCTGTATCGTATAGCGCCAGTTAAAACGGATGAGATTGCCGATCAGCCCGTCGACATAGCGCACCCAGTTGCGCATCTGAGCAAGGTCATACAGGTCTTTCGGGCGCAGCGGCGGATCGGGGTACACTGCGTCCAGATATTCACAGATCGTCCCGCTTTCGTGCAACGCGCGACCATTGTGGATCAGCGCGGGCACAACCCCCAAAGGGTTCACATCCAGAAACGCAGGCTGGTGCTGTTCCTGTCGTGACAGGTCGATTTCATGGGATTCATAGGCAAGCCCCTTTTCCTCGAGGAAGAAGCGGACCCTGCGCGATGCGCTGGATTTCCACGCATGATAGAGGATCAGGCCCATCAGTTGCCCGAAAACGCAGGCGCGCGTTTTTCACGAAACGCATCGCGGCCCTCGCGGAAATCTGCGCTGTTTTGGCAGAGCATCGACAGGTCAGCGATTTTCTGCATGTCCCGCTGTTCAGGATCGCACATGATCTGAGCGACGGTTTCCTTGGTTGCGCTAATGGACAGGGGCGCATTTTCGGCAATCCTGCGGGCAAGTGCCATTGCCGCGTCCCATAGCGCATCGGGGGTGTGCAACTGTTCGACAAGCCCCCAAGCCAGCGCGATTTGCGCATCCACCCTGTCACCGCTGTAAAGCAAAAATCGGGTGCGGGCGGGGCCAGCCAGTTCGACCAGCCGTGAAAGCCCGTCAAACCCGTAAGCAATGCCAAGTTTCGCCGCCGGAATACCAAAGCTTGCATCCGTCCCCGCCAGTCTGAAATCGCAGTTCAGCGCAGTCATAAGGCCACCGCCGATGCAGTAACCCCGAATGACCGCGATGGTGGGAATTGGATAGTCGGCCAACACCTGCTGGCGATCCAGAAAGCTGGAACCTTGCTGCTTTTCATCGTCGAACCCGCCGATGTCCGCGCCGGATATGAAGGCCTTGCCCCCAACACCGGTGAACATCAATACGCGCGCGCTGGCTTGGGCCGCTTCAAGCGCCTCGACCATCCCACGGGTTGCGTGGACGTCCAGTGCGTTCATCTTTTTCGGAATTTGCACCGCCAAAGTGGCGATGGAATCCCGTATGGTCAGGCCAATCCGACCTTCTGCAAATGTCTGGTCAGGGGCCCATGCAGGCGGGAAGTTCTGTTCGGTCATCTTGGTCCTCAGGGAATAAGTACGATGGGCGCTGTCACGCTTCGGCTTGCAAGTTGGTGGTGCGCGGCTGCGGCCTGATCAAGCGGAAGCTGCGCGCCTATGGGCGTGTGTAGTTTGCCGCCGGACAATACGTCGAACAGCGCCTTTGACGCGGTTGCCGCCTCGTCGGGGTCTGCGATCCAGCTGCGCAACGTAGGGCGGGTCACGACAATTGATTTGGAATGCAGACGTTGCAGGTCGAATTCACCGACGTTGCCCGATGCAGTGCCATAGCTGACGACCATCCCGCGGGGACGGATACAATCCAGTGATTTGAGAAAAGCCATCTTGCCGACACCATCATAGATAACGTCCGCACCCACGCCATTTGTCTCTGCAAGCGTGCGTTCGGCAAAATCCTCGGATGAATAGTTGATGACCGTATCATAGCCATGCGCGCGCGCCACCTGCGCCTTTTGCGGGCTGCTGACCGTGCCGATCATGCGCGCGCCCAACAGGCTGCCCCATTGCCCCAGAATAAGCCCCATGCCGCCAGCCGCCGCGTGAACCAGCGCCGTGGTGCCGGGCTGTACCTTGTAAAGGCGACGCAGCAGATATTCGGCGGTTAGACCACGCAACAAATAGCCACCGGCCACAGTATCCGGCACGGCATCAGGCAGGCGGAACAACCGCGCCACAGGTATGTTCGTGTGACCAGCATAGCTGTTGGGGCCGATATAGCCGACACGTTCGCCGATATGGCGGTCCGTCACGCCAGCACCAAGGGCGTCAATGATACCAACCGCCATATGACCCATCGTAATCGGCATCTCTTTTGCAAAGTGCGGGCCTCCGTGATCGCCTTCACGCTCGTAGATGTCGGCATAGTTGACGCCGATGCAGGTGTTCTTGACCCGCACCTGCCCCGCATCCGGCTCGGGCAGTTCAACTTCTTCCAGCTGCATCACCTCTGGCCCGCCATGTCTGTGTATACGTATGGCCCGTGTCATCATGGCTCTGTCCCTTATGGAAGATGCTGGTTCAGCAGATGGTATGCTGTTAACTATCGCACCGCTTCGTATTCGTAAAGAATTTTATTGAATACTCATAAAGTCTATAAGTATACATATAAGCCAAAGGAGAGAATCATATGGCGCGTGTCAGTGATACAGTCAGAGAGCTACTCGAGAAGGAAATCAGCCGCGGCAAACTGCGCCCCGGCGATCTGATCGACGAGAAAATGCTTTCGGAGAGATTTCAGGTGTCTCGCACACCGGCCCGCGAAGCGATCATGCAACTGGCGGCAACGGGCCTTGTTCAGATGCGCCCGCGCCACGGCGCTGTGGTCAGCGAACTGAGCGCAGACGAAGCGGTGGCCATGTTGGAAACCCTTGCCTGTCTGGAATCCGAAGCAGCCGCACTGGCAGCGCAACGTATCCGCCAAGAGGAACTGGATGCGCTGGTCAAGGTCCACGCCGAAAGCGAAGAAGCCGCGCGCAGCCACGACAGCAAACGATATATTGAATGCAACGGGCGGTTTCACGGCCTGATCTATGCCGGTGCGCGCAACACCTACATCGCTGATTTGATCCGCCAGACACGCAGCCGCCTTGCCTATTACCACACCTCCAGCCTGTACCAGCGGTCGCGGGTCGAACGGTCGTGGGTCGAGCATGGCAAAGTCGTCAGCGCCATCGAAAAGGGCGACCCCGTCGAGGCACATGCCGCAATGCGCGATCACATCCTATCGGGTGGCAGGGTCTATGCGGACCTTGTCGCGACCATGACCCACAAAAAGGAGAATAAGGACACCGCCTGAGAACCGGGCCAAACGACAGCGTTCCTTTGCCCGGCAAGAAAATAACGACAGCGACATGGTCAATTCGCCCTTTGGGCCGGGCTGTGTTGCGCAACATTTATTCTGGGAGGAATACCATGTCGATCAACAGAAGAACTTTTGTCGCCACGGGGCTTGCCGCGTCGGCGTTCGCGCCAAGACTGGCCATGTCGCAGGACGCGATTCAGGCTCTTTACGAAGCTGCCAAATCCGAGGGTGAAATCACATGGTACGTTGTGCCGCTCGCCTCGGAAAGCGCCGAAATTGTCGGCCAGAAATTCACCGAACTGTTCCCTGAAATCAAGGTCAACGTGGTGCGATCAACTGCCAGCGTTGCGTTCCAGCGGCTGAATCAGGACATCGATTCCGGTGTTGCAATCTGCGATGTGCTGACAACGTCCAGCATCGCCCATGCGATCGACCTGAAAGCGCGCGACTTGCTGATGCCCTATGCGCCGGTCCGCAAAGGCGAAGTTATCGCCGAATTCCAGAATCTGGATGCGGACGACATGTATCACGTCACAACCGCCGGTCCGATGTGCATCGTTTACAACACCGATGACGTCACCGAAGCGGACGCACCAAAGAACTGGACCGATCTGCTTGAGCCCGAATGGAAGGGCAAAGTTGCCATCGGGCACCCCGGCTTTTCAGGATACGTGGGGATCTGGGGCGTAAAGATGCAAGAGCTGTACGGCTATGAATTCTTCGAGAAACTGGTGGATCAAGACCCGTATATCGGTCGTTCATCAATTGACGTGGTCACTACAACGGTTTCCGGCGAAACCATTGTCGGTGCTGGCCCCGCTGCATCGTCCCTGTCGGCGTCGTCCAAGGGGAACCCCATTGCCAACATCTATCCGACAGACGGGACGGTTATTATCACATCGCCAAGCGGCATCCTTGCCAATGCCCCCCACCCCAATGCGGCAAAGCTCTTTTCCGAGTTCCTGTTGGGGGCCGAGTTCAACGAAGTCATTGCGGAGCAGTTTGGCACGCCCATCCGGTCCGGCATCGCACTGCAGCCCGGCGTGCCTGCGCTGGACCAGATCAAGGTAATTACGGCAACGTCGGATCAGATCGTGAACGACATTCCCGAGCTTTCCGAAAAATTCCGTGACACGTTCGGAATCTGATTGTGGCAGATATTACCAATGTTGATGGTCTGCGCTCTTCTGCGCGCAGACCCAAGTTTGACTGGTCGCTGGTCATCTTCGGACTGCTGGCGGCTATCCTTGTCGGTCTGGTCGTCTATCCGATGTCCCGTCTGTTCATCGAAAGTGTCAGCGATCCGGAAACGGGTGGCTTTACCTTGGGGAACTTTGTCGCGGTCGCAAGTCGCAGCCGCTATCTGATTGCCTATTGGCACACGATCCAGCTGGCGTTGGCGACTGTGGTGATGTCTGTGGCGATGGCTCTGCCGATGGCTTGGGTCGTGTCGCGCACGGATATTCCCGGACGGTCCATTTTCTACTTTGGCACGCTGGGTGCATTTATCATGCCCCCGTTTCTGGGTGCGATCGGCTGGATATTGCTGGCCGGTCCAAACGCAGGCTGGATCAACCAGATATGGACATCCCTGACCGGACTGGAAGCGCCGCTTGTGAATATCTTCAGTCTTTGGGGACTGGCCTTTGTTATCGCGCTCAACGTGTTCCCGTTGATCTTTATTTTTGCCACCTCTGCGCTCGATCTGATCTCGTCCGAGATGGAGGAAGCTGCCGCCATCCACGGCGCAGGACCAATGCGGACCACATGGATCATCACCTTGCCGCTCGCGCTTCCTGCGATCCTTGGTGCAATCATGTTGGTGTTTCTTGAAACGATCGCCCTGTACGGCACACCTGCACTGATCGCGATCCCCGCCAGATTCAACGTGGCAACCACACAGCTTACGACCTTTTTCGAGTATCCCGCAAAGATCGAACTGGCGATGGCCTTTTCCGTACCGCTGGTGCTGATCACTGTGGTGATGCTGGGCGGGCAACGGCTGCTTTTACGCGGTGGGCACGTGGCGGTCAGCGGCAAGGGTGGCGCGCGAACGGCAATGCGCGTGGGCCGTTGGAAATGGCTATTCCTTGCGCATGGTATCGCGGTGACGCTGCTGGCCGTTGTGCTGCCCGCAGGTATTCTAGTCTCGACGTCGTTTCAGGTGGCATGGGCCAAGGCGCCGACCCTTTCGAACCTGACATTGGACAACTATTACGCGATATTGTTCGAACAGGCGACCGTGCGCGAAGCGATGTTCAATACCGTTGTCTTTGCGCTGACCTCGGCCACGGCCTGCACGGTGTTGGGATTTCTGACCGCCTACGTGGTGATCCGCAAGCTTATCCCCTATTCGCCCGCGCTGGCGTTTCTGGCCGTCGCACCGGTGGCGGTGCCCGGAATCGTGTTGGCCATCTGCTTTTATGCGGCCTTCGCAGGCCCTCCGTTCTCGCTCTACGGATCCAGCATGATTATCATCCTCGCCTTCATAACCCGTTTTCTACCGATCGCCTTCGTGTCCTGTGCATCGGGCATCCGCAGCCTCAATCCTGAACTGGAAGAGGCCGTGCGCATCCACGGCGGATCACGCCTGCGCGCGCTGTCCGAAGTGGTTGCGCCCGTGCTCAAGAAATCACTGCTGGGGATATGGATACTGGTCTTTGTCATCTGCTCGCGCGAGCTGTCTACGGCGATGTTCCTGACCAGTCACCAGAACCGGGTCATCTCGATCCTGACGCTCGATATGAGCGAACAGGGCGATTACGAAACATTGGCTGCAATGGGGGTCGTGCTGCTTGTCGTGACCTCGACAGTCGTCGCAATCGGCATGCGCTCGCTCGGGCGCGATTTCATGCTGAGAAGGAACTGAAATGACCAAACTGATACTTGACGGGCTGGTAAAGGACTATGGTGGGTTCCGTGCAGCCGACAATATTTCGCTGACCCTCGCAGACGGAGAGTTTCTTTCGCTTTTGGGGCCGTCGGGCTGCGGCAAAACGACGACGCTGCGCATGATCGCGGGTTTTATCACCCCTACCGAAGGTCGTATTGAACTGGACGGGCGCGAAATCTCGTCACCGAAAGACGTCGTTGCACCCGAAAACCGCAATATGTCGATGATCTTTCAAAGCTATGCGATCTGGCCGAACATGACGGTGGCGCAAAATGTCGGGTTCGGCCTGCGCATGAAAAAGCTGCCCTCGGACCAGATCAAGAAACGGGTCAGGGAAATCCTTGGCGTTGTGCAACTGGATCATCTGGCCGAACGCTATCCGTCCGAGCTTTCGGGTGGGCAACAGCAGCGTGTGGCGCTGGCCCGTGCGGTTGCGGTGCAGCCAAAGGTGATGCTGCTGGACGAGCCGTTGTCGAACCTTGATGCAAACCTGCGCGAAGAAATGCGCACCGAGATCAAACGGATGCACACCGAATTCGGCATCACCACCGTCTATGTGACCCATGACCAGTCCGAGGCGATGGCAATCTCGGATCGTGTGGCCGTGATCAAAGCCGGACGGATTGAACAGGTTGACGAACCTTACCGGCTGTACGCCAGACCGCGCACCCGTTTCGCGGCAGAGTTTATTGGCCGCACAAACCTGATCGAGGGTCGGGCCAACGCTGGCGCAATGCACTTCGAGGGATTTTCCGTGCCCTCACCCGAGATCAGAGCAGGCAACGTTCTTGCCTCTGTGCGGCCCCAAAATCTGAAGCTGAGCCTGCGCAGCGATACAGCCCCTGCGCCGGTAGACGGCGAATTACATCTGCCCGCGCGCATCGACGAGCGGATTTTTCTGGGCGAACGTTGGGATTACGGACTGTCGCTGGAGGGTCGGAAAATGAGCCTGCGCGCGGCAGCCCCGGCCGAGCAGGTTTTTGACATGGACGCACCGGTCTGGATTTCGATTCACGAAAGCCGGATCGTACCGGTGGAGTGCGCAACATGACACACCACATCACCGGCCCGCTGGACCGTTACCGTGTTCTGGACCTGACCCGCATCCGCTCTGGTCCCACTTGTGTGAAACAGTTTGCCGACTGGGGGGCGGACGTCATCAAGATCGAACCGCCAGAGGATAACAGCGGCTATGCGGATCGCAACAGTTCCGACTTTCAGAACCTGCACCGCAACAAGCGCAGCCTGACGCTCGACCTCAAAAGCAGCGAGGGGCATGATATTCTCATGCGTCTTGTCGATACGGCAGATGTGCTTGTCGAAAACTTCCGCCCCGGAGTGAAAAAGCGGCTGGGGTTGGATTGGGACAGTTTGCACGCCCGAAATCCAAGGTTGGTATTGGGGTCGATTTCCGGTTTTGGCCAGACCGGCCCCTATGCCGAGCGTCCCGGATTTGATCAGGTGGCCCAAGGCATGGGCGGTTTGATGTCCGTAACAGGGTTGCCGGGACAGGGGCCGGTTCGGGTGGGAATACCGATCGCAGACCTGACCGCTGGCATGTTTTGCGCCACCGGCATCCTGATGGTTCTGCTGGAACGCGAACGCACCGGCGTCGGCCAATGGGTGCAATCCAGCCTGCTTCAGGCGCAGGTGGCGATGCTGGATTTTCAGGCCGCCCGCTGGCTGATCGACGGCGAGGTGCCCGAGCAGGCAGGCAACAACCACCCCACGGCGGTGCCGATGGGAGTTTACCCCACATCCGACGGCAGCATGAACATCGCGGTGACCGGAAACCGCATGTGGCAGGATTTTTGCGCTGTCGTCGACCGGTGTGATCTGATCGAGGATGCGCGCTATGCAACGGCGCGCCAGCGGCTGAAAAACCGTGACGAGCTGAACGCAATGCTGCACGAAATCACCCGCACCCGCACCAGCAAAGATCTGACCGAGGCATTGATTGCCTCTGGCATCCCGTGCGGACCGATCAACAAGATCGACGCCGTTTTTGATGACCCGCAAGTAAGCTCTCTTGGTATGGTGGTCGAAGTCGAGCATCCGAAGCGCGGAACCCAAAAGGTGCTAGGCCAGCCAATCGTTCTTTCCGGAGCAACACCTGTCATGCACTCGGCAACACCGGATGCAGGCCAGCACAGTGACACGATATTGCACGAACTTGGCCTGTCCGAGACAGAAGTAACCGCCCTGAAAAAAAGGAAGATCGTATGAGCCGTGTCGAACCCATCGCAGAAGCGGACGGATATACGCCGCAGGTGATCGCCCACATCAAAGACGGCATCGGCTGGATGGTCTTTTCCAATCCGCGACGTCGAAACGCGGTGACCTTCAATATGTGGCGACAGATTCCGGACATCATTGCGCGCTTTGCGCAGGATGACAGCGTTCGCGTCGTTGCTTTGCGCGGCGAAGGCACGTCTTCGTTCATTTCCGGCGCTGACATCAGCGAGTTTGCCGAGTTGCGCAATACCCCCGAGCAGGTCGCGGCCTATGACGCTGTGGGGGCGCAAGCCGGCGCCGCAATTGCTGGCATCATGAAACCCACGGTCGCCGTGATCCGCACCTGGTGCGTGGGCGGCGGTCTGGGCACCGCACTGGGCTGCGATTTGCGCATCGCGGCGGAAGACACAGGTTTTGCTGTACCGGCGGCAAAGCTCGGGCTTGGCTATCGCTATGCCGGCATCAAGACGCTGGTGGACATCGTCGGGCCCGCGAACGCAGCCGAAATTTTTTACTCGGCCCGCCAGTACACGGCGGACGAGGCGTTGCGGATGGGATTGATCAACCGCATCCTGCCCGCCGACGGTTTCGACGACGCCGCCGAAAGCTATCTGCGCGACATCACCCGAAACGCCCCGCTTACGATGAAGGCGGTGAAAATGGCCCTTCGTGGCGTTCTGAAACAGCCCGAGCCCGCTGACCTGCGCGAAATAGATGAAGCTGTCGCAGCCTGTTTTCAAAGCGAGGATTATGCCGAGGGACGTGCGGCCTTTGCAGAAAAGCGCCCGCCCGAGTTCAAGGGGCGATAAACGCGGCCTTGATGCGGTGACTGCCCCCGACAGCATCAATGTGCCAAGGCGTGTCTACGATGATCCATAAAGGAACACTGCCACGTCAAAAGTGTCGCGGACAGGCCCGATCTGGCAATGATACTCCAGACGTCGATACGGCTCCCGGTCCTTGAGTTTTTCGAACGCTGACTTGCTGCGTCGTCGCGCTGGCCGAAAGGAGCAGTACAAACGGGCATCCAGCCTCCTTTCGGGCAAGTTGAGCAGGCAGCACGGCCAAAGCCTGTGTCGCCCGTCGCTTTATTCATCCCAAGGACGCAATGCGGCCAGTTGCTCTTGGGTCATCTTCGACACATAGGCGCGGCCGTCATATTCAAGCGCCTCGATCGGCACAGCGACGTCGTCGTCTTCGAACAGATTGAAGCCTTGGAATTCAATCAGAAATCCGGCAGGCACGCCATTTGCGTCCACCAGAATTTCTTCGATTTCGCCGATCTTTTCCCCCGTACCGGACAGCACGTCGATATCATCCGCGCTCATTAAATAGGTGTCATCACGCGTGTTCACCGGCCCTGCGGTGCCAACTTCGGCATCCTGTGCGATGGCAGGTGCAGCAAGGGCGGCGCAACAAAAGATCAATGTGAACGGTTTCATGGTCAATCCTCCTTTTCCAAGACAAACGCGACGGTGCTGGCGTTGTTCCCCGAATTTGTCCCAAACCTTTGCCAAGCAGAAACACCCCCACACGCCCCACCGACAGGATCATGGCAGGGCCATGGCATTCACGCATTTCACACTTAAACCGTTTGCCTGCGCGTTGCACGCCACCGCGCGGCCCACGGAACCGACGGTCTTCGGGTCCGTTGTGCCTGTACGGTGAAATCATCGTCATTTTTGTCGTTTGCAGGCAACACGCGCGGCGGCCAAGCAGCACGAAAGGAATGTCGCAGATGGAAACGCTATTCTTTGACGGGTTCAATGATCTTTTGCGCACTTTGACTGCCGCACCCATTCTCTACATCGCCGTTATCATTTTTGTCAGGATCAGCGGCAAACGATCCACTTCGCAGATGAATAATTTCGACTGGGTCGTCACGGTTGCTATGGGCTCTTTGATGGCGTCGGGAATTCTGCTCAAGGATATCACCATACTGGAATCTGTCGGTGCGATCGGGCTTTTACCGTTCCTGCAATGGCTTTTGACGTGGACGATGGTGCGATCTTCAGCTGTCGCCAAGCTGGTCCGTGCAGAGCCCACATTGCTTTACCACGATGGCAAATTTCTCTCGCAGGCCATGCGCCGCGAGCGGGTGAGCGAATACGAGGTGCTGTCAGCCGTGCGTGAAAACGGCTTTGTCGACCTGCAAAATGTTCAAAGCGTTGTTCTGGAGGCCAATGCAGCGCTGAGCGTGCTGCCGAAATCCGAAAAGCAAATCGCGAACCCTGCTGTTCAGGACATCCACAGCTTGTCTTCCGGCGCTTTATCGTAGCGATCGCGCGCGCCTTGGGCAAGCTTCAGCCGATTGCCACCAGCGGGTTTCGGGAACGGAACATTGCCTTGGCCGAGGGGTTTCCCTTGCAATTGAAACGCCAAAAAGGAAATCTTGAAATGGACCATACTTCACATCTGCCACTTGCCGCCGAAGAACTGAACGCCGCGAATCTGGAAGGCGCAAATGTTTACGATCCCGATGACAAGGAAATCGGAAATGTCTCGCACCTGCACGGCACCGGTCAGGCGGCGCAGGTGATTGTCGATGTCGGCGGCTTTCTGGGTCTGGGGGCCAAGCCCGTGGCGCTGGACTTGTCGGGTCTAAACTTCATGCGCGATCAGAACGGCAACGTGCATGCAACAACCCACATGACCAAGGACCAGCTAAAGGAACTGCCCGAACACCACCACTAAGGAAACGTTCAAAAGCACAAGACCACACCCGACGCCCCCCCGCGTCGGGTGTTTGTTTGCGCGGTGGCTAAAGCTCTGCCTCCCATCGGCGCGACAGGCGCATGGCGCCGTTGATGATGCCCACCATCGAATAGGTTTGGGGGAAGTTGCCCCAGCCCTCGCCGGTGGCAAAAGACGTGTCTTCGGACATCAGTCCCAGCGGGTTGCGCGCCGCCAGCATCTGTTCGAACAATGCGCGGGCTTCGTCCAGCCTGCCGATGCGGGCCAACGCGTCGATGCGCCAGAACGCGCAGACGTTAAAGCCCACTTCGGGCACGCCAAAATCGTCCGCCTCTTCATAGCGCAGCATATAGGGGCCGCGCCCCAGAACCTTGGTCAGGGTTTCAACGGTGGCGACAAATCTGGGATCGTCAGCGGGCAAAAAACCCACCTCGCCCATCAACAAAACACTGGCATCCAGCGTCTCACCGCCAAAACTTTCGACAAAGGACTGTCGCTCCTCGGACCACGCATTGGTCAGAATCTTGTCACGAATAACTGTCGCGCGGTCGGCCCAGTATCCCGCCTTGTCGCTCAGATCCAGATGGCGGGCGATCTTGGCCAGCCGGTCACAGGCCGCCCAGCACATCAGCGACGAAGATGTATGAATTCGCGAGCGGGTGCGCAGTTCCCAGATACCGGCATCGGGCTGGTCATGCAGTGCCCATGCCTGTTCGCCCAAGGGCTCGAGACTTTCAAAGGCGGTCTGTCCGGTATTCAGCGGCAGCCGATGATCGAAAAACGCGGGCGCTGCGCCAAGGATGATGTTGCCATAGGTGTCATGTTGAAAATGCTCGTGCGCCTGATTGCCAATCCGCACCGGCCCCATACCCTTGTACCCTTGCAGGGATTGCGAGACCCGTTCGGTCAGCGCGGTTTCCAGTCCCACGCCCAGAACCGGCTGGATATGCCCGCCCTTGGCATCGGCCACCACGTTCATCAGCCATTGAAAGTAATGCTCGAGCGTGCGCGTGGCGGCCAGACTGTTCAGCGCACGCACGGTAAAGAACGCATCGCGCACCCAGCAATACCGGTAGTCCCAGTTGCGCCCGCTGTCGGGCGCTTCGGGCAACGATGTGGTCATTGCCGCTACAACCCCGCCTGTGGGTTCATAGCTGCATAGCTTCAGCGTGATGGCCGCACGGATCACCGCATCCTGCCATTCAAACGGAACCGCCAGCCGTTGCGCCCAAACCTGCCAATAGTGCCGCGTATTGTTGTAAAACGAAGTGCCGGTTTCCGACGGGCTTTCTGTCAACGTCTCGTCGGGCCCCAGCACAAAGGTCAAGTCCATCTCGAGGTTGATCAGCCGTTCGTCCAGCACATGGTCAATTGGGGCATCCGTGGTCAGACGCAGGGTCTGTGACGGCCCGACAAATCGTACATGGTTCGACCCACGGGTCAAAGCAGGGTCGGTTTCGCCCCAGTCGAACCTTGGCCGGATTCGAAAGCGTACCCGCGGTGATCCATCCAGCCGACGCACCCGCCGGATCAGCGTTTGCGGGCGGAAACTGCGCCCGTGGCTCGAAAAACGGGGGCAGAAATCTATAATCTCCACCGCCCCTGCCTCACTGCGCAGTACGGTTTTCAGGATCGCCGTATTCGGCTCGTAGGATTGTTCGGAGCCGGTCAAACCGTCCAGTTCGACGGCAAAAGCACCATCGCCCTTGCTCCCTGCACCGTGGCCCAGCACCGCGTGGAACACCGGATCGCCGTCCAGCCGTGGCAGACAGTACCAGCAGATTGAACCGTTGCTGTCCACAAGAGCTGCGACCGCGCAGTTTCCGATTACGCCAAAATCCATACCAACCTCTTTTCTCGTTCATTTCTGCGCGCACAAGAGTGCGGCAAGCCAATCAGAAAGGGCTGCAACCGACGCCAGCCTGTGGCTGGCGTCGGTTGGCCCTGTGCCGATCTTGATTCCGAGACCGCCCAGCGCTTGCGCCATGCGAAAGCCGTCCTCGTCCGTCACGTCGTCGCCGATCATAACCGGCACACGCCCCGCGAAAGGTGCGACTTTCGACAGGGCGGCAATGGCCGTGCCCTTGTCACAGGCGCGCAGAGCAAGTTCGCTTACCATCTTGCCATGTATCGCACGGTAGCGGTCGTCGCGGGCCACGAGACTGTCGATCAGCGCACGACTTGCCGCGACGTGCTGCGGAGCCGAGCGATAATGCAGCGCCACCGAACCCGGTTTACGCTCGGCCAACAGGCCTAGGCGCGCGGCAAACGTGGTGATCCGGTGCAGTGCATCATCGTCAATACCGTCTCTGGCACTGCCCTGATCTGTTGGACCTGCGCCGCGCAACTCTTGCCCGTGCGATCCCGCAACGGGCAGGTGCAGCGGGTGCAACACGCGGTCAACATCCGCCAATGCACGGCCCGATACAATTGCCACAGCGCCCGATGTTTGCGCTGCAAGCTGCGTGATCAGCCCCCGCATACCCGCAGAGATCATCGCCTGTTCGGGACGCGCGACAATCTCGGCCAGTGTTCCATCCAAATCAAGATAGAAGGCGTGGTCATTGCACCGAACGATAGGAGGACAATTTGTTGTGGACATCTTTCCGTCTGTTGTTCCGGCGCAATTCCCCCGCAGCCCATGACGGGCCGCAGGTTTTTTGGGCCTCAGGGACATGCTGCACTTTACCTATTCCAGCGCAAAGGGATTTCAACTTGTCGACAGGTCGGCGCCAACGCGCGGACCCGGTCGTGTGTTGCGAAGTTGCCGCTCATGGCCAGATTTTCCATCTTGTGGCCCGTGATATCCGCGAAACGCGGTGCCGGATGACAGCGCCTGACCTGTGGAAAAGGTCGGCAGCAGTAACTTTCAATTGAACTTTTATTGATCACAGATGTTTCACTTGTGAGCAAAGCATCCAAATGAAGGCGCCGGAACTGGCAGGTCGGCATCACACTATAGGGGCCGTGCCAGGGTTGTGCCAACAGTGACCCTATGGAGAGAGACAGATGTCTGGCAAGCTAATCGTCGTGTCGAACCGTATCCCGACAGCGGCCACACCTGCGGGCGGGCTTGTCTATGCGCTGCATGAAACGCTACGCAAAACCGGGGGCATCTGGGTTGGGTCCGACCCCGAATTTCACGCCTCACCCTCTCGGTCGCTGACAGAGATCGGCGACCAGTCTGCCTATCGGCGGCTGGCCTTTGGGCTGACCGAACTGGACCACCAGACGTTCTACCTTGGCTTTGCCAATTCGGTCCTGTGGCCGGTGTGTCACCGCCGTGGCGATCTGGTCCGGATGAGCAGACGCTTTGAACAAGGCTACCGACGGGTCAACAAGCGCCTTGCGCAGCAGATTTTCGAGGTGGCCAAGGTCGATGACACGATCTGGGTACACGATTACCACTTTTTCCCGCTTGCTTCCGAGTTGCGCAAGCTGGGGTTCGAGGGAAAGATCGGATTTTTCCTGCACATCCCCTTTCCGGCACTGGGCGATCTGGGCGCGCTTCCCCTCGAGGCCAGTCTGGCGCGCTGGCTTGCCGATTACGATCTGGTCGGGCTTCAGACCCGCGCCGACGTGGCGCGCTGCCTTGAAATGTTCCGTTCGGAACTGGGGGCCGAGTTGATGAACGACGGCAAGATCAAATACGGCGACCAGACTGTCGGGGTGCGGTCCTTTCCGATCGGGATCGACGTCGATACCTTTGTTGCCACGGCCAAAAGGCCGATGGCCGACGCGAAACTGGCCGCGGATCTGTCCGGTGACATCGTAATCGGCGTGGATCGGCTGGATTATTCCAAGGGTCTGCCCAACCGCTTTCGCGCCTTTGGCCGGTATCTGGAAACGCGTACAGACAAATCCCGACGCGCGAGCCTGCTGCAGATTGCTCCGCCCACCCGCGA
The DNA here is from genome assembly GCF_002222635.1 of Pseudosulfitobacter pseudonitzschiae. Lineage (NCBI taxonomy): Bacteria > Pseudomonadati > Pseudomonadota > Alphaproteobacteria > Rhodobacterales > Roseobacteraceae > Pseudosulfitobacter > Pseudosulfitobacter pseudonitzschiae. The sequence goes on along the minus strand of NZ_CP022415.1, from coordinate 519,867 downwards.
GGAAGTGACCGCCTATCAGGACATACGCCATGAGCTTGAAGAACTGGCCGGAAGGTTGAATGGGGAAAACGCCGAACTAGACTGGACGCCGCTGCGCTATATCCACCGCAACATCGACCGCAACCTGCTGGCAAAGCTGTATCGCATTGCACGTGTCGGGCTGGTCACCCCTTTTGCCGACGGAATGAACCTTGTCGCCAAGGAGTATATCGCAGCACAAGACCCGAACGATCCCGGCGTTCTGGTCCTGTCACGTATGGCAGGCGCCGCCGAAGATATGACGCAGGCGTTGCTGGTCAATCCCTACGACATCGAGGAGATGAGCGAGGCACTGACCCAAGCCCTGAACATGCCCCTGCAAGAACGTCAGGACCGCTACGAAGCCTGCATGGCGCAAGTCAAAGCAACCGACGTTGGCCGTTGGAGCGAAAATTACCTAAGCGCGTTGAAAGACAGCCGACGCAAACTGTCATGGGACAGCTTCAGCAGCACCGGCTGAGGTTTTGCAAACGCAATAGAGGACAATACGCCACTGGGGCATCTTTGCCCCACCAGCTTGTCGGGCTTGATCTTAACGACGAGTTCTGGCGCTAAACACGTCGTAGCCCGATAATTTTCGCGTTTTTGGTGGTGTAATGACTCCGCCCTGAACATCCACCCCCGCTGGGCAAAGTCGGCACATGGCAGCCGCTGGACGGCCTATTGGTTGCGGGGCATTGCATGCACCGGTACTATCGCACCGTTGGACAAACTGATTCAGCCAGTCCGATGATATTGGTCCAATCGCAATGAGACATGGCATCATCGGAAAAATACGCCATTCAACTGTCGACACGGCGCTGGCGCGCCAAGGGAAACCCCGAACAATGATTAAAAAACGGCTGGCAGGGGAAACCGGATGAGATTGAGATATTGGACGGCACTGGCCGCTGTGGTCTGCGTCGGCCTGACACTGCGAGAGGTGCGGCAGGCGCAAACCCCGGTGGTTTCGGCGGCCCCTGCGCCGGTTGAAGTACAAAACGGCGGCCAATCTGTACAAACCGACGCGGATCATTCTGACCTTGCCCCAAGCTCGGACACAGCTTTGAACGACGAAGGGCAAAAACCGCCACCTTCGGATGACGATGGCACCAAATGGTCACGGGCGGTAAAACCCGGCGAGAGTCTCGACATACTTCTTGCCGAAGCGGGCCTTGACGCTGCGATCCGTGCAGACATTTCCCGCGCGATCGGGTCCGAATTCGATCTGAAAAGTTTGAAACCGGGCCACAGACTTGCCCTTGAAATCGCCTCGGACGGGCTTCCGCAAAATGCCACGCTTGAAGTTGATGATGGCGTCAACATCCAAGCCGTTTTCGGCACCGTGCCATCCGTGCGCGTGCTTCCCCCCACACTTGAGACCTTTCGCCAAGCTGGTGAAGCGGAAATCGGAAATTCCATATATGCGGCGCTGGATGATGCAGACATTCCCACACGGTTCGCTACCGATCTGGAACTGGTTTTCGCGGGCACGCTTGATCTGCGCCGCGAACTTGTCGGCGGGGAGCGTTTGCGTGTTGCTTGGCGAGAGAACCGTCTGGATGACCGTGTGATCGGTGAGCCAACGATAGATTTTGCGGAACTTGATCTGGGCGGTGTGCGCTATGAGGTGGTTTGGCCAAGCGACGATTCCAGACGCACCAGCATATTGAAGGATGGTCACCAGTTGCTGGCTTTCGACCAACCGATCAAGGGCGCGCGCCTCAGCTCGGCGTTTGGAAAACGCGAGCATCCGATTCACGGTTATGTCCGGATGCACAACGGTGTCGATTTCGCAGCCGAACATGGGGCCACGGTCCATGCGACACAGTCCGGTCGGGTTTCGTTCATCGGAGAGCGAAGCGGCTTTGGCCTGATGATCGAGGTCGAGCACGCACAAGACATCCAGACAATTTACGCGCATTTAAGTGCGGTGAACGACGCGCTGGAGGTCGGCCAGAAAATCGGGGTGGGCCACGAGATCGGCAGCGTGGGGTCAACAGGAACATCCACGGCACCACATCTGCACTATGAGGTGCGCGTCGGCGGCCGTCCTGTCCCTCCGATCACCGATGCACGTCTGTCCGGAATAGATGGAGAAACCTCTGATCGTCTGGATGCCTCTGTTTCGGTCGACGAAGCACGGGACGCGCTTTCGCGATTGCTGGCAACAGACGGCTAGCTGCCCCCAACACCATAGCGTTAATCGTCGCATCGCATGAGACAAGCCCCCATTGGCCGCCTGTCATGCGCGGTAAAACAAGATCGCCCTGCATTGGGTCAACAGGCTTGGTTTTCTGCTACAACGGGAATTGAGCGCGCTGTTTCGTGCGGCGGGTCACCCGATCAATCCGGAAGAATGGGCCATTCTGTTGGTGCTTTGGAAGCAAAGCCCCCAAACCCCCGGCGCATTGGCAGATGTTACGATCAAGGATAGAACGACCGTCACCCGCCTGATCGACGCGATGGTGCGCAAGGGCCTTGTGATCCGCACAGAAGATCCGGACGACCGGCGGCGTAGCATCGTCGCAGTCAGCGTGCATGGCCACGCGGTAAAAAGCGAACTGATCGGCATTGCCCAAGGACTGATTGACCGGACACTCGGTGGTATTCCACGCGAAGACATTGATACGACAACACGCACATTGCAGGCGATGACCCAGAACCTTCTGACATCCTCCGACAGCAAAAAGAACACCCGAGAATGACCGGCTATAATTACAGTGAATTCGTTGCCGGAGGCCGTAATTTTGACCGCGTGGACGGCGCCGATGTCGGGGACAAAGCCCCCGATTTCTTGCTGGAAACGACAGACGGTGAAACGAAAGCCCTTTTGGATTTCTCCGGAGAGTTTCTGGTTCTGGAGATGGGAAGCATCACCTGCCCGCTGTTCCAAAGCCAGCGGGGTATCATGGAAACGCTGAATCGCCAGAACGGTGTCAGCACTGCCGTTCTATATGTCCGCGAGGCCCATCCCGGCGCGGTTGTTCCGGGTCACAAGAGTTTTGAGGACAAGATCGCTTGCGCAACACGTCTTAGGGTTGAAGACGGATAAACGCGCAGGGTTTACGTCGATGATTTGGACGGTCACGCACATCTGGCCTATGGCAGCATGCCAAATGCTGTTTTCATCATCAACAAGAATGGGTGCGTGGTCTATCGTGCTGAGTGGAACAACCCTTCGGCGACCCGAAACGCCTTGGACGCCCTGTTGGCGGGTCGCACGGATACGGCAAAAGCCTACTTTTGTCCGGCCATTCCCACGACCGTGTTCAGAACACTCTCCAAAGCGGGCAAAGGCTCTGCCGCAGACTTTTTCAAGGGATTTCCGTTCCTGACATGGACAAACATCATCAAGCGCAATTTCAGATTGCTTTTCGGACGTTCAAAATCCGGCTCGGCGCGCGCAACCCGTTGAACACCCGGTCTTGACGATCGCTTTGGTCAGAGACGCGTTGAAGTGCGCCGACATCCAGTCCCGAGTGACAGGTGCCTGAACAGGTGATCCGGTTGGGGGTTGCGGTATGTTTTCAAACCATTCACCCTGCCTGGAAAACCATACGCGAACGTTAACTTCTTATGAACAATGTTGCCACTTCTCAATTTCTGGATGCGCTTATCTCGCGGATATCCTCGCTGCCGGAACCACACCCCCGCTACGTTGTTTTTGTGTCTGCGACGGATGGCGAAACCCGTGCCCGCGTTAAAACGATCACGGCGTCCGATCTGAACAGCCTGCGTGAAAACCTTCAGGACAAGAAAATCGTTCGGCTGCTGGCCTCTCGTCATGTCCGGCTGGACTGGGTCAGTTCAACGCAGGCAGTTTCCTTTGGCACTTACAAAAACGCGCTGCAAAAAGTTAAACGGAACTACAGCCGCAAAGGTTTGTCGTTTGATACCGGCTTTCAGCAGGCCGTAACCGAAGGCGAGCTAAACGGCAGTGCATTGCTTTATAAAGGCGCGCAGGTTCCGCATTGCGAAGTAAACAATAGTAATTTTGAAATCTATTGGAAAAGGAGGTTCGGAAAGGCCTTCATACCTGCGGATAACGCCGACATCATTTATCTTTTCACAACCAATGGCATTTTTCGGGACGGAGACAGCGGTAAACATCACACGATTATTCCGTCAGGCCTGAATGGTGGCCGCCGTGTCTTCGACATAGGTCAGGCCAAAAATCTTGATTTTCTGATACGTGAAAGCGCCAACTACCTTTCCGATCAAGTCAGGGAGGATGGCATCTTTCATTACGGCAGGCACCCGTGCTTTGACCGTCCGATCAATCATTACAACACACTACGCCATGCGAGCAGCACCTACGCGCTATGCGAAGCCTATGACATATTCCGAAACGACCATATCCGCGCAGCCATTGAACGGTCGTTGAAAAAGATAGCAAAAAGTCTAGTCAGATACCATACCGGACCGAATGGAGCGACAGCCTTTCTGTTGGATACCGACAAGGAGGTCAAACTCGGGGGAAACGCTGTCGCCATATTGGCGTATTGCAAGTTTTTCGAGGTGACCGACGATAAATCGGTACTGGAACTGGCGCGCCGCCTGGGTAATGGAATCCTGTCGATGCAACGCGAGGATGGTAGCTTTTGTCACGTTCTTAATGCGGACACGCTGACTCCTAAACAGGATTTTCGTACAGTTTACTACGACGGAGAAGCGGCATTTGCTCTCATGCGGCTGTACGGCGCGACCGGTGAAAAGCGTTGGCTGGACGCGGCACGCCGTGCTGTCGATCACTTTATCTCCAAAGACTATTGGCAGCACAATGATCACTGGCTGGCCTACTGCGTGAACGAACTTTCCACCCATGTCGCCGACCCGAAATATATCGCGTTTGGCGTTCGCAACATCCAGAATTACCTCTCGTTTATCCAAAACCGGATCACCACATTTCCCACACTGCTGGAACTCTGTTGTGCGACCCGCCTTTTGGTTCAGAGATCCTTGCAAGATCCGTCGCTGATTCCGGTCATCGACACGCTTGATCTAACGGCCTTCCAAGAGGCAATGGAAACCCGTGCTCAGTATCTGACAAACGGCTTCTTTTTCCCCGAAGTCGCCATGTATTTCCGAAACCCCGCGTCGATCAATGGAAGCTTTTTTATTCGCCATCACGGGTTCCGGGTGCGTATTGACGATGTCGAACATTATCTTTCCGGACTGATCGCATATCGCGCCTACCTTTCCGAGCGCGACAGCTTTACCGAACTTTGCAAACAACAGCAGCGACGTCAGGCTACTACAGAAAACCACGCGCATTGGGACACAACAAATATTGCGAACCTTCTGGACGGCGCAAAGTGGCTGCGCCCGCCAGAGACCAAACTGTTGCTGAATGGGGTTTCCACCTATGCCCCTGCGTTTCGCGCTGATGATATCGCGTTTATCCGGCATCCCGAAGATAGATTTGGCATTCCTCTTCAAGAACTGGAAAAGAATGAAGTTACGCCGCGACTTGCGATTGTGAGCAAAACGGGCGGAACGTCGTTCAAAGCGGATGCCATTTTGCAAGTTCCCGACATGCATGCCGCCTTGATGATTTTGGCAAAGAATGCACGCAATTCTCTGGCTGGTCCGGTTGTCGGTGTGACCGGCAGCGCAGGAAAAACCAGTGTCACAGCAATGATTGCGCATTGTCTTGGCGGTGTGGGCAAGGTTTACAGCACCCGTTTCAGTGCCAACATGGTGCGCGGCATCGCCTGGAACCTGTGTTGCGCGCACAAAGACACGGAATATTGCGTGTTGGAAATGGCTATCGGGCAGATGCGGGAGAATACCCGGTTGGCGCGCCCGGACATCGCTCTTTTTACTAACATCCATCCGGCCCACCTGATTCATCACAAAGATACGGCCACAATCGCGCAAAGAAAGGCGTATATTTTTGCTGAAATGCCCGACGACGGTATTGCCGTCCTTAATCGGGATATGAACGATTACGATATTGTCGAAGCCGCTGCAAAGACCAAAGGGCTGAGAATTGTGACCTATGGGTGGTCAGATAGGTCCGACATCTTTCCCGTCGTCGCGGACCCATCCGCCCCAAATATCACGTTAGAAGTGTTCGGTGAACGCTGTGTTGTTCCCGTCGTCGGCGCAGGGCGCTATGCGGTCGACAATACAATGGCGGTCGTCGCAGTGCTCGGCGTGCTGCGCCAGCCAATCGAACCTGTCGCGCAGCGTCTCACGACATTTGCCAGGGAAATCGGGCGTGGTCAGATAATCGAACTGCCAACATCGGGTGACCCCGCACTGATCATAGACCATTCCTATAACGCAAACCCGGCCTCGATGCGTGCGGCACTGGATGAACTGTTTGCAATGCCTTGCAGCGGGAAACGCGTTGTTATCTTGGGCGATATGGCAGAACTCGGAGACAAAAGCCGGTCGGCACATACCGAACTTCTCGCTCTTCTCAAGGAGAAACCTCTGGAAGCCGCCTATCTGATCGGAGATGAGTTCAAGGCAAGCCTTTCCGAGGTCGATCATGACGCGCGGTTGCGCCTCGCAGTTCTGGATGATCTCGAAAGCATCCTGTCCCAGCACGCAGACCCCGGAGATGTCATTCTTGTGAAAGGCTCCAATAGCACCGGCCTGTTTCAACGTCTTGAAAAATTCAGACCGTCCTAGGACAGGGCAGCATGTGGCCTGCTCGCCGGTTTTTGAACAGTATCTGGCTTGGTTTAAGCAGTCCTTTGCATCTGTTGATCGAGGTTGGTTGTTTTATTTTACTGCCGGTAGATCACTGCAGGTGGCCTGCCGCCAATGGCGAAATACGGGCGCTTCTTGTTGTAGAACGCTATCCACTTTCTGTTGTCAAAGCAGACAGCGCCCGCAGTTCAATGAATCACCTTGATGTCGTCAGGTCATTGCCCCCGATCAAAACTGAAAAACAGAAATTCGGGTTAGAGCAGACTTTTAATGGAATCTTTACTGGATTGAGGCGCGCGACTTGCCATGAATCTATCGTAATGTGGTGAAAGTTCAGGGTTTCCACCAATACGCGCCGTAAGAAACAGAAATTCGTAGGCGGCCCAATATTCGTAGATAGACTTATCCAGAAACAAGCGGTTTCCAACCGGCATCGGGATGTCCAACGCCTGTTTTGCAAAGATCAACGCGGAATGAAAGGCGCCCCTGTGTCTAAGAGAACGGGCGGCGTGATATAGGCCTTCGGCGCGTTCCGGTACCAGATTATGCCCCTGTAAAAAGAAATCCAGTGCAAGATCAGGGCGTTTTTTATGCTCCAATTGCAATCCTGCTCCGAGAAACGCCATATAGGTTTCTTCGATCCAGCCCTTCAGTTTTGTTCGGGTAACATACCATTTCAACGCCTGATCGCGATCGCCATAATCGCGCCAGCTGTTCGCGCAATAGAACACATAGCGCACGTGCAATTCGCGATCCTGACCGGATGTAATTGCATTTTCCAATAACAGCGCGTCTTTCCTGTATTTTTCAGGGTCGCGGCTTCGGGCGCCGGTACGCCCCGATATAACAGAATATTCGCCACCGACAGTACCAATATCCTTACCAGTCACCACAATGAATTCATGAACGACCCCTTTCCAATGTACTTCGGGGGTGTTTTTAACAATCAGCTTTCGGAAATATTTGTGACTGCGGTCATAGCTTTCCATTACAACATGATAGGCATCCGCTGTCATATCCGGCAGCTGTGGTTTTCCTGTAACCTTGTCGTCTGCATCGAAGAACAGGACATAGTCCGACTTTCCATGGCACCGGCGCAGCGCAAGGTTCCGGTTATGTGAAAAATCAACCCACTCGTCTTCGGCCAGCTCTCCTGGAATATCCAGTTCCTGAAACACCTGACGAATAATCTCTTTGGTGTCATCAGTCGATCCGGTGTCCGAAATGACCCAATAGTCAATCGGGAAACAACTGCAAATATTGTAAAGGGTATCTTTGATAAGATGCGCCTCGTCACGCACAATCATGTTCAAGCAGATGGTCATTAAACCCCGAATACCAGTTTGTTGTGACAAATAAATGCCGGCCGCACTCCGGAATAGAGACTTGCGGCCGGCACGTTGTTTCAATTCGGGCGATTAGGCCGCGTCGTCGAACGAGGTATCAAAACCGTCAAACAGACCACCGATCAAATCGGTCACCGGGTCAAGCGGAGTGCCGCCACCACCGCCCAACAGGCCATCGACCACGTCGGTCACGGGGTCGAGCAGGCCATCACCAGCGCCGCCACCTAGCAGGCCGTCGACCACATCGGTCACGGGATCAAGCAGGCCCTCACCAGCGCCGCCGCCCAGAAGGCCGTCAACCACATCGGTCACGGGGTCAAGCAGACCCTCACCAGCGCCGCCGCCCAGAAGGCCGTCGACCACATCGGTCACGGGATCAAGCAGGCCATCACCAGCGCCGCCGCCCAGAAGGCCATCGACCAGACCGGTGACGGGATCGAGCAGACCCTCACCAGCGCCGCCACCTAGCAGGCCGTCGACCACATCGGTCACGGGATCAAGCAGGCCCTCACCAGCGCCGCCGCCCAGAAGGCCGTCAACCACATCGGTCACAGGGTCGAGCAGACCCTCACCAGCGCCGCCGCCCAGAAGGCCGTCGACCACATCGGTCACGGGATCAAGCAGGCCATCACCAGCGCCGCCGCCCAGAAGGCCATCGACCAGACCGGTGACGGGATCGAGCAGACCCTCACCAGCGCCGCCGCCCAGCAAGCCATCGACCACGTCGGTCACAGGGTCAAGCAGGCCATCACCTGCGCCGCCACCCAACAGGCCGTCAACCACATCGGTCACGGGGTCAAGCAGACCCTCACCAGCGCCGCCGCCCAACAGGCCGTCAACCACATCGGTCACGGGGTCAAGCAGGCCATCACCAGCGCCGCCGCCCAGAAGGCCGTCGACCACATCGGTCACGGGATCAAGCAGGCCATCACCAGCGCCGCCGCCCAGAAGGCCATCGACCAGACCGGTGACGGGATCGAGCAGACCCTCACCAGCGCCGCCGCCCAGCAAGCCATCGACCACGTCGGTCACGGGGTCGAGCAGGCCATCACCAGCGCCGCCGCCCAGCAAGCCATCAACCACATCGGTCACAGGATCGAGCAGGCCCTCACCAGCGCCGCCGCCCAAAAGGCCATCGACCACATCGGTCACGGGATCGAGCAAGCCATCACCAGCGCCGCCGCCCAGAAGGCCATCGACCACATCGGTCACGGGATCAAGCAGACCCTCGCCAGCGCCGCCGCCCAGCAAGCCATCGACCACGTCGGTCACAGGGTCAAGCAGCCCCTCGCCAGCGCCGCCGCCCAGAAGGCCATCGACCACATCGGTCACAGGGTCGAGCAGCCCCTCGCCAGCGCCGCCGCCCAACAGGCCGTCGACCACGTCGGTCACAGGATCAAGCAGGCCATCACCTGCGCCGCCGCCCAGAAGGCCATCGACCACATCGGTCACAGGATCGAGCAGGCTTTCGCCGCCACCCAACAGGCCGTCAACCACATCGGTCACAGGGTCGAGCAGCCCCTCGCCAGCGCCGCCGCCCAAAAGGCCGTCGACCACGTCGGTCACAGGATCAAGCAGGCCATCACCAGCGCCGCCGCCCAAAAGGCCGTCGACCACATCGGTCACGGGGTCGAGCAGGCCATCACCAGCGCCGCCGCCCAGCAAGCCATCAACCACATCGGTCACAGGATCGAGCAGGCTTTCGCCGCCACCCAGCAGGCCGTCAACCACATCGGTCACGGGATCAAGCAGGCCATCGCCAGCGCCGCCGCCCAGCAGGCCGTCGACCACGTCGGTCACGGGGTCGAGCAGGCCATCACCAGCGCCGCCGCCCAGCAAGCCATCAACCACATCGGTCACAGGATCGAGCAGGCCCTCACCAGCGCCGCCGCCCAAAAGGCCATCGACCACATCGGTCACGGGATCGAGCAAGCCATCACCAGCGCCGCCGCCCAGAAGGCCATCGACCACATCGGTCACGGGATCAAGCAGACCCTCGCCAGCGCCGCCGCCCAGCAAGCCATCGACCACGTCGGTCACAGGGTCAAGCAGGCCATCACCTGCGCCGCCGCCCAGAAGGCCGTCAACCACGTCGGTTACGGGGTCGAGCAGACCCTCGCCAGCGCCGCCGCCCAGAAGGCCATCGACCACATCGGTCACGGGATCAAGCAGCCCCTCGCCAGCGCCGCCGCCCAGAAGGCCATCGACCACATCGGTCACAGGGTCGAGCAGCCCCTCGCCAGCGCCGCCGCCCAAAAGGCCGTCGACCACGTCGGTCACAGGATCAAGCAGCCCCTCGCCAGCGCCGCCGCCCAGCAAGCCATCAACCACATCGGTCACAGGATCGAGCAGGCTTTCGCCGCCACCCAGCAGGCCGTCAACCACATCGGTCACGGGATCAAGCAGACCCTCGCCAGCGCCGCCGCCCAGCAAGCCATCAACCACATCGGTCACAGGATCAAGCAGGCCATCACCTGCGCCGCCACCCAGCAGGCCGTCAACCACATCGGTCACGGGATCAAGCAGGCCCTCACCAGCGCCGCCGCCCAGCAAGCCATCAACCACATCGGTCACAGGATCGAGCAGGCTTTCGCCGCCACCCAGCAGGCCATCGACCACATCGGTCACGGGATCAAGCAGCCCCTCGCCAGCGCCGCCGCCCAGCAAGCCATCAACCACATCGGTCACAGGATCGAGCAGGCTTTCGCCGCCACCCAGCAGGCCGTCAACCACATCGGTCACGGGATCAAGCAGGCCATCACCTGCGCCGCCGCCCAGCAAGCCATCAACCACATCGGTCACAGGATCGAGCAGGCCCTCACCAGCGCCGCCGCCCAAAAGGCCATCAACCACATCGGTCACGGGATCAAGCAAGCCATCACCAGCGCCGCCGCCCAGCAGGCCATCGACCACATCGGTCACGGGGTCGAGCAGGTCACCACCAAGCAGGCCATCGACCAATCCAACGACGTCCTGAAGAAGATCGGTCACATTATCGAGGAGGTTTGTCACGGGTTCGAGCAATGAATCGCCGGTGTCACCCGTCGCACCAGTTTCGCCAGTCGCACCGGTTTCACCCGTCGCGCCGGTTTCACCCGTCGCACCGGTTTCGCCCGTCGCACCGGTTTCGCCCGTCGCACCGGTTTCGCCCGTCGCACCAGTCTCGCCTGTCGCACCAGTTTCGCCCGTCGCGCCGGTTTCGCCTGTCGCACCAGTTTCGCCTGTCGCACCAGTTTCGCCCGTCGCGCCGGTTTCGCCTGTCGCGCCGGTTTCGCCTGTCGCACCAGTTTCGCCCGTCGCGCCGGTTTCACCAGTCGCACCAGTTTCGCCTGTCGCACCAGTTTCGCCCGTCGCGCCGGTTTCGCCTGTCGCGCCGGTTTCGCCTGTCGCGCCGGTTTCACCCGTTGCACCGGTTTCGCCTGTCGCGCCGGTTTCGCCCAAGGCGCCATCAGAGCCGGACGACGCAGCGGCAAGGCCTGCCAGACCCGCGAGGCCCGCGGCAACGGCGATAGTTCCGCCCGAGTCCATTCCTGTGCCCAGACCACCGGATGTCAGGGTTTCAACATTTCCATCGACAGATGTGAAAGTTCCATCCGCGTAGAGCAACCGGCTGACTTCCCCGTTTGGCCCTTTCAGAAAAAAATCCTCTACAGTGATTTTGTCACCGTCATTAAGATTAATAATCAGATTATCCGAAGATTTGGCGTAATTCCTGATCTCATCTTGCGTTGCTGCAATCCGAATATCTTTCGGGGTGTCTGCTACAAGGCGTGTGTCCGACATAATTTTTTCTTCCTGATGGGCTTACGTTGCACTTGATTTTCGAGTTGCGCCAAGATGGGGTTGACTCGGATGATGGTCACCCGCGCATTAGTACACATACTTAAGATAGCGGTAAATACTACTTTAGTATGTTTTCGCAAAACCAATACACGTATGCGCTGTCGGAACATTATCGGTACGCACAAAATGCCATCTCCCGATTGTCTCGGACATCCCGTACTAAAGGGACCACTGAGATAGCCCGTTGCATAACACAGGACGTCTCAAACCGGTCAGACGTGAACCTGCCGACCTTTTTAGCAGGTTGCTGAACCAGTCGACCCTCGCCGCACTTTAAGGAACATGATTCACTCTTTGCACGGCAAATGAGGGAGTGGCTTTGCCCTGGAACGGCTGATCCGGGCCCGCCTTCAGTCCCAAACGCCATCAGCATCGGAGCGGCCAAACGCGTGCACTGTCTCTGCGCAATCAGGCGCCTCTGCCGTGGAAGGTTCAACAAAATCGACGATTTTGAGTGCGCGGATCGCGGCCCAAGCCAGGATAAACCCCGACGCGCTGGACAGCAGCCAATAGCAAAACAGGCCGCCTTTGCTGAAAATCTTATCCGGATCAAACGCCGCGCCGAGCCCGATGAATGCCTTTGCGACAAGGGGCTGATGTCAATGTGGATCGGCGGGAACGCGGGAACGGTGAGTTGGTTGCAGCACTTTGCGACATTATCAAAACGTCCCGAAATTCGCAGGGGTTCGGCGGAGGTTTTTGTCCCGCCGAAGTCTTTGGTTTCATTAGGGTGCGGGATTCGGAACAGAATCGACCATATCTCGCCGGTAGATTAATGTCCGCTGATTGCGAACTCCGTGCCCCTGTTTCTACCTAGATCGGCTTCACCGGTTGGCGCAAAACCGTCTTTAATCGATCTTTAGCGACTCGACGCGGGTCACTTATATAAATCTCATGATGCGGTCCATTGAACGTCAGTTTCCGCTCCGGCATTATAATATCATGCAAGCGGGCCAGTGTCGGACCTTCGTCGTCATAGCTACCGATATGCATCGTTTGCAGGCAAAGACCTTCATGCATCGGAGCAACGCGCAAGGTGTCTGGCGGCTCCCCTAATTTCTTCGATGCCCCTTCCCGTGCTGCCGCAAACATCTGATCCGTGACAAACTCCGGTATCATGATCATCATGGTCCATTGCCACGCGTCCTTGTTGCGCCGAACAAAGTCTTTCGGGTCGTCTGCCCACCACAGGCCTTCCAGCGGAGGCACGACATAGTCGCGGTTCAAAGTATTTTTTGCAGAAAATTTCATCGCATAGCTGGTGGAATAGAGCCATTCGAGCGCCCGACTGTAGGCTGTGGCCACGTTGGGGTCGCCCGCTCCATCGATCATGACAAAACGCGTTTCCGGCAGATCAATCTCTACAAACTCGCCTGCGGGCGGGTTGAATAGGGTCTTCATTGTCTTCTTGAAATCTATCTTTTTGAGCATGACAAACCTTTCGTGGAACAATGTTTCGAGATAGCAACTTCGGACTAGATATTCAGATATTCAGTCCCCCCTGTCGTCGTGATCATTGCGGTCCGCACCAAAAACCAGTCCCCAAGTGACTCCGATGTTCATGCCAATGGCGATGCCTGCACCGATGTTGTCGATGACGACACCGATGACAGGGCCGAGCGCCATGCCGATTGCAATGCCTGTTCTCAGTTTCATTTCAGGCTCTCCCTCTGCCAGTGAACGCAGCGCAACCCTCGTCAGGGGTTCACTATCCACCTGTGCCGACCCGATCCGATCGTTCAAATTCGATCAGATCCCACTGGTTTCGCCACCACGGGGCGCAATCCTGACCCATCTTTTGCCGTTGCCAAGGTTAGTATCCTCGCGGCACTCAAAGCCGATGCGAAGGAAGAATTCCAACGCCTCGTCATAATCCGGTATCAAAAGCGAAAACAGGGCAAGGCGTTTGGGCTTGGTCAATATCCTCGAACTGCCCGCCTGCCAGGGCCATAATGGTACGCATCACGCCGCACCTTCAACCGAGGGGCCAACCCTCCCGCCAAGAAGATCAAAGCGTTGGAAATTCCGCACCGTCGCCCCTCTGATGCCAGAGATCGCCTTGATCACAGGGCTGTCGTCCTGCAAGGTCGACTGCACGAGACTTTTGTGACTTTGCGCATCGGTAAATTCGGCAACATTTACCACCTTTGTCGCATCTTGATTGATGTGGAAATGCGAGGCGATATCGCCACTGCTACCGGACGCGGATTTGGCCGGGGGTTGCGCTGCTGCAATGATCGTGTCAACCAATGTCTGCGCCTGGGCAGGGGGCGCCAAATCGAAGGTGACAAGCACAAAACATGTCGGCACCGCGCCCGTGGCCGAGCCGTCCATCCTGCGATACAGGTGGAAACGATCGATGCTCTCGCGGGTGATGCCCGTCGAGTGGTTCTCTATCTTGTCGGCGCGGACAGGCTGATCGCTGGCAAGATAGGTTTCAAAGTCCCGGTTGTCGCGCCACTGGGCGTAGTTGATGACGGTTTTCCCGTCATGCCCGCCAAAAACATGATGCGACAGCAATCCATCGGGCCAGGCAACATCGTCCCAAAGGTCCATCGCCAACGTCGCGGCCTCGCGCTGAAGTGCCGGGGTATCAACGGACCAGTAGCTGATCAGAATCAAACCCGCCTCGGGGTGGCCGATCGCCGGAGTTTCGTTAGCTGTTGCAGCCATTTTTCCAACCCTCCCTGTCACGCCGCATATGGCGTTTTGGCTTTTGCTTCGCTTAGTGCGCGTGCCCACCAAATGAGTTGGTGAAACATGGCATCGACTGACTTATTGTAGCGCTCGGGCTCGCGAAAATTGCCCTCGTCATCGAACAATCCCCAGACATTATGCAGGCTGATCGTGTTGCGGATGGTGGTGGCATGCACCTCGGGCATCACGGCGCGCAGATGTTCCACAGCCCGGATGCCGCCGCCCATGCCCCCGTACGAAAGGAAGGCCACGGGCTTGGCGTGCCATTCTTCCTGCGCCACGTCGATCGCCTGTTTCAGAGAGGCCGGGTAGCTGTGATTATACTCCGGGGTAATCATCACAAAGGCATCCGCCCCGGCGATACGCTGGACGTAGGCTTCGGTTGCGGCATCGTTGTCAAAGTTCAGGATCGCGGGCAATCCGGCAACCTCCAAATCTATCACATCGATCTTGACCCCCTCCTGCAGCCGTGCGCGGCCAACGAACCAGTCGGCGACGGTTTTGGCAAAGCGTCGCTCCCGCGTGCTTCCAACGATGACGGCGATGCGCAATTCGGTCATATCAAACTCCATATTAGACGATACGTTACGTCTCGTAATACTGCTTGCCTCCGCAGACGTCAAGATATAAACGAGACGCATCGTCTAATTTAAAGAGAGCCCTGTGACCGAACCTAGGAAATCCCGACAAAACGAAAAGGTACGTCTGGCCATTCTGGACGCGGCGTTCTCGCTCGCCAGCGAGGTCGGCTATGACAAGCTGACCATCGAAGGGATCGCCAGACGCGCCGGTGCCGGCAAGCAGACCATCTACCGCTGGTGGTCCTCCAAGGCTCTCGTCCTGCTGGAAGCCCTGGTCGAACGGGTTCAGGATGAGCTGATGTTCGAGGATACCGGCGAAATTCGCGCTGATCTGATCGCCCAGATGCAGCGGGTGGCGAAGCTGATGACCAGTGCCGACACAGGCTGCCCCTTCATCGGTCTGCTGGTCGAGGCGCAGTTCAACGCAGAAGTCGCAGCGGCGATGAACGCCCGAATCTACGCGCCCACCTACGCTGCGGCGACGGCACGGCTCAAGGCTGCGCAGCGCGCCGGAGATCTGGACCCGGAGCTTGACCCGGTGATGATGGTCGAATTGCTTTATTCCCCGATCTACTATCGGCTCATCGTCCCCTATGCGACAATCACCAGCGCCGATATCCCCGTCTTCCTCGACATGATGCTGACCGGCCTGCAATCAAAGGGCACAACCCAGCGTGCGGAGTAACCTGTCTACACGCATTGAAACGAAATCTCCTCCCTGTCATGGTCGGTGAACCGCGCCAGCGCCTCGGCCTCCGCAGTCAGAGCAGTACGATCGGGTGTCGTGATCTTCGCGAAGGGCACGAAGACGACCGGCAGGCGGTTTTTTCCCTGATCCAACCTCCACAGGCCCGCGATGCGACCGTCGACCGGAAACACCGGATCGAACAGCCCGTTACGGGTGGACAGCCATGGAACGAGTTCAGCAACGAGGGATCGCGATAGCCCAGCACCATCGCATCGAAACCGGACGGGCGCCGCGGCCGTGCCGTCGGATCGCCTCGTGCAGTAGCACTGTTAAACGTACGTCTTCACAATAGGACCAGACGTGGCCTTGACGCCCAACGCAGCGCACTCGATTGGAACAACAAAACCGAGGCCGATTTACCATCTAAGCAATTGCGGGGGGGCCGGCGGGTCAGAGGTATTCAGAAAGGAAATAACCGGATACCGAAGCCGAAAAAGCGCGCCAATTGTATACTTTTCCCGTACAAATGGGTGGCTTTATACACTCATCATGATGCTAACCGAATAAGTGGTGCCCGGGGGCGGAATCGAACCACCGACACGAGGATTTTCAATCCACTGCTCTACCCCTGAGCTACCCGGGCACGGGTGATTGCATTGCAATCTGGGTGAGGCGGGTTCTAGGGTGGTTGGCGCGTGGTGTCCAGAGGCTTTTTGACCAATCTGGTCAATGCGGTTTGCGAGACTCTTCTTCCAGCGCGTCCAGCGCTTTCTCGATGTCTTCGGGGTCATTTGACGGCACCGCGTAATCGCCGTTCGCCCAGCGGCCCAGATCAATATCGGCACAGCGCCGCGAGCAGAAGGGGCGATATTTGTGGACGGTTTCGGATTTGCAGATCGGGCAGTTCATGCAGCCTCCGGCGGCAGTGGTGCGCGCGCGCGTTTGCGTTGCAGTTCCATATGGCCCAGCGGCGTCCAGCCAACCAGCGCCGTGTCGATCGTGTCGCCGCGCAGTGCGGCACGCAGGGCACTTTCAAAGGTGCGGCGGTCCTTCTTGGGCATCGGGGCCAGATCCATCACGATCTGCCCGCCCAGACCGCGCACGCGCAGCGCCGTGGGCAGCGCGCGGGCCGCAGCAAGGTTTGCCTTCAGCCCGCCAGCCAGCGAGGCGTCGTTGCCGGTGTTCACGTCCACAGCGACCAGCGCGCGGGTTTCCTCGACAAACATCGACGCACCGCCGCCTAGATCCACCTGAGCACTGCGGGCGCTGTCAATGGCATCCAGAACGCTATGTGCCTCGAAGCTGCCTTCGTCAGTCACCACCTCGGCGGGATCGGTCCAGTCGCGCCACGCCAGAATATGCGGGCCGTCACCTTCGGTCAGCACTTCGGGGCCGTGGCCCTCGTCGCCCAGAACGGTTTCGGCCAGTGTCGCCATTGCAAGGATGTCATCCGCAATGTCATCCGCATCCGCATCCGCATCCGCACAGCTTGACCGCAAGATCAGACCCATGTTGCGGCCATCTATTGTCGCTTGGGCCATCGCCTCGTGGGCAATCTCCAGAAGCGTATCGCGCAGGTCGTCGTCGCGGATCGACCGCGACACGTTCAGACCCGGCGCATCGGGGGTGACGATCGCATAGCGGCTTTTGAACAGCAGCTTTTGCGTCACAGGTATCGCTTTGCCCGGTTCGGCATAGCCAGAAACCTGCACCAGAATTTCCTGACCGGGTGCCAGCCCCTTGATCTGGCGCAAGAATGCGCTGCCATCGGGGGTCTTCAGGAACATGCCGCCCTGCCCTTTGACCGGCTTATCGGCAATCGCACGATAGACCGTACCGGGGCGCGGGGCGTCGCTGTCGATGATCAGGTCGTGCAGTTTGCCATCGACCATCAACGCGGCAGCTTCGGCCCCGTCCAGGTGATCCAGAATGATCGTGTTGCCCTTCATGTGTTCCCCCAGAGCGTGACGCCGGCTGCGGTCAGCAGCCCTGCGGTTTCGGCCAGCGGCAGGCCGACAATGCCGGTGAACGAGCCGGAAATCCACGGGATCAACGCGCCAGCTGGCCCCTGAATACCGTAGCCGCCTGCCTTGCCCTGCCAATCGCCGGTGGCAAGGTATCCGTTCACTTCGTCGTTCGAAAGCACCTTCATGCGCACAATGCTCACCACGTCGCGCTCCCACAGCCGCTCACCCCGGCGCACAGCGACAGCTGTGATCACGCGATGACGGCGACCGGACATGGCCCACAGGAACGCAGCCGCCTCGGCGGCGTCCGCAGGTTTGCCCAGAATCCGACGGCCCAGCGCCACGGTGGTGTCGGCGCACAGCACGACATCATCCGCATCCGCCTGCACCGCGGCGACCTTTTCACGGGCCATCCGCTGACAGTAGGGGCGCGGCAGCTCGCCCGCCACAGGTGTCTCGTCGATGTCGGGGGCGCGGATGTGGTCAGGCACAACGCCAATTTGTCCGAGAAGCTCTTTGCGTCTCGGACTGCCTGATCCCAGTACAAAGGCCACTTTGGCCTTACTTGAAGCGATAGTTGATCCGACCCTTGGTCAGATCGTAGGGGGTCATTTCGACCTGTACTTTGTCGCCAGCCAGAACACGGATGCGGTTTTTGCGCATCTTGCCTGCCGTATGTGCGATGATCTCATGGCCGTTTTCTAGCTCGACCCGGAACGTCGCATTGGGCAGGAGTTCCTTCACAACACCGGGAAATTCGAGCGTATCTTCCTTGGCCATGGTCTCTCCATATGCAGTCCGTCCGCTGAAATTTGCGGACAAGTGGGTAAATGCGCCGATCGCACCCTGTTTTCAAGGGCTATTCGCGCAAATTGGTCACGATGGCCGTGTCGCTGCGGCCTTTTTGTTGTGTCCAGTTACGCCGGTTCAGCACAACACCATCGACACGGGCATGAGCGATGGTCTGCAAGTTGACCTCGGCATAGGTCCATCCGGGCTGGTTCAACTCACCCACGGCCAGCACGCCAGTGTCGGGAAAGCCCTTGTCCGGCGGGCCATAAATGCCGCCTGCACCCACACTGATGTCCACCGCAGGCGACCATTCCGCAGCGCCAACCACCGAAGACATAACCGTAACACATTGCGTTTCCAGTGCGCGGGCCATTGCCCCGATACGCACCCGCCAATAGCCCGACAGCGCCTCGGTCACCGAGGGGATCAGAATCAGATCGGCATCCGACAACGCCCGCCCCAGCAGGGGAAATTCACTGTCGTAGCAGATCAGAATTCCCATCTTGCCCAAGGCGGTGTCGAACAGTTGCAGCGGGTCACCGGGAACCACGTCCCATATTTCTTCTTCGAAGCGGGTCATGATCTGTTTGTCCTGAATGCCCACCTGCCCCGTTGGCGCAAACAGACGCGCACGGTTGAAGGGGCGCTGTCCGGCGGCAGGCACACACGGCGCCGAGGCTGCCAGAATATGAACGCCGTATTGCGCGGCCAGTGTGACGTGCAAAGCATCAGCCTGCGGCAGACGGTCGGACACAGCGTGCAGCGACGCCTCAAGATCGGCTGCAACCTCCATACCCGCCAGTGTGGCCAATTCCATCGCTCCGTATTCAGGAAAAACCAGTAGATCGGCCCCCTGTCCTGCGGCCTCTGACACCCAGCGGGTCAGCTTCGCCTCATAGTCGGCCCATGTCTGGAACACGTCCAACGGGTAGGATGCAGTTGCGATTTTCATAGGGGCTCCGTGGGCTGTTATGGCAGGTCGCGCCCGAGTTTGGCGCTATTTCCAGCGGGCTGCAAGGTGATGTAAAAACAGGCCTTACATTGAAAAAACAAAAGATAGGATATGTAAATGTTCTATGAATGCTTGACCTGTTGCCCGCAAAGTTTCACAAATCCCGAAACTGGAGGCTGCGTCAGTGATCAGCAAAGGTGTTACCCTGCGAGGCCTTGAAGTGTTCGAGGCCCTCGCCTCGACCGGATCGGTCGCACAGGCTGCGGCTGTCACCGGCCTCAGCCAGCCTGCGGTCAGCCAGCAGTTGCGCAATCTGGAAACGGCTTTGGCCACCGACCTGATCGACCACGGTAAACGGCCCATGCGCCTGACCCCTGCAGGCCACAGCTTTCTGGGGCGGGCCGAGGCGGCATTGTCACAGCTTCGGTTGGGGCAAAGCGAATTGGCGGTGATGGATCTGGCGCATCTCAGCGCGCTCAGCATCGGGCTGATTGACGATTTCGACAACGATCTGACACCGCGTCTGGTGACAATATTGGCCGACAGCCTGACCCACTGCAAATTCAAACTGATCACCGCCCCCAGCCACAAGATTCTTGAGGACATCGCAGACAAAAAACTGCATCTGGCGATTTCCGCCAGCGCTGGCACGGTGATGGACGGGGTGCTGGAATATCCGCTGGCCCGCGATCCGTTCATCGTGGTCGCCCCAAAGGGCATGGTGCAGACGGGTGGCGATGTGATGGCACAGCTCGGCAATCTGCCGTTTCTGCGCTACGAGAAAAACCAGCTGATCGGACGTTTAATCGAGGCGCATTTGGCACGGCAAAAGCTGGACCTGCCCGACCGGTTCGAGATCGGCAGCCATCTGGCGCTGATGGCGATGGTGGCACGGCGCATCGGCTGGGCAGTAACGACGCCGCTGGGGTACATGCGCGCGGTCCGGTTTCACGACGAGGTCGATGCCTTCACCCTGCCGTTCAAACCTTTCGCGCGGACCATATCGCTCTATGCAGGGGCGGATTGGGCAGGCGAAGTGCCCGCCAGCGTGGCCCAGACCATGCGGCGGCTGATCGACGCGCATATGATCACGCCCGCGCTGGCGCAACTGCCTTGGCTGGTGGGTGATTTGCGGGTGTTGGACGGTTGACCGGTGCAGACCTGCCGTTCCAGACTGCACCAAAACCCAGACGAAAGGTGCCCGCCATGCCCAAAATCGTGATCCTGACCGGTGCCGGCATTTCCGCCGAAAGTGGGTTGGGAACCTTCCGCGACAAAGACGGGCTGTGGGCAGAGCACCGGATTGAGGACGTGGCCACCCCCGAAGGCTTTGCCCGCAACCCGCAACTGGTCGTGGATTTCTACAACGCACGTCGGGCGCAAGCGGCGGATGCCAGCCCCAATGCCGCCCACGTGGCCCTTGCGCGGCTTGAGGCCGCGATGCCCGACAATGTGTTGGTGGTAACCCAGAACGTCGACAATTTGCACGAAAAGGCTGGGGCGACCAACGTCTTGCACATGCACGGCGCACTTGATTCGGCGCTCTGCGCGGCCTGCGACCACCGTTGGACGGCGCCGCTTGCGATGGCTGCGGGCGATCTGTGCCCCGCCTGCGACGGCCCCACCGCGCGGCCAGACATCGTCTGGTTCGGTGAGATCCCGTATTACATGGAAGAAATCGAAATGCGGTTGAACGAAGCGGACATTTTCGCAGCCATCGGCACCAGCGGCAACGTCTATCCCGCAGCAGGTTTTGTACAGGCCGCAGCCGCTTACGGCGCCATGACGGTCGAACTGAACCTCGAACCCTCTCTGGTGGTGTCACAATTCGACGAAACCCATTTCGGCCCCGCCAGCCAGACGGTGCCGAAATGGGTCGAAGGCCTGCTTAACGTCTAGTCTGACTTGCCCGCACCGTGGTCCATTTGCGAATGGTCCATCGTGCCGAGACCCCCAGCGCCATGCGTCGCCTTGCGCTCGTTATCGACCGGAATATTCACGACCACCTCGCCCGCCTTTTCAAAGACCAACGTAACGGTGACTTTATCGTCCTGAACCAATGCGCGGTTCACCCCCATCATCATGACGTGATCGCCACCGCGCATCAGCGCGTGCGTCTGACCTGCGGCAATGGCAATGCCGCCTTCGATCCGGGTCATCGCCATGACACCGCCACCCTGGTCAACATGGGTATGCAATTCGACCTTTTTGGCAATGTCGCTGCGCGCGTCGATCAAACGGTCGTCGGTGTCGGTCTGGTTCTTCAAAACCATGAACGCCGCCGCCGTCGGCGCATTAGGGCGCGAAGTGCGCACATAGGGGTCTTGGACCATTATGCCGTCAGCAAAGGCGGCTGTGGACAAAAGGGCGGTAACCGCTGCTGCAGATATGTACTTCATCAGTGACATGTGGATATGTCCTTTGTTTTGCTCTTGGAAAGATAAGTGGGATTTCAGAGCAAAACAGGCGGCGCGCGTGACAGATAGCCCGCAGAGACATCCGCACGCGTTGCAGACACATGACGCACACTGTATTCGGCACGACGGATGACACCGGCCCGCACAGGCGTCCAGATCACGACATCATGCCCCAGCAGCGTCAGCGCGGCATCGGGACAGATGTGCGGCGCGTCCACTGGCTGCCCATTCGCGTCAACATTGACGGTGACAGACCCCGTGCCGATACACAGCACCATCTGCCCCACCGCATCCGCCGAGCCACGCGCCTGCGCAAAGGCCTGCGCGGTGACAACAAGTGTCAGCATCGCAAGGCAAAGGGTGATTTGGCGCAACACAGTCATGCCAGCAGCATTAGCCGCAGCCCCGACAACGCACAAGCGTCACAGCCTGCGTCCAAAAGCCCTATTTCCCAAACGAAGCGACCCCGCCTGCGCATGCAGACGGGGCCGAGTTCTTCTAGGTCGCGGAACTTCAGGCGGCGTTGGCGGCCAGAGCTTTTACAATTTCTTTTTTCACTTTCAGCGCATTGGCCGACAGTTCGTCATCTTTCGACTTGGCAAAGAACGCGTCCAGACCACCACGGTGGTCGACAGTGCGCAGTGCCGCAGCCGAGATGCGGAACTTGATCGCGCGGCCCAACACTTCGGACTGCAGCGATACATCGTTCAGGTTCGGCAGAAACCGACGACGTGTTTTGTTGTTGGCGTGGCTGACATTGTTGCCAGACATGGGGCCTTTTCCGGTCAGTTCGCAACGACGCGACATGGGATTATCCTTTTGTTCTGGTCGCTGTCAGGGCGGTCCCCGAAACGACAACAAGCGCCGCTCGCAGCTGCGCCCCTAATTTCGTCCGCTGGCAATAGGGGGAATCGCACGAGGGGTCAAGCATGATTGCGCAGCTTTCCACGCCTTATTGCGCGATCAGCCCTGCTTGTGACCCAAGGTGGCCAACATCTGCTGTGCCGCCAGCGCCGGATCGGTCTGCCCCTGTGCCACCTCTGCCCCCAGGCGCGCCATTTCGGCACGCGCCTGCGCCCCGTCAAGTTGCGCCAGCAATGCCGCACGAACGTCCTGTTCAAACCAGTATTGCGCCTGTGTCGCCCGTGTTTTGTCAAAAAACCCGTTCTCGCGCCGCCAGTCCGCAAGTTCTTGCAGGGTCGCCCATGCCGCGTTCAGGCCGGCGTCTTCCAGTGCCGACACCATCATTGCCTTAGGAAAGCCCGCCGGATCTTGCGGGCGTTTGCGCATCAGCCGCAGGGCGCCGGCATAATCGGCGCAGGTGCGCGTGGCGGTGGCCTTTAGATCGCCATCGGCCTTGTTGATCAGAATCACGTCGGCCATTTCCATGATGCCGCGTTTGACGCCCTGCAACTCGTCTCCGCCCGCAGGGGCCAGCAGCAGCAAAAACAGATCGGCCATCTGCGCCACTACGGTTTCCGACTGCCCCACGCCCACCGTTTCAATCAGCACCACGTCGAACCCAGCCGCTTCGCACAGCGCCACCGCCTCGCGCGTGCGCCGCGCCACGCCACCCAGATGGGTCTGGCTGGGGCTGGGCCGGATAAACGCCTTCGGATCGCGCGCCAACCGGTCCATCCGCGTCTTGTCGCCCAAAATAGACCCGCCCGACCGCGCCGAGGACGGATCAACAGCCAGAACAGCCACGCGCAGCCCCTGCCCCGTCAGCATCATGCCAAAACTTTCGATAAACGTGCTTTTGCCCACCCCCGGCGTGCCCGACAGCCCGATACGCAGCGCCTGCCGTTCACGCGGCAATGCGCCCAGCAACTCCGCCGCCTGTGCGCGATGGTCGGCCCGCCCGCTTTCCACCAGCGTAATCGCGCGGGCCAAGGCGCGGCGGTCGCCCGATGTGATGCGTTGTGCGGTGTCGGTGATGTCCATCTGCATGCCTCCGTGCCTAGCATCGGTTTTCCGGTCTGGGCGCTGATTTGTCCAGCCTTGGCCTCGGGCGTTGTTTCGCAGATAAGCACGAATATGAAATTTACCTTGCCCATTGATGACGTGCTGGATCAGGTTTGCACCCAGCTTGCCGCGCGCAAACGGCTGGTTTTGCAAGCGCCCCCCGGTGCGGGCAAAACCACACGCGTGCCTCTGGCGTTGCTGGATGCCGGTTTCAAGGGCCGCATCCTGATGCTGGAGCCGCGTCGTCTGGCCGCGCGCACCGCCGCCGAACGTATGGCCGAAACGCTGGGCGAAGCCGTGGGCGCCACCGTCGGCTACCGCGTCCGCGGCGAGGCAAAGGTAGGCAAAACCACCCGAATCGAAGTGGTAACCGAAGGCATCCTGACCCGCATGATCCAGTCCGATCCGGACCTGCCCGGCGTCGGTGTGGTGATCTTTGACGAATTTCACGAACGCAGCCTGAACGCCGATCTGGGGTTGGCCCTGTGTCTTGAGGTGGCCGAGGCGCTGCGTGACGATCTGCATCTGGTGGTCATGTCCGCCACGTTGGACGCCGCCCCCGTGGCACAGATGCTGGATGCGCCGCTGGTCACATCCGAAGGCCGCGCATTCGACGTGACACCCCATTGGCTGGACCGTCCGCGCGGTCAGGCACGGCTGGAGGGGGCGGTGGCCGATCTGGTCCGCACCGCCATGCGCGAACAGACCGGCAGCGCACTGGTGTTCCTGCCGGGCGAAGGCGAAATCCGGCGGGTGCAAGGGCTGCTTGACGGCAGTTTTGGCAGTGATGTCGCGGTGCATCCGCTGTTCGGCGCGATGGACTTTGCCGCCCAACGTGCCGCGATTGCTCCTGCAAAAACGGGCCGCAAGATCGTGCTGGCCACGGCGATTGCCGAAACCTCGCTGACCCTGCCCGACATCCGCATCGTGGTGGACGCAGGGCTGGCCCGCCGCGCGCGCTTTGATCCGTCCAGCGGCATGGCGCGGCTGGTCACCGAACGAGTCACGCGCGCCGAAGCCACCCAGCGCGCAGGCCGCGCGGGTCGTGTGGCCAAAGGGCATTGCTACAAACTGTGGACGCGCGGCGAAGACGGTGCGCTGGCCGCCTTTCCCCCCGCCGAGATCGAGGCAGGCGACCTGACCGGCATGGCACTGGAACTGGCGCTTTGGGGGGCAACGCCCGAGGAACTCCACTTTGTCACCCCGCCCCACACCGGACGCTACCGCGAAGCGGTCGAGGTACTGCGGGTGCTGGACGCGCTGGACGACACAGGCCGCATCACCGCCCACGGTCGCGCACTTGCCTCCCTGCCCCTGCATCCGCGTCTGGCGCACATGCTGGTACACGGTGGCAAGGGTGCGGCAGAGCTGGCGGCTTTGCTTGCCGAACGCGACATCCTGCGCGGCATGGGCAGCGACCTGCGTCTGCGGATACAGGCGCTGCGCAGCCCCGACCGGTTCGGCAATGCGGTGCAACGTGGCGCGCTGGCGCGGGTGCGGCAGGAAACCAAACGGCTGAAATCGAGCACATCGGGTGGGGTGCTGTCGCTGGGCGCGATGGCCGCACTAGCCTACCCCGACCGGATTGGCCTGCGCCGCAAGGGCGATGCCCCGCGCTTTGTGCTGTCGGGTGGCAAGGGCGCGGTGCTGCCCGACGGCGACGCGCTGGCCGGTGCGCGGCTGATCGTGGCGACCGATCTGGACGGTGACCCGCGCGAAGCCAAGATCCGGCAAGCGACCGAAATCAGCGAGGCCGACCTGCGCGCCATCTTTGGTGAAGCGATCGGATGGCACGACCTGTGCCTGTGGTCCAAACGAGAAGGGCGCGTTCTGGCACGTCGACAAGAACGGCTGGGCGCGCTGGTGCTGGAAGACCGTACATGGCAAGACGCACCGCCCGAAGACATCGCCGTGGCGATGCTGGACGGGGTGCGGCAACTGGGCCTGAACCCCTCGGCCAAGGCGGCGCGGTTTCTGGCGCGGGCACGGTTGGTGGATGCGGAAAACTGGTCTGATGATCACCTCATCACAACACTGGCGGACTGGCTTCTGCCGCATCTGGGTGGCGTGCACACCTCTGGCGACTGGAAAGCTTTTGATCTGACGCCAGCGCTGAAGGCACGGATGAGTTGGGATGACGCACAAGCCCTTGACCGCGCGGCACCGTCGCATTTCAGCACACCACTGGGACGCAATGTGCCGATTGACTACAGCGGCGATGCACCGGAGATCGCGGTGCGCTTGCAGGAAATGTTCGGCGTCACCCGTCATCCCACCGTGGCCGGAAAGCCGTTGAAGGTCACCCTGCTGTCGCCAGCGCAACGGCCCATCCAGATCACAATGGACTTGCCAGGATTCTGGGACAGTTCCTATGCGGATGTGCGCAAGGATATGCGCGGGCAATACCCGAAACATCCATGGCCCGAAGACCCGACACAGGCCGATCCGACGCTGCGGGTCAAACGCAGGCTTTAACGCAGCCAATCGCCGTGATGGACACCGTCCTGATCCATCCGCTCGAACCCGTGCGCGCCGAAATAATCCCGCTGCGCCTGAATCATGTTGGCCGTACCACGGCCCAGCGCCATCGTGTCGTGCCATGCCAGCGCGGCGAAAAGCGCAGGCATCGGCTGACCAACAAGCGCTGCCGATGCCACCACACGCCGCAGCCCCGGCAACGCCTCTGCCAGTCGCTTGCGCATCGCGGGCGCAAGGATCAGATGACCATGAGGCAGCCCCCCGCGCACGGCGGCGGCAAATTCGTCCAGCAGGGCCGAGCGGATGATGCACCCCGCCCGCCAGATCTCGGCAATACGGGCAAGGTCAAGATCCCAGCCGAACTCTTGCGAGGCAGCCGACAGCACGCGAAACCCTTGGGCGTGGCCAAGGATGCGCGCGGCCAACAGGGCGTTTTCCATGTCATCCACGTCCGGCATTCCGGCAGGCTGCGCTGCGGGATCCAGCAAATCCTGCGCCGCACGGCGGGCGTCGCCCTCGGACGACCAGCCGCGCGCGCCCACTGCCGCCTCGATGGTCGAGGCGCTTTGCCCCATGTTCAACGCTTCGATCAGGGTCCAGCGGCCTGTCCCCTTTTGGCCCGCCTGATCGCGGATCACATCCACAACGGGGCAACCCGTCGCCGCATCGGTCGAGGCCAGCGCCGTGGCGGTGATCTCGATGAGATACGAGGCCAGCGGACCCGCGCGCCAGCCATCAAAGACCTGACCGATCCGGCCCGCATCCATGCCTGCCTTGTCACGCATCAGGCCATACAATTCGGCGATCATCTGCATGTCGGCATATTCGATGCCGTTGTGGACCGTCTTGACGAAATGACCCGCGCCGTCAGGGCCAAGGTGGGCAACGCAGGGATCACCCTGAAACGTGGCAGCAATCGCTTCGGCCATCGGCTTGAGCTGCGCCCACGCATGTTTGGACCCGCCGACCATCATCGAAGGACCATGACGCGCGCCCTCTTCACCCCCCGACACGCCCATCCCGACAAAGTGGATGCCGGTGCCATCCAGCGCCTTGCTGCGCCGCCGTGTGTCGTTGAAATCGGCATTGCCGCCGTCAATGATGGTATCGCCTTTGGACAACAGCGGCTTGATCGCGTCGATCATCTGGTCCATCGGTTTGGTCGATGGGATCATGAACAAAATGGTGCGCGGGGCGGCGATGGCCTGAACAAAACCGGCCAGATCGGCGTGGCCGGTGACCGTGCCGGCAAGTCCGTCGGCCTCGGGCAGGAAGTTATCGATCCAATCGGCCTCGCGGTTGGATACCGCCACGTCAAAGCCGTGATCGGCAAGGTTGAGCGCCAGCGCGCTGCCCATTGTGCCCAGACCGTAAACGCCGATCTGTGCCCGAGTATTCTGCTGCACCATATGCCCTGCCTGTTTTGAGATCTTCCGCCGGAAACATACCCGCCCGCGCGGCAGGGGCAAGCCTTGGTGATCGCGCAACCATCATGTTCCGGCTTGTTCAAGCCGTGTGGTGGTGGCTAGATACCACCATGAAGATATGTGCAATCACGATGGTTTACCGCGATTACTGGGCGCTGGCGCAGTGGTATCACCATTACACCGCGCTGGTGGGGGCCGAGCATCTGGTTGTGGTCGCCCATGGAACCGATCCGAAGATCGCGCAGCTTTGCCCCAAGGCCAGTATCCTGACCGTGCCGCGCGACGATCTGTCCGGATTTGACGGGGTGCGCGGGCGGATGCTGAACGGGATCCAGGCAGGATTGGCCGAGGTATACGACTGGGTAATCCGCACCGATGCCGACGAACTGATATGCCTTGATCCGACCAAACACGACGGGTTGGACAGTGTTTTCGCACAACAGAAAGGGCAGGCGCTGTTCGCGGCAGGGCTGGAGGTGGTGCAGACCGATGAAGGTACATTCGCCGTGTTCTCGGGGCACTACAGCAAGGCATGGGCGGTGCGGGGCGGGGTTGCGATGAAACGCCACGGGGTGCAGGTGCGGCCACGGCAAGTGGCGCAGTTCGAGTATGTACTGCCCGAAGGGGTGTTTCTGGCGCACCTGAAATTTGCCAACCGCGATGCACTGGCCGAGACCAATTTGCACCGCGCCGAGGTCGCGTCAGGCCACGGTGACGGATTGCCCGGCAAAGCATGGAAAAACCCCGGCCACGAGGCACGCAAGGTGCAGACCCAAGTGATGCGCATGGAGACAGTGGACTGGAACACGGCAGCACGCATGGCGCAGGCCGAGTTGACCGCGGGGCCGACGGTGGACGAAAAGATCGGGCTGGTGCGCTCGCGGTCCTTCAAGCTGGATCGCAAATGCGCCCTGCCGGATTGGTTTCCGGTACTGGATTGAGACGGATTTAGGGGCGCTGCCCCCGACGCTGCGCGTCTCCCCCGGGATATTTCGGGCCAAAAGAAGCCCGCGATCCCGAGGGAAGGTCAGATCATTTGCCCAGACACCAGCGCATGACGGCTTTTTGCGCGTGCAGGCGGTTTTCTGCCTCGTCGAAGATGACCGAGTGCGGGCCGTCCATGACCTCGGACGTCGCCTCGTCGTCGCGGTGAGCGGGCAGGCAGTGCATGAACAGCGCGTCGGGTTTGGCCTTGGACATCAGGGCGGAGTTGACCTGATAGCCGCGCAACTGGTTGTGGCGACGCTCACGCGCGGATTGCGGGTCATGCATCGACACCCAAGTGTCGGTGACCACCAGATCGGCGCCTTGGACCGCTTTGTTCGGATCGCGTTCGGTGGTGTAAAGGCCGTTCAACGCGGCCTCGGGTTGCAGGGTTTCGGGACCGGTGAAGACCAGTTCGAAATCGAATTGCTTGGCCGCGTGGGCAAAGGAGGCGAAGACGTTGTTGCCATCACCCGACCAGACGACCTTGCGGCCCTTGATGGGGCCGGAATGTTCTTCGAAGGTCATGATGTCGGCCATGATCTGACAAGGGTGTGTGCGGTTGGTCAGACCGTTGATGACCGGCACGGTGGCGTGTTCGGCCATTTCCAGCAGGGTGGCCTCTTCAAAGGTGCGGATCATGATAAGATCAACATAACGCGACAGCACGCGGGCGGTGTCCGCGATGGTTTCACCGTGGCCCAACTGCATGTCGGCCCCTGACAGCAGCATCGTCTGCCCGCCCATCTGGCGCACGCCGACG
Source organism: Pseudosulfitobacter pseudonitzschiae (assembly GCF_002222635.1). NCBI lineage: Bacteria > Pseudomonadati > Pseudomonadota > Alphaproteobacteria > Rhodobacterales > Roseobacteraceae > Pseudosulfitobacter > Pseudosulfitobacter pseudonitzschiae. Next base: position 490,283 of record NZ_CP022415.1, on the reverse strand, counting down.
TCAAAGCTGACGCGGGTGCGGGTGGACGGTTTTTCAAAGATCAGCGCAACCATGTGGCCCGCCAGCGGTTGATCGTCGTCGGGCGTGCCCTTGGGGCGGCCAGCGCGCGCATCCTTGATGGCGCGGCCTGTGTCGATGATGCTGCGCAGTTCGGACGGGTCGGTGGTGTGGATATCAAGAAAGTGTTTCATTGGTCATTTTTCTGTATAGGCGAAGGTCGGGAGCGTGGCCCCCGGACCCTCGGGATATTTCTAGCCAAAAGAGCCGGTCAGCACAGGCTGGCAGCTGCGGCATCGAGACGGGTGACAGCCTCGGCGATGTCGTCGTCAGTGAGGTTGAGCGGAGGCAGCAAGCGGATCACGTTATCGGCTGCGGGCACTGTAATGACGCGAGCCTTGTAGCCTGCGGCGACGACGTCGGTGTTGGGCATCTTGCATTTGATGCCCAGCATCATGCCCGAACCGCGCACGGATTCGAAGACGTCTGGGTGGCTGGCAACCAACCCTTCGAGCTTCTGGCGCAACAGACCGGATTTACGGTTCACCTCGGCCAGAAAGGCAGGGTCGGAGACGATGTCCATAACGGCACAACCCACGGCGCAGCCCAACGGGTTGCCGCCATAGGTCGATCCGTGTGTGCCTGCCGTCATGCCAGATGCAGCGTCTTCTGTGGCCAGCACAGCCCCCAGAGGAAAGCCACCGCCGATGCCTTTGGCGACCATCATGATGTCGGGGGTGATGCCGGACCATTCGTGCGCAAACAACTTGCCCGTGCGGCCCACGCCGCATTGCACTTCGTCCAGAACAAGCAGGATGCCGTGTTCGTCACACAGATCACGCAGCCCTTTCAGGCACTGGTCGGGCAGCGGGCGGATGCCGCCTTCGCCCTGCACGGGTTCGATCAGGATCGCCGCTGTCTTGTCGGTGATTGCCGCAGTCAGCGCCTCGTGATCGCCCCAGTCGACGTGGACAAATCCGCCAAGGACCGGACCGAAGCCCTTGACCATCTTCTCCGAGCCGGCCGCCGCGATACCTGCGGCGGAGCGCCCGTGGAAAGAACCGGAAAAGGTGATAATCTCGACCCGGTCTTTCTGGTCTTTGTCGTACCAGTACTTGCGCGCCATCTTGACGGCCAGTTCGCAGGCCTCGGTGCCCGAGTTGGTGAAAAACACCGTATCGGCAAAGGTCGCCTCCACCAACTTGTCCGCCAATGCCTGTTGCTGCGGAATCTGGTAAAGGTTCGAGGTATGCCACAGCGCCTGTGCCTGATCGGTCAGCGCCCTGACCAGCGTCGGGTTGGCGTGGCCCAGTACGTTCACCGCAATCCCTGCCCCAAGGTCGAGATATCGTGTGCCGTCCGCCTCGATCAGCCAGGCGCCTTCGCCTTTGACAAAGCTCAGAGGAGCACGGGAATAGGTCGGCAAAACGGAGGGGATCATCGTGATCGTCCTTTGATACGGGCGGTGCGAAGCACTTTGGTGCATGACGCGGGCCGCAGGGTCAACAGATTTGAAGGATTGGGTGCCAATTGGCGCAAGACAGGCGGAAGCGATCCCGCAACACGCGGGGGGCGGACGTTACGCGGTGCGTCGTCGGATAGAGATGATATGTGCTGTCGCTGTCATGGCGCGATCTTTAGCGCAGGTTTTTTGCGAAAGAAAGAGGTTTCATCACGGACTGTGGTGGCGCATGGTTGCGGTGCAAAGACCGACCTGTCATCCTGTATGGCGCCCGATCAAATCCGGCGTCGCTGGGCTGATCCGGGGTAAGTGGGGTTCTTGCCTTGTAACTCCATGCTGAGTGATTAGAATAGAGCCCTGATATTGATATTGGAGCGGCCATCAGAGATGCGCCGCTTTTTAGCTAGGAAAAGCCTGCATGTCCTGGACAGACGACCGTGTTGAACTTCTGAAAAAGATGTGGGGCGAGGGCCAGTCGGCCAGCCAGATCGCCAAGGAACTTGGCGGCGTGACCCGCAACGCCGTAATCGGCAAGGTCCACCGTCTGGGCCTGTCGAACCGTGCCGGGACCGGCACAACGGCCAAAGCCGAGCCCAAGGCCAAGCCTGCGCCCAAAACCGAGGCCAAGCCCAAGATGGAAGCCGCAGCAAAGCCGAGGCCCAAAGCCGAGCCAAAGCCGCAAGAAGAGCCCGTGCCGGAAACCCGTCTTGCGGTGATGCCTGCCCGCGCCAAAATCATTCCAGCAGGCCAGCCCCTGCCACCGCAGCCCTCGGCCAACGAAATCAGCCCCGAGGCGCTGGCCAAAGTCAGCGAGATCGAGAAAAAGGCCAAGCGCCTGAGCCTGATGGAACTGACCGAACGCACCTGCAAATGGCCTGTGGGTGACCCTGCGACCGAAGATTTCTGGTTTTGTGGCTTGCCGGTTCAGGCGGGCAAACCCTATTGCGAAGCTCACGTGGGCGTGGCGTTCCAACCGATGTCGTCGCGGCGCGACCGTCGGCGCTGAGCCGCGACACATTTGAATGATAATGAAACGGTCCGACGTTGTCGGGCCGTTTTGCGTTCACGCATTGCCCAGAACGGGTTGCCTGCCGACGTTCGCATTGCAAACATCGGCAGGTCCGCGTTTCAACTCTTTGCCAGACTGTCGATAATCGGGCAATCGGGGCGGTCGTCGCCTGCGCAGCACTGCACCAGATGGGCCAGCGTGTCGCGCATTTCGGACAGTTCGGCCAGCTTGCGATCAATCTCGGCCAGATGATCCGTGGCCAGCTTGCGCACATCACCGCTGGCACGGCTGCGGTCTTCCCACAGGGCCAGCAGGGTGCGGCAGTCTTCGATCGAAAACCCCAGCGAGCGCGCCCGCGACAGAAACGCCAGCTTGTGGGTGTCCTGCTCGGAAAAGGCGCGATAGCCGTTGGCGCTGCGGGCCGGTCGGATCAGGCCGATGTCCTCGTAGTAGCGGATCGTTTTGGCCGGCAGGCCAGAGGCGCTGGAAACTTGGGAAATATTCACAGGCTTTCTCCCTGTCCGCGCAGGCGCAGCGCGTTGGTGACAACAAAGACCGAACTGAGCGCCATCGCCGCCGCCGCCAGACTGGGCGACAGTTGTGGCCCGCCAAAAGGCACCAGCAGGCCCGCCGCCACGGGGATCAGAAGCGCATTATAGCCAAAGGCCCAGACAAGGTTCTGCCGGATATTGCGCAGCGTGGCGGTGCTGATGGCGCGGGCACGCAGTACCGCGTCGGGATTCGACGACATCAGCACCACATCGGCAGCCTCGATCGCGATATCTGATGCGCTGGCCACAGCCAGCCCCACGTCAGCCGCCGCCAGCGCGGGTGCGTCGTTGATGCCGTCACCGACAAAAGCAACTGGCCCGTGGGCGTCGCGCAGTGCGGTCAAGGCAGCGACCTTGCCCCCTGGTGGCACGGCGGCGGTGACCTGCGCAATGCCAAGCTGTCGGGCGACGTGCTGTGCCGTGGCTTCGACGTCACCGGTGATCAGGGCGGGGGTGACACCGCTTGCTTTCAGCGCGGCGATGGCTTCGGCAGCACCTTCGCGGATCGGATCGGTGACGGCGATCAGGGCGGCCAACCGGTCCGCCTGCGCCACGAAAACGGGCGTGGCACCGGTCGCGGCCCATTCTTCGGCGCGGGCGGTCAGCGGGGCGGGATCAACGCCTTGGGCCTGCATATAAGCCGCGTTACCGATGTGCAGACGCACGCCCTCCACAATGCCCGAGGTGCCCTGCCCGGTGGTGCTGGTGATGTCACTGACTGCCGGGCGCGGCCCCTCGGCGGCGACGGCAATAGCGCGCGCGATGGGATGTTCCGACTGTGCCTCGACTGCCGCCACCTGCGGCAACAATGTCGCGCGGGCAAAGCCGTCCATTACCGCCATATCAGTCAGCGTCGGCGCACCCATCGTCAGCGTGCCGGTTTTGTCAAAGGCCACCACCTGCACCGATTGCAATGCTTGCAGCGCATCGCCCTGACGGAACAGCACGCCAAGTTCGGCGGCTCGCCCTGTGCCCACCATGATCGACACCGGCGTCGCCAAACCCATCGCACAAGGGCAGGCGATGATCAGCACGGCCACGCCCGCGACCAGCGCCTGTGTCGGATCGCCCGCCAGCAGCCAGACAAGGGCTGTCAGCGTCGCGGCCACGATCACTGCAGGTACAAACACTGCCGTGACACGGTTGATCAGCGCCTGCACCGGCAACCGCGCCGATTGCGCCTCGCGGGTCATCTCGACCACGCGGGCCAGCATGGTGTCGGAGCCTGTGCGCGTGGCGGTGTAATGCAGCGGTGTGGTGCCGTTGATACACCCCGCACTGACCGCATCGCCCACAGTGACAAAGGCCGGAACCGGTTCGCCGGTCAGCATGGCAGTGTCGATGTGGCCGCTGCCAGCGGTCACGGTGCCGTCAGTGGCAATCCGGTCGCCTGCCCGCGCCAGCAAGGTCTCACCGCTGACAATCTCGGACAGCGGGGTTTCGATATACGCGTCGCCGCGCTGCACCATTGCGGTATCAGGGGCCAGCGCCATCAGCTTGCGTACTGCATCGCCGGTATGGCCCTTGGCCCGCGCTTCAAGCCAACGGCCCAGCAGGATTAGGGTGACAATAACGGCTGCCGCCTCGAAATAAACCGCCCGCGCTTCTACTGGCAGCCATGCAGGCATCAGCGTCACCACGACGGAATAGACAAAAGCCGCACTGGTCCCCAGCGCCACCAGCGCGTCCATATCAGGCCGCGCTTTCAGCAGACCGGGTATGCCGCGCCGGAAAAAGCCAGCACCCGGACCGGCCAGAACCGCCAGCGTCAGCGCCATCTGCAACAGATGGCTGGTTTGCATCCCGATGGTGCGTGCAATCAGGTGGTGGATCGGCGGATAGATGTGCCCACCCATTTCGGCCAGAAACACTGGCAGGGTCAGCGCACCGGCGATCAGGAAACGACGGCGGTAGCTGGCGGTGTTGTGGCGGTCGTGGTCTTGGGGTGTATCGTCGTCCGTCTGCATGTCGGTCGCGGGATAGCCCGCACCCTCGAGCGCGCGACGCAGCACGCTCGTGTCGCGGCCCGTCAGCGTAGTCACATGCAGCGTCATATCGGCCAGATTGGCATGGGCCGACAAAACGCCGGGCACCGCCAACGCCGCCGCCTCGACGCGGCCAATACATGACCCGCAGGTCATGTTGTCCACCTGCAATGTCGCATCATGGGTGCGCGCGGGATAACCCGCTTTGGTGAGAGTTTCGCGAACCACTGCCGCGTCCACGCCGTCAATCTGACCGGAGTGGGTGGCAAGGTTCACACGAGCGTCCTGTCCGCCAGGAATGGCGGCCAGAGCGCGTTCGGCACGACCTGCGCAACCCGCGCAAGTCATCCCGTCTATGTCAAAATGCAATGTCATGACACGGCACATAAGGGTTCCCACTGCTGGAAGGTCAAGAGGTATTCTCAACTTTCTTGTCACATAGCTGGCGGGATGGTGAGTTGCGCCCCCGCCCACCCGAATGCAAAGTCACGTGAAACCAGAATTGAGGGTGTGATGACCAAGACGATCAGGGCCGCAGACGCAGTGGCACGCAGGCTTTTTGCCGCCGGATGCCGGATGGCTTTTGGCATGCCGGGGGGCGAGGTTCTGACGATGGTGGACGCGCTTGAGGCGGCCGGCATCCGGTTTATCCTGTGCAAACACGAAAACGCAGCGGCCTTTATGGCCGAGGGCGCATGGCATCGCACCGGTGCGCCGGCTGTTCTGGTGGCCACGGTCGGCCCCGGCGTGCTGAACGGGGTGAACGCGGTGGCCAATGCGCTGCAAGATCGCGTGCCATTGATTGTGCTGGCCGGTGCCGTCGATGCGAACGAGGCACAAACCTATACCCATCAGGTTCTCGACCAGCGCGCGGTCTTTGCCCCGATCACCAAAGCGACATTCCTGCTGGATGCGGGTGCGGCCCATATCATCCCGGACAAGGCCGTGGGTATCGCAACCGAAGGCCAGCCCGGACCGGTGTTCATCGACATTCCGATCCGCGTGGCCGATGCGCAGGTGCCCGCCACAACACCCACGCCCCGCGCCGTCGCCGCCAATGTGGTGCCCGACACCGCCACGCTGGAACAGGTCGCGGCCTGGCTGTCGCAGGCAGCCCGCCCTGTCATCCTTGCCGGTGTCGATGCGCTGAACGATGGCGCAGATGTGGCCGGATTGGCGCAGCGCTTTGTTGTGCCAGTGATCACCACCTACAAGGCCAAAGGTATGTTACCCGAGGATGACCCGCTGTCCTTGGGCGGTGCGGGTCTGTCACCTCTGGCTGACAAGACGCTGCTGCCCTTTGTCCAAAGCGCCGATCTGGTGTTGTGTCTGGGCTATGACCCGATCGAGATGCGTACCGGCTGGCGCGATGTCTGGGACAGCACATCGCAGCGCGTGGTCGAGGTGACAGCGGTGCCAAACCACCACTATATGCACCAGTCCACCGTCAACATCGTCGGATCGGTCCGTGCCACTGTCGCTGCATTGATGCAGGCCGCAACTCCACGCAACACATGGACGGGCGGCGAAGTGGCCACAGCAAAGGCCGCACTGGCCGCATCCTTTCCAGCGGACGAAGACTGGGGGCCCGCCGCCATCGTCGCCACCTGTCGCAGCGCCCTGCCCCGCGACACGCTGGCCACCGCAGACAGCGGTGCGCACCGCATTCTGCTCAGCCAGATGTGGCAATGCTACGCGCCGCGCGCGCTGATGCAGTCCTCGGCTTTGTGTACGATGGGCTGTGCGGTGCCGCTGGCGATGGGGGCTGCTTTGGCATCGCCCGAGCGCACCGTGGTCAGTTTCAGCGGCGACGCGGGCTTTTTGATGGTTGCGGGCGAGTTGGCGACTGCAAAAGAACTGAACCTGCGCTGCATCTTTGTGGTCTTTGTCGATGCCTCGCTGGCGCTGATCGAACTGAAACAGCGGCAGCGGCAGTTGGGCAACCACGGCGTCGACTTTGGCACTCACGACTTTGCCGCCATCGGTCGCGCCTTCGGGGGGGCAGGCATCGACGTGCGCAGCCGCGCCGGATTGCAGGCCGCCCTGAGCGCCGCCCAAAAGGCCGACACCTTTACCGTGATCGCCGCCCATATCGAAAAAGGAGCCTATGATGGAAAAATCTGAAGGCGCGCTTGACGGACTGTTTGTCCTCGACCTTACCCGTATTCTGGCCGGACCCACTGCCACCCAACTGTTGGGCGATCTGGGGGCCACAATCATCAAGGTCGAGAATCCCAAATCGGGTGGCGACGACACCCGTGGCTGGGGGCCGACCTATGCCCGCGACCCGCAGGGCAACCCCACCGACCTGTCGGCCTATTTCATGGCTGCCAACCGCAACAAATTCTCCATCGCCGCCGATCTGTCCACCGACGCAGGTCAGGATACCGTCCGCCAGTTGGCGGCGCGCGCCGATGTGGTGATTGAAAACTACAAACCGGACGGGCTGGTGAAATACGGGCTGGATCACACGAGCTTGCTGAAAAAACACCCCGGTCTGGTCTATTGTTCGATCAGCGGCTTTGGCCAGACGGGGCCGAACCGCGCCCAACCCGGCTATGACCTGATGGCGCAGGGCTATGGCGGGATCATGTCGCTGACTGGCGATCCGCAAGGCGCACCGATGAAGGTGGGCGTGGGCATTGCCGACGTAATGTGCGGCATGTACGCGACCGTCGGCATTCTGGCCGCGCTGCGCCACCGCGACCGCACGGGCGCAGGCCAACACATCGACCTGAGTTTGGTGGACACGCAGATGGCGTGGCTGGTCAACGAGGGCACCAACTACCTGACAAGCGGTCAGGCACCTGAACGGCGCGGCAATGCGCACCCCAATATTGTGCCTTATGACTCGTTCGAATGCAGCGATGGCCACATTCTGCTGGCCGTCGGCAACGACGCGCAATTTGCGCGGTTTTGCGATGCCGTGGGGCTGGCAGGGCTCAGCGATGATCCGCGATTTGACACCAACCAGCACCGGATCGAGAACCGCGCAGCTCTGATGCCGCTGATGTCTCCGGCGTTGAAGTCGCTCAGCCGGAATGACGTGATGACACGTCTGCACGCGGTCAAAGTGCCCGTTGGTCCGATCCACACCGTGGCCGAGGCGTTGACTTCCGATCAGGCGCACGCACGCGGCGCTGTGGTCGGCGTGCCCTGCGACGGCGTGGCAGACGGCCAAGTGCGCCTGCTGGGCAATCCGCTAAAGCTGTCGGCGACACCCGTCACCTACCGTCGCGCGCCGCCGTCATTCGGGCAAGACACCGACGCCGTGTTACAAATGCTGCGCATCGCACGCGACAGGTCGCGCTGAACCCGCCGTGTCAGGACAGTTTCAGGGGGAAATATTGCAAAACACCTGCCTGTCCTCACAAAAAGGGACGCGGGCTGTCACAGTTGCGTGTGACGCCCGCGCAGCCGTACAAATTATAGGTAAGTTACAGGCACCGCACGGCCTCGCCGTGCCTCAAACAAGGTGCCCGAAATGCGCAACGACATATGCGACAGCCCCGTCTCGCTGAACGATCCTGTTCTGGTGGACCATTGGAACCGAGTCATCACCGGCTTTCTGTCGCATGGCACCCAGACTCCGGTGCATCTGGGCAAAGTGCTTGAGGATACACCCGACTTTGCGATGGGACACGCCGCACGGGGGGTGTTTTCGCTGATGATGGGACGCGCCGAACTGATCGCGGTGGCCCGCGATGCACACAAGGCCGCGCTGGCCGCGTTGGGCCGCACCGGCGCTGCGCCGCGCGAAAAGCTGTGGGTGCAGGCCTTGGGGGAATGGTTGCAGGGACGGCCATCGGGGGCCGTGGCCGCGATGGAAGCAGCATTGCGTCTGCAACCCCGCGACACGCTGTCGGCCAAGGTCAGCCACGCCATCCGCTTTGTGCTGGGCGATGCGCGCGGCATGCGCGCCTCGGTCGAGGCGGTGATGGATGCCCACCGCGACCATCCGCTGCGTGGCTATCTGCTGGGCTGTCACGCCTTTACGCTTGAGGAAACCGGCGACTACGCCGCCGCCGAACGCACCGGATTGCAAGGGCTGGACCTTGCGCCCGACGACGCATGGGGCCTGCACGCAGTGGCGCATGTGTTCGACATGACGGCGCGACCCGATTCGGGCATCACCCTGATCGAAGACCACAAAGGCGCATGGGATCACTGCAACAACTTTCGCTACCACGTCTGGTGGCACAAGGCGTTGCTGCACATGGACAGGGGCGAGACGGACATCGCTCTGGCACTTTATGATGATCAGATCCGCGCCGAGAAAACCGACGACTACCGCGACATCGCCAATGCCACATCGCTGCTGATGCGCCTGGAACTGGAGGGGCTGGACGTGCGCGACCGCTGGGACGAACTGGCCGCCTTTTCCGAGGCGCGGGTCGAAGACGGCTGTCTGGTGTTTGCCGATCTGCATTACATGCTGGCCCTGTCAGGTGCCCAAAAAGGCGACGCCGCCGACGCGATGTGCGCCCGCTTTGCCCGCGATGCGATCCGTCAGGGGGAAATGGCCCTACGGGTCGCAAATCCTGGGCTGGCGGCGATTGCGGGCCTTAGCGCCTTTGCCGAAGGACATTGGGATCAGGCGTTTCAAAACCTTGCGTCAGCACGCGCTGCAATGCCTTCCATCGGCGGCAGCCACGCCCAGCGTGACGTCTTTGAACGCATGACGATAGATGCCGGATTGCGCGCCGGTCGGGTTGAGCGTACAGCCCAGATTCTGGCGCAGCGGACGGCCCAGCGGGGCGGTCATCAGGACCGGTTCGCCCAGACCCGCGCGGCGTCGATTTCCAATGCACGGCGTATTGCCGCCCAATGAGAATAGTCAATGAAGACAACCGGCACGATGCGGATTAAGAGGCGCTGATGACATATTCACCGACCGCGCCCGATACGATGACCACACCTTCCTCCCGCAGCTCTGCCCCCGCCCCAGCCGGACCCGCGTCCGGGGCCGTGCGTGTGCGCGACCTGCGTCTTGATTTCTTCCGTGGCATTGCGATGTTCATCATCCTTGTCGCGCATACACCCGGCAATTTTCTGGCCAGCTGGATCCCCGCGCGCTGGGGTTTTTCCGATGCCACCGAGATTTTCGTGTTCTGCTCGGGCATGGCCAGCGCCATCGCCTTTGGCGGCGGCTTTGATCGCGTGGGCTGGAAACTGGGCAGCGCACGGGTGCTGTTCCGCGTCTGGCAGGTCTATTGGGCGCATGTCGGCCTGTTTTGCGCCACCTTAGCATTGACCGTCTGGTTGACCGATCTGGATATCACCGGAATGAACTATTGGGGCCAGTTGAACCTGTGGCCGCTCTTTGTCGAAAGCGAAAAATGGACCAATCCCGACATTTTTCTCAGCTTCATGACCCTGCGCTATGTGCCTAACTATTTTGACATTTTGCCTATGTATATGATCGTTTTGCTGTTTATGCCGATCATCATGCTGTTGGCGCGAATGAACTTTTATTCAGTTTCAGCGTTCGTGCTGTGTGTATGGCTGTTGGCGCAGGAGACCTTGATGCAGGCCGTCGGATTGGACGCGTGGCATTTGGCTCTGCCCGCAGAGCCGTGGACAGACCGGAACTGGTTCTTCAACCCGTTCGGCTGGCAGCTGATATTCTTTACCGGTTTCGCATTCATGCGCGGTTGGCTGCCCAAGCCGCCGGTGTCGATGATGCTGGTGCTGCTGGCGACAGTGGTCGTTGTGGGCAACGTGCCGCTGTCGGACGTGGGCATACGTGAATTCGACCTGCAGTGGGTCGAGCAGTGGCGTACCAACAACGCTGCATGGTTCGACAAAACGGCCTTTGCCCCGCTGCGGTATCTGCATTTTCTGGCGCTGGCCTATCTGGCGTGGGTCATTGCGGGCGACAAAGGTGCCCGCCTGATGGCGCGCGGCGCAGGCGTTCTGGCGCAGGTCTGGGACGGTCTGGTGAAGATCATCCTGAAGGTCGGCCAACAATCGCTGGCCGTCTTTGTGGTCAGCATGTTCATCGCGCGACTGATGGGCTTTGGCATAGATGTGACCGACCATCGCATTCTGCCCACCCTGTTGATCAATCTTGCCGGAGGCGCTGTGCTGGTCGCCACGGCTTATGGCGCTGGCTGGTTCAAAAGCCAGCCTTGGAAAAAGGCGGTGGCATAATGTTACGACGCGAAGTTCTTGCATCCCTTGCGGCTTTTGCAGCCACTGCCCCCTCCCTTGGCTGGGCGGACGAGCCTGGTTTGCAAGTGGGCGCGCCCGTGCGGTTCGATCCGCGCAGTCTGATCCAGCGCGCGCGTGAAATGGCCGCCGAAAGCTATACGCCACGCCCGCAAATCCCCGAAAGCTGGCGCAATCTGACTTATGACCAATATCGCAAGATCTGGTTCGATTCCCGCAATGCTCTGTGGGAGGGCACCGACACCCCCCAACGTGTCGATGTGTTCCCGCCGGGCCTGTATTTTCCGCAGGCCGTGGCGATGTACGAAGTGGACGAGGGCATCGCCCGACCACTGGTTTTCGACATGGGTGTCTTTGACAAAACCGACCAATTCCCGCCTGTCGAGCTGGACGAAACGCTAGGCTACAGCGGGTTGCGACTGCGGGCAGAGTTGCACAAACCCGACATTTTCGAAGAATATGCGGTGTTCCAGGGGGCGAGCTATTTCCGCGGTCTTGGCGCTGGCGAAACCTATGGCCTGTCTGCGCGCGGTCTTGCGATCAACACCGGCGATCCGGCGGGCGAAGAGTTTCCCGATTTTATCGGCCTGTGGCTGGAACGCCCCGTCCACGGCAATGCCACGATTGTGGTACATGCGCTGCTCGACAGCCCGTCGGTGACGGGCGCCTATACGTTCCACATCACCCCCGGCGATGTGCTGCGTATGCATATCAGTGCGCATCTGTTCGCGCGGACCGATCTGACCCATCTGGGCATTGCGCCGCTGACCTCGATGTTCCTGTTCGACGACACCGACCGCCAGCGGTTCGATGATTTCCGCCCTGCGGTGCATGACAGTGACGGTTTGCTGATCCACAATGGTGGTGGCGAGATGATCTGGCGGCCACTGTCCAACCCGACCACCTTGCAGATCAGTTCCTTTGTCGATGTGAACCCAAAAGGCTTTGGCCTGATGCAACGTACGCGCAAGCTTGAGCAATTCAACGACTTGGAAGCGCATTATCACAACCGTCCCAGCCTGTGGGTCACCCCCGGCGAGGGCTGGGGCAAAGGCGCGGTCGCACTGGTTGAAATTCCCGCCGACCTCGAAGTGTACGACAATATCGTCGCCTATTGGCGGCCCGCCGAGGTGATCCCCGCAGGGGCCGAACATCGCATGACCTATCAACTGGACTGGGGTGCCGACCCTGCGCCGGTGTCAGACGCCGAACCGATGCGCGTGATCAACACCGCCGCAGGGGCCCGCCCCGAAGGTGGCCGCGTCTTTGCCATCGACTTTGCGCCCGGCCCCAATCTGCCCGACGATCTGGACACGATCACCAAGACCGTGACCACCAGCGCAGGCACCGTGACCGAAGGCAACCTACAGCGCAATCCCGCCACAGGCGGGCTGCGGCTTGCCTTCACCTTCTATCCCGAAGAGGCCAAGCTGGCCGAGTTTCGGGTGCAACTGCTGCTGGGCGACGCTGCCCTGACCGAGCTTTGGCTTTATCGTTGGACCACCCCATGACCCAGACCGATTTGACCCGTATGCCCCCGCCTGCGCCTTTGGCCATGCCAAAGCAAGACCTGCGCCGCGCCCCCGGTACACGCCCCTGTGCGCAGGACGGGTTCGGCTGGCGGCTGGCGGTTTTTGCACCCGCGTTGATCATCACCGGCTTGCTGCTTTGGGGTCTGCACGGTGTATTGGTTCAGGCAGGCATGAGCTTTGTCGAATGGGCGCTTCTGGCGATGATCGGGCTGACGTTCGTGTGGGTCTCGTTGGCTGTCAGCACGGTCGGCGTTGCCTTGGTTAGCCGGTTCGAGGCACGGGTGCCCGCGCGGCGCGGCGCGCCGATGGACGTGGCCCTGCTGGTGCCAGTTTACAACGAAGTGACGTGGGATGTCTTTGGCAATGCCGCTGCCATGCTGAACGATGTGGCGGCCCGCAATCCGATGCACCGCTATGCGCTGTTCATCCTCAGCGACACCCAAGACCCCGAGATCGCCAAGCGCGAATTGCACGCCTTTGAAGTGTTGCGCCGTGACGTCCCTGAAGGGATGACTGTCTACTACCGCCGTCGCGCGCAGAACGTGGACAAGAAGGTGGGCAATCTGGCCGACTGGATCACCGGCTGGGGCGCGGCCCATGACGCCATGCTGGTGCTGGACGCCGACAGCCTGATGACGGGCCGCGCGATTGTGCGCCTGTCCGACGAAATGGCCGCCGACCCCCAAGCCGGATTGATCCAAAGCTTTCCGCAACTGATCGGTGCCGAAACCGTATTTGCCCGCATCCAGCAGTTTTCCAACATGGCCTATGGCTGGCTTCTGGCCGAAGGTTTGGCCCGCTGGGCGCGCGCCGAGGGCAACTATTGGGGTCACAATGCGATCATCCGTGTCGATGCCTTTGCCAGCGCCGCAGGCCTGCCGCACATCCGTGGCGGGCGTGATCTGATACTCAGCCACGACTTTGTCGAAGCGTCGCTTTTGCGTCGTGCGGGCTGGACCGTAAAGTTTCTGCCGCGCGTGGCGGGCAGCTTTGAAGAAACACCGGGCACGCTGGTCGATTATGTTCTGCGCGACCGCCGCTGGTGTCGTGGCAACCTGCAACACTTGCGTTTGCTGGGCACCAAGGGGCTGCATCCGGTCAGCCGCTTTCACCTGTTTCAGGGCGCGATGGCCTATCTGATGAGCCCTGCGTGGTTCGTGCTGCTGGTGTTCTGGACGCTACTGGGCAAGGACGCGGAAACCAACGTAATCCGGTATTTCAACGAGGCCAATCCGCTGTTTCCCTCGTGGCCACCCGAGATGAGCCATATCGACAGTGCCGCGTTTCTGGTGATCATGTATGCGATGCTGCTGACGCCCAAAGTGACCTCGGCGCTGGTCATCGCCATGCGCCCAGGCGCGGTGCGGATGTTCGGCGGCAAGCGGGCCTTTGGCACCGCGTTTCTGACCGAAGTGGCCCTGTCGGTCGCCTATGCACCGATCCTGATGATCCAGCAGACCAAAGCCGTACTGCGCGCGCTGCTGTCGCGGCGCGAATCCTGGGCCCCACAAAACCGCGAAGGTTCACGCCAACCGGTGTCTGTGCTGCTGAAATTCCACTGGGTCGAGACCACGCTGGGCGTTTTACTGTCTGCGGGGTTGATCGCAGGGTTGATCTCTTGGTGGCTGGTGCCGATCGTGGCAAGCCTGCTGCTGGCGGTGCCACTGTCTGCGCTCAGTTCGGTGAACCTTGCGCGGCACGCCCCTGCGGGGTTCCGCATGGACAGCCCGTTGACGCTGCATGAACCCGCCATCGTGGGCCGCGCACGTGCCTTGCGCGCCGCGCTGCGGGCCGATCTGGAAGGTGGCGGCAAGCTGGCTGCCGAATAAGGGGGCAATTCGGCTAAGGTTCAGGCAGCATTGCTACTGTCAAAGAGCCTCGCGCCAGTCCAGCGCCATTGTGATCCATCCATCCGGCACACGGTGCCCGCCGTCGAACAGCGCAAATTCCAGCGCTGTATCAGGCGCGCAGCGGTCCCAAGCGCGGCGCAGGAACGGCCCCGTGGTCACGAACCGGTCAGCGCGCAGTTGCACGCAGCCGTTGATCTGCCGCCACAATTGCATCGCATAAAACACATCGCCCTGCACAAAGGCCTGCGGGTCATTCACATCCACACCACGCACAACGCGCCCTTCCAGCGGGACAGTGGTGTCTGTCCAGCCATGGGTGTGCAACAGTTTTACCGGCCCCGCGCAACCGTCGGGATGCGGCCGCCAGAACGCCCCCGCGACGGGCATATAGGCGGCAAAGGCATCGGGGACGGCGCAAGCGGTGTAATGGGTCATCGACCCGCCAATAGAAAACCCTGCCAGCACCATCTGATCCGCATCAAGGTCAAAGCGCGCGGCGGCATCATCGCGCACCGCCATCAGGAAACCGACATCGTCACGGTCTTTCGGCCAGTCGGGATGAAAGGACCAACTGCGCCCGTTGCCCCCCGTCATCGGGCTGCCATCAGGGCCAATCACTGCATAACCACGCGCTAGCGCCGTTCCTGCCCAGCCTTCGGGGCGCAATGCACCCTGACCGTTGCCTCCATAGCCATGCAGAAACATGATCGTGCCTTTGGCTGGGCCAACTGGTAAGCTGATGTGATAAGTACCATCAGTGATCTCGCACGCAGCAGGCCCGTCACCACAACCCGCCATAGCCGTCCGGGCCGACATGATCAGCACAACGAGCGCGGTAAGGAATTTGACATACTGCTGCATTGCCGCCCCGCTTTGCGTCATGGATGGGCCACAGGCAGGCCGCGCTTGATCCAGCCCGGTCCTGCGCCAGAACCCAACATCCCTTCGGGCACGTCGCGCACATTGTCAAAACCCGACTTCGCCAACTGCCCTGCCAAATATCGCGATCGCACGCCACGGGCGCAGATCAGCGCGATTGGCCGGTCCGGATCGCCCTGTACCAGCCCGCCCAGCTCTGCTGCGAAATCAGGATTGCGCATGTCCAGCGGATGCGCCCCCTGCCCCACACCGGTCAGCGCCCATTCATCAGGCTGGCGAATGTCGACCAACATCAACTGACCCGCCAGCGCCTGTGCGTGTGCCTGAAGCGGCGTCAGCGCGGTGCCCTCGTTACGGGCTGTTATGTTGAACCAGCGCCCGCCGAAAACCGCAGATCCTGTCAGCACGACAGCGGCACCAAGGCCGATCGCACGGCGGCGGGTTAAAAGGGGCGTGCGTTTGGCCATGATGTCTGCTTCAGGTTGAAGGAAATCGGGGCGCTGTTTCCGGCGCTGTGCGTCGCCGCCCGAATGTATGGGCAAGACGGATTTTCCCCTAGTTCTTTTCCGGTACGGGCGACTTGAATTTGGGAATACCCCGGCGGGATGCCGGTTTGGGATCAAGCGATACCCAGTTGGCCGTGCTTCTGGTCAGGTTGGCGGGAATGTCCCGTTCCCAGTCAAGCACGACATCCGGTGTGATATTGAGATACAGCTTGCCATCCACAATGCGCCACAGGTTCGGATTGGCGGGCACTTTGCTGCCCTTTGCCACGCCATAGGCGCAATGGCCGTCGTATTGCGGTGCAAAGGTCGCGGGGTCGGCCAAAAATCGGGCGCGGTTGGCCTTGGACGAAAAGGCAAAGGTGGCACCGTTGTACTCGGCAGTGATGTCTGCGCGACCGGGAATGGCGGCAGGTTGCGCCATCCCGACGGGGTTCTGATCAAGGTCGAAGTAGGCGACCACGTCATAGCCGGACACGGCGTAGCCTGTGCGATCAACGTATTGCGGCCCCGCAAAGGCGGATGTGGTCAGGATCAGGGCGGTGGCTGCGACCGAGATCGCGAGGACGAAACGGGTCATGAATGGCTCCTTTTGCGCGGTGGTTGCGTGAAAGAAAGCCACAAAGCGCGAACAGAAGCACCCCACCTGACGCGGATGTGAGGCCACGGCGGGCTTTTGTGATCATCTTGCAAGTTTGTTGCAATCCAGCGCAGTGTGGCGCACCGGATTGCGCGCAATTATTTCAGGATCGGCGGTTTGGACGGGTCCGACCCCGGTGCAGGGCGGACACGGTCCGACAGGTCTTCGGGCTGCGGCAGGTCGAACCGCAGGCCGGTGCGGGCCAGACGTTCAGCCATCGGATCGTCAGCGCGGAAAAACGCGACATCCATTGCACCCGCTTCGATGCCAGAGAACGTCAGCGCCTCTGAGGCGACTTGGGTCAATGCGCTTTCTGCCTGTGGCAAGGCACCGACAAAGCCCAGCATATGGCCCGCGCCGCCGCCCGCATAGGTCACCCCCACAAGGCAGGCATAGCGTGCCAGACCGGTGGCGGTGGCCAGTTTCTCGTCGATGGCTTCGATCAGGCTGTCGGGCAGCCCCATGGGTGCGGTCAGGCTTTCGATCTTGGCCTCGACGTTTTGGGGGGCGTTGCCCAGCGTGCTGTCCAGCCACGCCATCGCATCCGCAGGCAGCAGGATCGCGGAAGGGGCCACCTCGAGGTTCAGGCCCAGACCAAGGCTGTTGGTGGCCAGCAAACCGGCGGTAACGCGCCCCGACAGCGCAGCATAGGCGGCAGCGGGGCCGGCAAAGCCTGCCAGCCGTTCCTCACGGTCGAAGGCAAGGACGTATTGCGTGCCTTCGGCTTCGAACAGTTGCGGGGTGATCCTGTCGCCATCGGCTTCGCCTTCGAGCAGGACAAAAAGCTCGCTGGCGGCGAGACGTTCATAGAACCGCAGGCGCACTGTGTCGTCATCCGGTGCTGCGGTCATGGCCGCGTGGGCGGCGTCGATGGGTGTATGCTCTGTCATGTCAGGGCCTTTTGAACCGCTTCGCGCAGTGCTGGCAAGAGGTCGGACGCAAACCACGGGTTTTTTCGGATCCAACCGGTGTTACGCCACGACGGATGCGGCAGGGGAAAGACGGCGGGCGCATGGTCGCGCCAGCCCGCAACGGTATCGGTCACCGAGGCACGCGCGTTCAGGTGCCATTTCTGGGCATAGCCGCCGATCAGCAAGGTCAGCGGAACCGGCCCGATGTGGTCCATCGCAGCCTTGCGCCACGTTTTGTGGCAGACGGGCGGCGGCGGCAAGTCTGCGCCCTTGGCGTTATAGCCGGGAAAACAGAACGCCATCGGCAGCACGGCGATGCGGGACATATCGTAGAATGTGGCCCGGTCTATGCCCATCCAGTCGCGCAGCCGGTCACCTGACGGGTCGTCAAAGGGTTTGCCCGAGGCATGGACCCGCGCGCCGGGAGCTTGCCCCGCCACCAGAATTCGCGCGCCTGCGCCGAACCAGACCACCGGACGGGGTTGGTGGCCGGTGGCAGTACCCGCAAATCGTTGAGAGCAGAGCGTGCAGGTCGAGATGTCGTCGGTGATGGCCATAGTAGTGGTATAAGCGACACAGGCGCGCGGGCAAGTAGATCGCGGTATCATTTCGAGTTTTATCGAAATATAGGTTGGCACTGGCACTTCATTTCTATATTTTTAGAAATATGAAAATAGATTCGCACATCCCCGCCGTGACCGATGATCTGGACCTGACCCTTGCGGCCAGCAGCTTTGCCGCCCTTGGATCCGAGCAACGCCTGTGTGTACTGCGCGCGCTGGTGCGGGCTGGCCCCGAGGGGCTAAGCATCGGCGCCTTGGGCGATCGCGCAGGCGTGACGGGCAGCACGCTGACACATCACGTCAAAGTGCTGGCACAGGCCGGACTGGTGACACAGGCACGCCAAGGCCGGTCGATCATCTGCGCGGCTGTCGCCTATGAACAAGTGCGGCACCTGTCGGAATTTCTGCTGACCGCCTGTTGCGCGGACAGCGCGGCCCCTTGCAAGGATCACGATCATGGCTGACCCCAAGGACATGACACCACAATCCCCGCGTCACGGGTTGATGCGCGGCTGGCCCAAGGCATGACCCAAGGAGCCGCGCGGGCCTTTTGCGGCCCATCCGTGCTTTGCCATTTCTGGCGCGATGCTGGCCGGTGTACTCTGGCAGGCTGCTGTCTGAACCAACGGCCCCACCTTACATAAACCGCCAAAGCCCGCCCCTTGTCGGGCTTGTCCCCCTCTATCTTCAAGCGTACAGGAAAATTCCAATGCCCCATGATCACAGCCACGCCCACGGCAGCGGCGGCCATCATCACCACATCGACCCGAATGCGGGCGACGCGCGGGTGGCAGGTGCCATCGCGGTCAACCTGCTGCTGACGATGGCGCAGATCATCGGCGGAATCGTTGCGGGCAGTCTGTCACTGATTGCGGATGCACTGCACAACCTTTCGGATGCGATTGCGCTGATCATCGCCTTTGGTGCGCGCAAGATTGCGCGACGGCCTGCGGATGCGCGGATGACCTTCGGCTATGACCGGATCGAAGTGGTTGCCGCGTTGATCAACTATACCACGCTGATCATCATCGGCTTTTATCTGGTCTACGAGGCTGTGCTGCGGTTCTTTGAACCGACAGAAGTGGCGGGCTGGATTATCGTGGCGGTGGCAGGCTTTGCATTGCTGGTCGATCTGGTCACGGCGGCGCTGGTCTGGCGGATGCAGGCGGGCAGCGTGAACATGCGCGCGGCGTTCCTGCACAATGTGGCCGATGCGCTGGGATCGGTTGCGGTGATTATCGCGGGCACGGTGATCTTGCTGTTCGGCTGGTCATGGGTTGATCCGTTGGTCACGCTGCTGATCGCAGGTTATATCCTGTGGCAATCATTCAGCGAAATGCCCGGCGTGGTGCGTATTCTGATGCTGGGCAGCCCTCCGGGACTGGACACAAATGCGGTGATTGACGCCATCGAGGCCGCCCCCGGCGTGGCGTCGGTGCATCACGTACACCTGTGGATGATGGGCGAGAACGATCCTGCACTGGATGCGCATCTGGTGCTGGAGGCAGGTGCCACGCCGGATGTAACCCGCACGGTGGTACGCGATGTGCTGGCGGGGTTCGACATCGGGCACAGCACGCTGGAGGTCGAAACCTCTGACACAGTCTGCGAGGACAACGCCCGGATCGGGCACGGTTAAGGCAGCACTGACACAGGTACCAAGGGCAGCGCCTGACCGTCGCGGCAGAACCAGACCTCTGCCGCGACGGTCAAACAGGCTGCGGGTGCCCCAAACCCCCGCTTTAAGCCAGCGCGTGCGCACATTGCGCAAGTTTACATCAACTTACACGTTGCTTGAAGGCGCACAATGCACGCTAGAAGTATACTTTTGTTATGAAACGCGACATAATGTGGCCAATATCTGTGGTTAAACCGTCTGCAACCCTCTGATAATGAGGGATGGATGTGACCAAATTGGGGACGTTCTCTTACCTGAGCAACGTGACCGGAGCAGGCGATGCTAGAGTTTGAAAATGTCAGCAAGTCCTTTTGGACAGGCAGTCACCGCAAGGTGATCCTTGACCGCGTCTCGTTTCGCGTCGAACTGGGCACGTCGCTAGGCATTCTTGCCCCTAACGGCACGGGCAAAACTACGTTGATCAACATGATGGCAGGGCTGGAAAAGCCCGACGAAGGCGAGATCCGCCGCGACTGCAACATCTCGTTTCCGCTGGGTTTCATGGGCGGCGTTGTACTAAAGGTTTCGGCCATGGAGAACGCGCGCTATATCGCGCGGCTCTACGGGCTTGATCCCGATTATGTCGAAAGCTTTTGCCGCTGGCTGTGCAATCTGGGCGAATATTTCGACCAGCCGCTGGGCACCTATTCGTCAGGTATGCGCGGACGGTTTTCGTTTGCGCTGATGCTGGCACTGGACTTTGACATCTATCTGATTGACGAAGGTATGCCGGGGTCCACGGACGTCGAGTTTAACCGCAAGGCGGGCGAGATCCTGCAAGAGCGGCTACGCACCACGACCATTATCATCGTGTCGCATCAGGCACAGACGCTTGAAAAGTTCGCCCGTTCCGCCGCCGTGCTGCTGGATGGACAATTGCATATGTTCGATACGCTGGAAGAGGCGAAAAGGCTTTATGACTACCAAACCCAAGGCTAGAAAGTTCCGCATCAAGCGGGCAACGCCGCAGTTGAGTGGCACCGCTGAGAGCGCATCCGCGCCGCTGCGCCCTGTGCGCGAACCCGCGGCATCGACGACGCGTCCGATTTCTGTCGCACCCCCGACATCGGCGCCCCGCCCCTCTGTTCCGACAGAGCGCCCCGCGCCTGCGCAGCCAACGGACCAGTCCCAGCACCCGCGCCCGCAGCAGCCCGAAACAGCGCCCCCCGAAACACCACAACCCGAGCAAACGCCCACCCGTCAGGGCGAAGTGTCCTCTGCCCGCGAAGTCGCTGGCGAGAACGACATTGACGCGATCCGCCACGAGGGTCTGACAGGTCGCCAACTGCGCATGGCGCGACGCGTGGCACAAAAGCACGGGCTTGCCCCCACATCCGATTTCGACGCTGTGCGCCTGTTGCGCGCAAAGGGCATCGACCCGTTCCAGCGCTCGAATATGCTGGAACTGGTGGTGCCCAGCGATGGCGGTCGCCAACCCGGAGAACCGGACGGATTTGAGAACCTGCCCGCGCGCACCGACCAGAACCGCAACCAGTTGCCGCAAACCGTTCCTGCAGGGCGCACCAGGCTGCCCTCGACAGACCTCAGCCCGGCCGAGCAGCGGGTGCGCGAAATCTCGGAAATCCAGCGCGATATCGGCAAACGGCGGCGCAAAAAGCTGGGCCTGCTGCTGGTGCGCCTAGCGTTCTTTGTGGCGCTGCCGACCTTTCTGGCGGGCTGGTACTTCTACCAGATTGCCACACCGATGTACGCGACCAAAGCCGACTTTTTGATCATCCAGAACGAAGGCAGTGGCGGTGCGGGCCCTCTGGGCGGACTGTTGCCCACACAATTCGCCACCAACTCGGATGCCATCGCAACCCAAGGCTATCTTCAATCCAAGGACGCGATGCTGCGGCTGGATGACGATCTGGGGTTCAAGGCACATTTTACTCAGGAGTGGATCGACCCGATCCAGCGCCTGACCACCGATCCGACCAATGAAGAAGCCTATAAGGTCTTTAAGAAAAACGTGAAAATCGGCTATGATCCGACCGAAGGCATGATCCGTCTGGAAGTTGTGGCAGCCGAACCGGAAGTTTCGGCCGAATTTGCGCGACGCCTGATCAGCTATGCCGAACAGCGGGTTAACAACCTTAGCCAGCAAAAGCGCGAAGACCAGATGAAAGACGCCCGCGAAGGGTTCGAAAAAGCCGAAGCCGAGCGGCGGGCGGCCCAAGAGGCTCTGGTCAAGCTGCAGGTGGAAAGCAGCACGCTGGATCCGGAGGCCGTGATTGCCGCCCTGCGCACCCAGATCACCAACTACGAAACACTACTGCTGGAAAAAGAGCTGGAGCTGGCTGCACTCGAAGACAACGCCCGCCCCAACCAAGCCAAAGTTGACGGCGTCAAGGGCGATATGCGACGCCTGAACGATCAACTGACCAAACTAAACCAGCGTATGAACGACGCCTCAGAGGGCGAAAATTCCTTGGCGCAGATGGCCGTTAACCTGCAACTGGCCCAAGCCGACCTTGCCAGCCGCGACATGATGCTGCAATCGGCACTGCAACAGATGGAGCAAAGCCGCGTCGAAGCCTCGCGACAGGTCCGCTATCTGACAGTGGCCGTGAACCCTGTGGCCAGCCAAGAGGCCAGCTATCCACGCAAGTTCGAGAACACAGTCTTGGCATTCCTGATTTTCGCTGGCATCTACCTGATGATCTCGCTCACCGCGTCAATTCTTCGGGAACAGGTAACCTCATGACCCATGTAAAAGTCGCTGATCTGACCATTGGCAACGATCTTCCGCTAACCCTGATCGCAGGCCCCTGCCAACTGGAAAGCGTTGATCACGCCCAGATGATCGCGGGCAAGATGAAAGAGGCCTGCGATGCCGTGGGCGCGCAATACGTCTTCAAAGCGTCCTATGACAAGGCCAATCGCACGTCCTTGTCGGGTGTGCGCGGCATGGGCATCGACGCCGGGCTGAAGGCCCTGCAATCGGTGGGCAAGGCCATTGGCGTGCCGGTGCTGACCGATGTCCATTCCGAAAGCCAGTGCGCAATCGCCGCCGAAGTGGCCGACATCCTGCAAATTCCGGCCTTTCTGTGCCGCCAGACCGACATGCTGCTGGCCGCAGGCAACACCGGCGCTGCGATCAACGTCAAAAAGGGCCAGTTTCTGGCACCTTGGGAAATGCCCAATATCGTGACCAAGATCGAAAGCACGGGCAACAAGCGCATCCTGCTGACCGAACGTGGCACCACATTCGGCTACAACGCGCTGGTTGCCGATATGCGCAGCCTGCCGCAGATGGCGCAGACCGGCTATCCGGTTGTGATGGACGCCACCCATTCGGTGCAACAACCGGGTGGCCATGGCGGGTCAAGTGGCGGGCAGCGCGAATTCGCCCCCGTAATGGCACGCGCAG
Source organism: Pseudosulfitobacter pseudonitzschiae (assembly GCF_002222635.1). NCBI lineage: Bacteria > Pseudomonadati > Pseudomonadota > Alphaproteobacteria > Rhodobacterales > Roseobacteraceae > Pseudosulfitobacter > Pseudosulfitobacter pseudonitzschiae. Next base: position 467,179 of record NZ_CP022415.1, on the reverse strand, counting down.
CTGTGGCGCTGGGTGTTGGTGCGGTGTTCATCGAGACCCACGATGATCCTGACAACGCGCCCAGCGACGGACCGAACATGATCTATCTGAACGATATGCCCCAGCTGATTGACGTGTTGATGCAACTGGATGCCGTGGCCAAGGCCAATCCGGTCACGCTGTAGCATCCATCATTCTCTTGGCGGAAAATATCCTCGCCGAAGGCATCAAGTTCTTCTGGAGGACCAGAAAGATTCTATGCCTCTGGCGGGGATGTTTAAGGCCAAAAGAAGCCGGACTTATTCAAATATCTTCAGCAATTCCTTGGCGATTTTCTCTTTGGCTTTGGTTTTGGCCGCATCCTCCAGGCTTTGGCCGTCTTCGGCCTTAACGCCAAGTTTCTCTTGGACTGCCGCTTTCAGCTTGTCTTCGGCGGCGTCTTTCAGCTCTTCTTTTTTCGCACCAAGGTTCAGGTCGATCGCGGCCTCGATGTCGGGGATGATGCGCAGGTCCGACCACGGGCCAGTGATGCGCACGGGGATTGCAATGCCGTTGCCTTCGTTGGCATTCAGCGCGATGGGCGTAAAGGTATAGTCCATGTCCTGCTGCCCCAGTCCGATGCGCCCCTTGCCCCGCGCCTGATAGCTGGCAAGGCTGAGCAACAGATCGTCGTTGCGGATATTGCCCGCGTTCATGTCAAAGGTTGCACCAAGGCTATCGAAGACGGTCGTGCCGCTGCCTGTTGCGCCCGAGCGCATCAGCCTGTCCAGATCGATACCCTGAATGGTGCCCTTGCCGATGGCGATGGCTCCCGAGCCCGACAGCGAATTCATGATTGCGTGGACCGAATTGCCCGAGGCCAGAAAGTTCAGTTCGGCATTTGCTCCCCCTGTCAGGCGGGTCACGTCCAGCGCATCGCCAAGAAGCGGTTGCATCGAGATGGCATTGGCAAAGAGCTTACCGCCCACCGACAGGCCGCCGCGGTTGTTCATGACGAACTGTCCGGTGACGGTGCCTTCGTAGGCATCCACCTGACGCAGGTCAAAGACGGCGCGGGAGTTGTCGTTGGTCAGCAGCGCGCGCGTGGCCCCCAGTTTGAAGCTGCCCAGATCGACTGAATCCGCAGTCAGGGCAATTTCGCCGTTAAAGGCGGCCAGGCCGGACGCGTCGATTGAATCCTTGGACCAGCCGCTCGCGACCTCGGAGGATGTCCCGCCGCCCGAGCCGCCTTCACCACTGCCGGTCACGCCCGTCAGGTCCAGCGCACCGGCGTTCAGTTGGGCGTTCACATCGGGGGTGCCGTTCAGCGAAATATCCGCCGCCCCTGTCAGCGTGTTCCCCCCCAGATTGGCCACCAGACTGCGCAACGACAGGCGGCGGTCTTTGGTCAGGGTGATGTCCGACGTCATGTCGATGCTGCGGCCCAGCCCTTGTGGCAGGTCCGCAGCCCCCACGCCCAGCGCCTGAAGGAACGCGCTGGTGTCGGGCAGATCCAGTGCCAGCTTGCCTGCCACCTCGCCCGCTGTGCTGGCGCGTCCGTTCAGCGAGACCGTGCCTTTGCCCGCGTTCAGTGTCAGCGTAACGGGCTGAACCTGCCCCGTGATGAACCCCGCAAAGGTCCCTATGGTGGCATTGACGTTCACCGCCATCCCCGCAGGGCGCAGCGTGGCGCGAATGTCGGCAGCACCTGCGCGTTCGGGCCAGTCCAGCGCCAGATCGACGCCTCGGTATTGCACCAGATCAGCGCCTTCGGCGTCATAGATCAGCGTGGCATCGGTGATGTTCATTTTCCCGATCGAAAACGGGCGCGGGGCCGTATCCGGCGAGGTCTGCGTTTCAATCGTCGCGGCCCCCGACGCATCGGTGAACTGCCAGCTGGCGCGCCCGTCCTTGCGCTGTTCCAGCCGGATCGTAGGGCTAGTCGCGGCGATGTTGGTGATGCGGATTTCTCCCGACAGCAAGGCCGCAGCATCGACACCGATGGCGGCATTTTGTGCCGTCAGCATCGGCCCTTGTTCGGACCACGTAGCGTTGCCGATTTCGATATTGCCGACAGAGGCCCCCAGCACCGGCCAGATCGACAGCGACACATCGCCCGAGATGGTCACGTCGCGCCCGGTGGCGTTGCGGATCTGGTCGGCGGCGATGCGCGCGATCCGGTCGGCGGGCAGGAAAAGCAGCGATACACCAGCCACAATCACGATCAAAACGATCAATCCGATCAGACGCCCGATCCATTTCATGCTAAAATTCCTTTTGCCACTTCATGTCCAATTGCTACGCGTCTCGTCGCCCATTCTCAATCAAGAACCCTTTCCGCCGCGTGCCGGTTGCACTAAAGGAGCGGTCATGAGCACAAACCCACCCGATCTGCGCCCCGACATCGCCCCCGCCGCACGGCTGGATGGCAAAACGCGCCCCGGCCAGCCGTCTATCGGCATGGTCAGCCTGGGCTGTCCCAAAGCACTTGTTGATTCCGAGCGTATCCTGACGCGCCTGCGGGCCGAAGGATATGGTATTTCGCCAGACTATTCCGGCGCGGATGCGGTAATTGTGAACACCTGCGGGTTTCTGGACAGTGCCAAGGCAGAAAGCCTTGAGGCCATTGGCGAGGCGCTGTCCGAAAACGGGCGGGTGATTGTGACCGGCTGTCTGGGTGCTGAGCCCGAGTATATCACCGGCGCGCACCCTAAGGTTCTGGCTGTGACCGGCCCGCATCAATACGAACAGGTGCTGGACGCGGTTCATGCCGCTGTGCCGCCCTCGCCCGATCCCTTTGTCGATCTGCTGCCCGCCAGCGGCGTCAGCCTGACCCCGCGCCATTACAGCTATCTGAAGATTTCCGAAGGCTGCAACCACAAGTGCAAGTTCTGCATCATTCCGGACATGCGCGGCCGTCTGGCCAGCCGCCCGCACAAGGCCGTACTGCGCGAGGCTGAAAAGCTGGTCGAGGCGGGCGTGCAGGAGCTGTTGGTGATTTCGCAGGACACGTCGGCCTATGGCACCGATTGGGACCGCGAGGTGCGTCGTGGCCTGACCGAACAGCCAATCACCACGCTGGCGCGCGATCTGGGATCACTGGGCGCTTGGGTACGGCTGCATTACGTTTACCCCTATCCGCATGTGCGCGAGATGATCCCCCTGATGGCCGATGGTCTGGTTCTGCCCTATCTGGACGTCCCGTTCCAACACGCGCACCCCGACACGTTGAAACGCATGGCCCGCCCTGCCGCCGCCGAGGCCACACTGGACCGGATCGCTGAGTGGCGCGACATCTGCCCCGACATCGTTTTACGCTCGACCTTTATCGTGGGCTACCCTGGCGAAACCGAGGCCGAGTTCCAGACTCTGCTGGACTGGATGGACGAGGCGCAACTGGACCGTGTAGGTTGTTTTCAATACGAAAACGTCGATGGCGCGCGGTCCAACGCCCTGCCTGACCATGTGCCCGCCGAGGTCAAACAAGACCGCTGGGACCGGTTCATGGAGAAGGCACAGGCGATTTCCGAGGCCAAGCTGGAGGCCAAAGTTGGCACCCGCATCGACGTGATCGTGGACGAGGTCGACGCCGAGGCCGCCACCTGCCGCACCAAGGCCGATGCGCCCGAGATCGATGGCAACCTGTTCATCGACGAAGGCTTTGAAGCGTTGACCCCCGGCCAGATCGTCACCGTCGAGGTGGACGAGGCGGGCGAGTATGATTTGTGGGGCCGGTTGGTGTAATCGCGGCCATGTGAAGGGGGCAAAATCGCGCCCCCCTTGAAAATGTTCCGCCTTTGTTCTATTTTGTTCTTAACAGGAACAAAGGAACGCCGTCATGGCCCACGCATCTGTTATGGAACCCGCCCTGCCCGGACTGTTTGTTCCGGTTCAAACCGACCTACCGCTGAATGTGCCAGAGCCTGCGACCGACAAGCAGGTGGCTTACGCGATGGCAATTGCCAAGCGGACGGGCAAGGATTTGCCGCAAGCCGTGCAGCGGGACCGGCGGGCGCTTTCTGCCTGGATTGACGCGCATAGGGTCAAGCCGGTCGAGGGCAAGTTCAGCAATTATCCCTCGGGCAAGCAGGTCGCCTTTGCCGAGCGGATTGCGCGGATCAAACGGCAGGATGTGCCGCGCGAATGTTTCAAGGACAAACAGTTGATGTCACGCTGGATCGACGGGAACAAGCCACGCTGAGGTGCGCGTCTTTGACACCTTTCGCAGTGCGTGGTTGCGTCCTATCTTTACGCTATGTACCAGACCACCCCCCCTGATGACGACACCCGCGTTTTGTACAACGCCGAGTGTCCTGTGTGCCGCTTTGAAATTGACCACTATGCTGGTTACAGCCGCAACAACGGGCTGCCGATCCGTTTTGATGACCTGAACAGCGATGCGCTGGCGTCATGGGGTGTCACTGCGGATGCGGCGGCGCGACGGTTGCATGTGCGCAAGAACGGTCAAGTGTATTCCGGCATCCCCGCATTTGTGTTGCTGTGGCAGGACATGCCACGCTTTCGCTGGCTGGCACGGATTGTGTCGTTGCCGGTGGTGCTGCCAGTCGCGGCATGGCTGTACGACTGGGTGCTGGCACCGGTCTTGTACCGCTGGCATCTGGCACGCGGGCGCAGGGCAGCAAAGGTGCTGTAACGTCAACCGGATTTCGTCAAATTTTCCATAGCCTACGGGTCGGAACAGGTTAATTTGATCCTATGGCTTATCCAAGATCTCTTACAGAAACGCTTGCCGACGGGTCGGTGCATGTCATCGGATTGACCGGATCGGTGGTTGGTGCGGCGATCCTGCTGGGCCAGATCATACCTCATGCACCTGTCACAACAGTCGCATCTGTCGGCATTTATCTGGCGGTTCTGGTTTTTGCCTTTGCCGCTTCTGCCAGCTATCACTTGCTGCCGTGGGACCGGTCGCGCCCGATATTGGCACGGGTGGATCATGCGGCGATCTATCTAAAGATTGCGGGCACTTACACGCCGCTGGTCTTTGTTCTGGGGTCTGTCACCGGATATATTGTGCTGGCCTTTGTCTGGCTGGTGGCCTTGGGCGGGGCAATCGCCAAGCTGTCGTTCTGGGCCACGGACGGACGCGGTTCGCTGGCGTTGTATCTGGCGTTGGGCTGGGCCAGCGTACTGTTGATCTGGCCGATGTGGTCCAGCCTGAGCGGTGCGGCAATGACATTGGTCGCAGCCGGAGGCCTGACGTATTCTGCGGGGGCGGTGTTCTTTGCCATGCGGGAATTCCGGTTTCAGATGGCACTGTGGCATGTGTTTGTCGTTGTCGCCTCGGCGTGTTTCTTTGCGGCCATTGCACTGAGCGTTTAAAGCGCGTCCAGATAGGACCGAACGCATGTCTGCACATGGCGAAACCGGTCGCCGCCGAGATGTTTGCCGCCATACCAGCGTGTCACCACGATCAGGTGATCGGTCAGTTCTTCACGCTCCAGCATCCGCACAATCACCATACCTGCGCCGGCCTCGCCGTCGTCGCCTTTGGTCGGGCCACCTTCGGTCAGGATCGCCGCCCATGTGTTGTGCGTCGCCTTGGCGTAGGCCTTGTCCCGCTTGAGTTGCTTCAGCGCCGCGTCAATCTCGGCACGGTTCTTCACAGGCACGCCAGAGACCGCATATTTCGATCCTCGGTCGGTCAGGATTTGCCCCAGTTGCCTCACGGGGGCAGGTTACAATGCCGCCGCAGTGCGGCGCACAATCTCCATACGTGCGGTATTGGGCGGATGGGTGCCCAGAAACCGGTTACCCGGATCGGGGATGCGGCGAAAGAATTCGGCGCCGCGCAACGGATCATAGCCCGCGCGGTACGTGATGACCGTGCCCAGCGCGTCTGCCTCAAGCTCGAATTCCTTGGAATAGCTGCGCGCGCCCACTTGTTCGCCCAGGCGTTGCGCCGATTCCACAGCCCCCGCATCGCCGCCGGTCAGCGTGGCCAGCCCTGCAAAAATCACCGCACCGGCCACCGCGTTCTGGCGTTGCCGTGCGATGTGACCCGCGATGTGGTGCGCTGACTCGTGGCCCATGACAAATGCGATCTCATCGGCGTTATAGGCTTCCTGTATCAGCTTGAGCGTAAAGAAAATCACCGGACGGTTGGATTTGTCCAAGGTCTGATAGGCGTTGGCAGGCTGGTTCGGGCGGTCGTCGACAACGATGCGGAAATCGCAGTTCACGCCTGTCGTGCGGTTGCGACATTCACGTTCGGCTACCGGCTCCAACCGTTGCACGACCTGCACAAAGGCGCGCTCGGCCTGATCCGAATTGCGCAACTCATCAAACGACGCCGCACGCACGTTTTGCGCCGTTGTCTGCGGCGCAGGGCCAGATACTGTCGGCACGTCGCAGGCGGCCAACATGGCCAGCGGCAGCAGAACCTGCACCAGTTTCTTGAGCATACGTTTCATTCCCTTAGCTTGAGTGGCGTTTGAAGCGCCGCAATCGTTGCTGCCTAACTTAACATGTCCTCGGCCCGCTTCCAGCCCCGTTACGGGCCGATCACGGGGGTCTGATCATTGGATGCGGATCACCGCTTGCATGTCCGGCCTGCGCGGGTAGGCTTGGGCTATGTTTACAATTGAGCACGAATTCGACTCGACCGTGATCACCTTGGTGGACGATGGCGGCGCGCCGTTGCAAGAAGATGTGATCGTCAACACCTTTACCGAATGCGTGACGGTCGAACAATTCGACCCGCGCACCGATCAGGTCATGAAAATCACCCTCAGCCATGCGCAGGTGCGCGATATGTCTGCCGCACTGGACCTGCCCGAAGGGGTCTATGCCATCCGCGAGCGCGACAGCGACGGCACCACATAAATACGCCATTGATGCTGGACGCTCCGGCCCATCCTGATAACGTCCGGCCAAATTCAGGAGAGCGTCAGATGCCCATTGGAACCGATATCAGAACATTTTTTGAAGGCAGCTGGCATGACGGCGATGTGCCGGTCATGAAGGCAGCCGACCACGGGTCATGGCTGGGCAGCACTGTTTTCGACGGGGCGCGGTTCTTTGAGGGGTATACCCCCGATCTGGCCGCCCATTGCACGCGCGCGAACCGCTCGGCCCACGCGCTGATGATCACGCCCACTGTCAGCACCGAAGATATGGTCGCCGCCGTTCACGAAGGGCTGAAGGCTTACGACCCGTCCGAGCCTGTTTACATCCGCCCGATGTATTGGGCCATCAACGGGGATGCCTCTGGTATCGTGCCAATGCCCGAGGGCACCGGCTTTGCCATTTCACTGGAGAAGGTGCCAATGGCCGCCCCCGAGGCATCAACCACGCTGACACGTACCCGATTCCGCCGTCCAGTGCTGGAAGACGCAGTTGTGAACGCCAAAGCGGGATGTCTTTACCCCAACAATGCGCGGATGCTGGCCGAAGCCAAATCCAAGGGTTTTGGCAACGCACTGGTGGCAGATGCTTTGGGCAATGTGGCAGAGACCGCGACCGCCAACGTGTTCATGGTGCGCGACGGCGAGGTGTTCACGCCGGTGCCCAATGGCACCTTCCTGTCAGGTATCACGCGGGCGCGCCACATCAGCAACCTGCGTGCGGATGGCGTGACCGTACACGAGACAGTTCTGGGTTTTGATGATTTTCACGACGCCGACGAGGTGTTCCTGAGCGGCAATATGATGAAGGTCACCCCAGTCACCGCCTTTGACGACACCCAGTACCAGATCGGGCCAATCACACGACGAGCGCGGCAATTGTATTGGGACTGGGCCGCATCCGAAAGGTAACAGCATGACCAAACCTGTGGAATTCTGGTTCGAATTTGCCAGCACTTACAGCTATCCCGCCGCCATGCAGATCGAAGCCGCTTGTGCCGCGCACGGCGTGCCGCTGGTCTGGCGGCCATTCCTGTTGGGGCCGGTCTTTGGTGCGCAGGGCATGACGGATTCGCCGTTCAACCTTTATCCGGTCAAGGGTGCCTATATGTGGCGCGACTTGGACCGCATCTGCGAGGCGGCTGGCCTGCCCTTGCAAAAGCCCTCAACATTCCCGCGCGGCAGCATGCTGGCGGCGCGGATTTGTGCGGCCAACGCCGATGCGGGCTGGATCGGGGATTTTGTCCGCGCGGTCTTTTCCGCCAACTTTGCCGAAGATCTGGACATCGGCCAAGCCGAGGTAATCGGCCCAGTGCTGGAAGCCCTTGGGCAGGACGCGGCAAGCATTATCGAAAACGCAGGCACAGCCGAGACCAAACAAGCCTTACGCGACCTGACCGAAGACGCCATTGCGCGCGGCATCTTTGGCGCGCCCAGCTTTACCGTAGGCGACGAATTGTTCTGGGGCCACGATCGCATGGCCATAGCACTGGCAGAGGCGACCCGAGATGACTGATGAACATTGCGTGGTGCCGTCCCTTGGGCCATGCTGTTGCAGAAAAGGGAGGACGTGATGCGCAAATTTCTGGTCGTGCTGGATGACAGCCGCGAATGTCTGAACGCTATGCGCTTTGCCGCCATGCGTGCGGCCAAAACCGGCGGCGGCGTGGCAGTGCTGTCGGTGATCCCACCTGACGAGTTTAACCACTGGATCGGCGTCGGTGACATCATGCGCCAAGAGGCCCGCGAGCGGATAGAGGCACATTTCGAGGTTTTCGCCAAATGGATGCGCGACAAACAGGGCGTTAACCCCGAACTGGTTATCCGCAATGGTCATGCCGCCGAGGAAATCATCGCCCAGATCACCGAAGACCCCGAGATTGGTATTCTGGTGCTGGGCGCTGGCACCGACAACAAGGGCCCCGGCCCGCTGGTCACACAGCTGTCGCGCAACGCGGCCTCTCTGCCCATTCCGGTCACCATCGTTCCGGGTGATCTGAGCAAGGAAAAGCTGGAAGCGATCACGTAAACCGGTCGCATTTGCGCGCGGCAGTTGCCGCAATGTCCGGCCTCTAAACGGTCAATTTTCAGCCCAGACCGAAGGAGCGGACTCCCGCCGGAATGACCCGGAAAAGGCGCGGGCGGGCCGGGGTGCCGCAAAGGTGACACAGTTTAGAACCGTTCCAAACCTTGACTTGCGGGCGTTTGATCCGCATATCAGAGACAACAGCCCATGAGGAGCGCTTGCCATGTTCATCCAAACCGAATCGACGCCGAACCCCGCGACATTGAAGTTTCTGCCCGGTCAGACTGTTCTGGAGATGGGTACAGCCGATTTCCCCACAGCGGACGCCGCCACCAAGTCACCTCTGGCCCAGCGCATTTTTGCCGTATCGGGCGTGACGGGTGTATTCTTTGGCACCGATTTCGTGACCGTGACCAAGGACGATGCAACCGAGTGGGACCACATGAAGCCCGGCGTTCTGGGTGCGATCATGGAGCATTACCAGTCCGGTGATGCCGTGATGGTCGAAGGTCACGCCCCCGCATCCGGCCACGCCGAACACAGCGGTGAAGACGGTGCAATCGTCGGCCAGATCAAGGAACTGCTGGACAGCCGCGTGCGCCCTGCTGTTGCTCAGGACGGCGGCGACATCACATTTCACGGTTTCGACCGCGGCGTGGTCTATCTGCACATGCAGGGCGCCTGCGCTGGCTGCCCGTCGTCCACGCTGACGCTGAAAATGGGTATCGAAAACCTGCTGCGCCACTACATCCCCGAAGTCACCGAAGTTCGCCCCGTAGCGGTCTGAAATCTGTGCCTGACACCCCAAGTTCCGATGGGCGCTGCGATTGCGGCGCCCTGCGCGTTTGTACACTGCAAAGAGCCCGGCCATGAGCACCCCTGTGATCCTTGGCTTTGACACCTCGGGGGCGTGGTGTGCCGCCGCGCTGTGGGTGGATGGCGCAGTGGTCGAGGCGATCGCCGAAGAGATGACACGCGGACAGGCCGAGCGCCTGATGGGTCTGCTGCAAGAGCTTTTGGCTCGTCACGATCTGGTGTGGCGTGATCTGGATGCGTTGGGTGTCGGCGTTGGCCCCGGCAATTTCACCGGCATCCGCATCGGCGTGTCCGCCGCGCGCGGTCTGGCGCTGGGCCTGGATGTGCCTGCCTATGGCGTCACCGGATTCGAACAGCGCCGCGATCTGCAAACAGAGCCTGTCTGCGTTCCCGCCCCGCGCGAATTGGTCTATGTAATGCAGACGGGTGCGCCGACACTGGTCACTCGCGCATCACTCGAGGCCGATGGGACCACCCTGCCTTCGCAACCGGCCCCTGCCGACCTTGCCGCTGCCATCGTAACACTTGCCGCTGAACGGTTTCCGCAGGTGGCACCGCCACCCGCGCCTTACTATCTGCGGCCCGCAGACGCAGCCCCCGGTCGCGATGTGCCGCCTGTGATCCTGCCGCCGGACAGCCCATGACTCCGCTGCACATGGCGCACATCCACGCCGCCGCCTTCACTTCGGCCCGACCGTGGTCGGCTGATGAATTTGCCGCCCTCCTGGACAATCCGCACGTCTTTGCAAGCAGCCAACCGCAGGGCTTTGCCCTTGTACGCGAGGTTGCAGGCGAGGCCGAATTGCTGACCATTGCCGTCCATCCCGACCATCAAGGCCAAGGAATCGGGCGCGTGCTAATGGTGCAGTGGATGGATCGCGTGCGCCCAACTGCCTCTGAAGCATTTCTTGAAGTGGCTGCCGACAATGCCCCTGCCCTTGCTCTCTACACAGCGTGCGGCTTTGGGCAGGCGGGGCTTCGCGCCGCGTATTACCCGCGTGCGAACGCTCCTGCCGTGGATGCAGTGCTTATGCGCGCGTCGCTTGGTTAACCTCACCCAAGGTAAGCGTCGCGATTCCACCCCCCTGCGTAGAAAAAGCGGTTGACCCCGCCCCAGTGGTGCGGCCTTATTTGCATCTGATCAATTTGATCTGCCTGTTTTGCACACAGAAATGCACGGGCGTCGGGCCCCACTGCCCCATCGGGCGGCAGGCTCCAAACACGAAAACTGGGAGATACCACATGACCCTAATGCAAAAATTTCTGGGCGCCGCAGCCGGACTGACTCTGACAGCCGGTGCCGCCTTTGCCGAACCAGCACTGATCTACGATCTTGGCGGCAAATTCGACAAATCCTTTAACGAAGCCGCCTTTGCCGGTGCGCAGCGCTGGTCCGAAGAAACCGGCGGGACGTTCCGCGAAATCGAAATGCAGTCCGAAGCCCAGCGCGAACAGGCTCTGCGCCGCTTTGCAGAATCAGGGGCCGATCCGGTCATCACCACCGGCTTTGCCTTTTCCAGCGCACTGGAAGTTGTGGCGCCTGACTATCCCGACACCACCTTCGTTACCATCGACGGCTGGGTGGACGCGCCCAACGTCAAGGTCATCGGCTTTACCGAGCACGAAGGTTCCTATCTGGTCGGCATGATGGCGGCGCAAGCGTCGAAAACCGGCACTGTCGGCTTTATCGGCGGCATGGACATCCCATTGATCCGCAAATTCGCCTGCGGTTACGCCCAAGGCGTCAAAGCCGTGAACCCTGATGCGACAATCGTCGCCAACATGACCGGCACCACACCTGCCGCATGGAACGACCCCGTAAAAGGATCCGAGTTGACCAAGGCACAGATCAGCCAGGGCGCTGATGTGGTCTATGCCGCAGCAGGCGGCACAGGCGTTGGCGTTCTGCAAACCGCCGCCGACGAAGGCATCCTGTCGATCGGCGTGGACAGCAACCAGAACCACCTGCACCCTGGCAAGGTTCTGACCTCGATGCTCAAACGCGTTGATGTTGCCGTGTACGAATCGATGTCAGCAGGCGAATCGCTGGAAGGCGGGGTTCAGGTTCTGGATCTGGCCAACGGCGGCGTCGGCTATGCGATGGATGAAAACAATGCCGATCTGGTGACCGAAGCCATGCAAACCGAAGTCGACGCAGCGGCCGCGTCGATCGCGGCAGGCGACATCAAAGTGCATGATTACGCCTCGGACGACAGCTGCCCCGCACTGACGTTCTGATCGCATCACACAGCAAAAGGGGCCGCGCCATTCAAACTGGCGCGGCCCTTTCGCAAGATAAAGGGTTCGCCAGCCATGCCTGCCACCACCGTTGCCCCCGCGATTGAACTCAAAGGCATTTCCAAAGCCTTTGGCCCCGTGCAGGCCAACAAGGACATTTCCATCCGTGTAATGCCCGGCACAATCCACGGGATCATCGGCGAGAACGGCGCAGGCAAATCCACCTTGATGAGCATCCTCTACGGCTTTTACAAAGCCGATGCAGGCGAGGTTTTCATTAGCGGCGCCAAAACCGATATTCCCGACAGTCAGGCAGCGATTTCGGCTGGCATCGGCATGGTGTTCCAGCACTTCAAGCTGGTCGAAAACTTCACCGTGCTTGAAAATATTATTCTGGGTGTCGAAGACGGATGGTCGCTCAACACCTCGCTGGGCAAGGCCCGCAAGGAACTGCTGGGGCTCGAACAGGAATATGGGCTGAATGTGAACCCCGACGCGGTGATCGAAGATCTGGGTGTCGGCATGCAGCAGCGCGTCGAAATCCTAAAGGCGCTGTATCGCCGGGCCGACATCCTTATTCTCGACGAACCCACCGGCGTGCTGACCCCCGCCGAGGCCGACCAGCTGTTTCGCATTCTGGGACGGCTGCGCGAAGAGGGTAAAACCATCGTCCTGATCACCCACAAGCTGCGCGAGATCATGGATATCACCGACACCGTCAGCGTCATGCGTCGCGGCGAAATGACCGCCACGGTAAAGACCGCCGAAACCTCGCCCGAGCATCTGGCCGAGCTGATGGTGGGCCGCAAAGTGCTGCTGCGCGTCGACAAGGCCCCCGCAACCCCCGGCAAGGTCGTGTTGGATATCAAGAACCTGCATGTGACCGACGAGGCGGGCGTCGAGCGGCTCAAGGGCATCGACCTGCAAGTGCGCGCGGGCGAGATCGTGGGCATCGCGGGTGTGGCGGGCAACGGCCAGTCCGAATTGCTGGCACTGCTGGGTGGCTATGCCCACGGCACCGGCACCGTGTTGCTGAACGGCGATCCCATCGAACTCAGCGGCAAACATGCCGACGGCCAGTCGCGCCGTGCACGCGGCATCGCACACGTTCCCGAAGACCGCCAGCGCGAGGGTCTGATCTTGGGTTTTCACGCGTGGGAAAACACCGCCTTTGGCTATCACCGCGATCCGGCCTATCAATCGGGCCCGTTGATGAACAACGCCGCCATCCGCGCTGACACGGAAGCCAAGATGGAACGCTTTGACGTTCGGCCGCCCAATCCGAAATTGGCCGCCAAGAACTTCTCGGGCGGCAACCAGCAAAAAATCGTCCTCGCTCGCGAAATCGAACGCAACCCCGACCTTTTGCTGGTGGGCCAACCCACGCGCGGCGTTGACATCGGCGCCATCGAATTCATCCATCAACAGATCGTCGCCCTGCGCGATCAAGGCAAGGCGATCCTGCTGGTCTCGGTCGAGCTTGAAGAAATCTTTTCACTGTCCGACCGCATCGCGGTGATGTTCGACGGTCACATCATGGGCGAACGCCTGCCCGACCAAACCGACGAAAAAGAACTGGGGATGTTGATGGCCGGAATGGAGGTTCCGCTATGACCGTGCTTTCTTCTGGCTGTAAATATCTCAGGGGAGTCCCGCAGGGACGGGGGCAGCGCCCCCACCGCCCCGCCCGCCACACAGGAGCCGCCCGATGGATGTGATGCCAAAATGGGCCGAGGTAACCCTTGTACCTTTGATTTCGCTGATCCTTGCCGCGATCATTTCCGCGCTGGTGATCCTTGCTATCGGAGAAGACCCGATCGCCGCTGTTAAACTGATGGTCTCGGGCGCACTCGGGTCGACTTATGGCTGGGGTTATACGCTCTACTACGCCACCAATTTCATGTTTACCGGCCTTGCCGTCGCCGTCGCCTTTCACGCGCGGCTGTTCAACATCGGCGGCGAGGGTCAGGCGGCTTTGGGCGGTTTGGGCGTCGCGCTGGCCTGTCTTTTCATCCCTTGGCCACATTGGTCGCTGGCGCTGCTGGGCGCGATTGTCATGGCTGGTATTTTCGGCGCGATCTGGGCCGCGATTCCGGCCTATTTGCAGGCCAAGCGCGGCAGCCACATCGTGATCACCACGATCATGTTTAACTTTATCGCAGCCTCGCTGCTGAATTACATCCTAGTGAACGTCCTGCGCCCGCGCGGCAGCATGGACCCCGCCACCGCCCGTTTCCCCGAAACCACCCAATTGCCAACGCTGCACGAGGTTCTGGCCCCCTTTGGCATCAGCTTCTCGAAGGCGGCCCCTGCCAACATAACCCTGCTGGTGGCAGTTCTGGCCTGCGTTCTGGTCTGGGTTCTGATCTGGCGCACGCGTTTGGGTTTTGAACTGCGCGCTTACGGGCAGTCGGAAAGTGCCGCCAAATATGCGGGCATTTCGCCGTTCAAAATCACAATGGTCACTATGATCATCTCTGGCGGGTTGGCCGGACTAATGGCGATCAACAATGTGATGGGCGAGGCCGAGCGCCTGGTGCTGAACGCCGTCGAAGGTGCCGGTTTCATCGGCATCGCCGTGGCACTGATGGGCCGAAGCCACCCCTTTGGCGTGTTTATCGCCGCGATCCTGTTCGGGTTTCTCTATCAGGGCGGTGCCGAACTGGCGTTGTGGACGTCGATCCCCCGCGAGTTGATCGTGGTCATTCAGGCACTGGTGATCCTGTTCACCGGCGCGCTGGACAATATGGTGCGGATGCCACTGGAGCGGATGTTTCTTGCCATCCGCCGCGCCCGCGCGCCCAAGCCTGAACGCAAACCCGTAGAGCCGGCGGAGTAATCTTATGGATTTCCTGACCTTGATCCAGCTGCTGGACAGCACCGTGCGTCTGGCGACACCGTTGCTGCTGGCCTGCCTTGCGGGCCTGTTCAGCGAACGCGCAGGAATTTTCGACATCGGCCTTGAAGGCAAGATGCTGGCCGCCGCCTTCTTTTCTGCCGCTGTCGCTGCGGTCACGGGGTCGGTCTGGTTGGGGTTGCTGGCGGGCATCGCCGCGTCGCTCATGCTCAGCGCACTGCACGGCGTTGCCGCAATCACCTTTCGCGGCAACCAGTTGATTTCCGGCGTGGCCATCAATTTTCTGGCGGCGGGTCTGACCGTGCTGATCGCGCAAAGCTGGTTCCAGCAGGGCGGGCGCACCCCGTCGCTGATCGGCGGCGGGCGGTTCACGCCGATCACCCTGCCCTTTGCCGAGGCTCTGGCCGACGTGCCGGTTCTTGGCCCGATCTATGCCGAGTTGATCTCGGGCCATTCCATACTGGTCTACATGGCCTTTGCCGCCGTGCCGCTGACATGGTTCGTGCTGTTTCGCACACGCTTTGGCCTGCGTTTGCGGGCGGTGGGGGAAAACCCTGCTGCTGTGGACACTGCCGGCGTCTCAGTGGTCGGGCTGCGCTACGCCGCCATTGCGATTTGCGGCGTGCTGTGTGGCATCGCAGGGGCCTATTTGTCCACGGCTCTGCAGGCAGGTTTTGTCAAGGATATGTCCGCAGGCCGTGGTTATATCGCGCTGGCGGCGCTGATCTTTGCCAAGTGGCGGCCTTGGTACGCGCTTTACGCGACCTTGTTGTTCGGCCTTTTCGGAGCCTTGGAAACGCGGCCCGATGTGATCACAGCTCTGACCGGACTGCGAGTTCAGGGCCAGTTGTTGGGCGCACTGCCCTATATCATGACGGTGATTATTCTGGCGGGTTTTGTTGGTCGCGCCACACCACCCCGCGCGGGGGGCGAACCCTATGTCAAAGAACGATAGGTCCAGATCGCATGACTTATCGGTCCTGATATCCGATGCTGCGGTGTAGCATATTGCTTTCGCCCCTCGGCAAGGCCTAAGTATAGACATGCAAGTATACCTACCCATCGCAGAAGTTTCGATAAATGCCTTCTTGCTGTTGGGGCTGGGCGGGCTGGTGGGCATTCTGTCCGGCATGTTCGGTGTAGGCGGCGGGTTTCTGATGACGCCACTGCTGTTTTTTATCGGCATCCCCCCTGCGGTGGCTGTGGCCACCGGCGCGAACCAGATCGTTGCCTCGTCTTTCTCTGGTGTTCTGGCGCATTTCCGACGTCGCACAGTTGATCTGAGGATGGGCACTGTCCTGCTGATCGGCGGGTTGATCGGGGCCGCCGCTGGTGTGGCCGTGTTCAACTATCTGCGTGCGATCGGTCAGGTCGATCTGATGGTGCGTCTTTGCTATGTGCTGTTTTTGGGTATCATCGGCTCGTTGATGTTTGTCGAAAGCCTGTCCGCGCTCCGCCGGTCCAAATCCGGCAAGAAGCCACAGCGCAAAAAGCACGGGCTGGTCCACAAGATGCCCTTCAAGATGCGGTTTCGCGTTTCGGGTCTGTATATATCGGTGATCCCGCCGCTGCTGGTTGGACTTCTGGTTGGTGTGTTAGCCGCGATCATGGGCGTGGGCGGCGGGTTTATCATGGTGCCTGCAATGATCTACATCCTCGGGATGCCGACCAAAGTGGTGATTGGAACTTCGTTGTTCCAGATCATCTTTGTCGCTGGCTTTACCACCATGTTGCACGCCACCACCAACTATACCGTGGATGTGGTTCTAGCTGTCCTGCTGTTGGTCGGTGGCGTCATCGGTGCGCAGATCGGCACCAATATCGGCATGCGGATGAAGGCAGAGCAATTGCGCGTGTTACTGGCACTGTTGGTCATGGTCGTCTGTGGCAAGCTGGCGCTTGAACTGCTGTTGATGCCATCCGAGTTGTATTCCATCGCCGCCACGAGGGCACAGTGATGCTGGCCCGTATATTAGCCATCCTGACGCTGTTCACCGCCCTGCCCGCAATGGCGGAACAGGTCGTGCTGGGCCTGTCCCAGAACGAAGTTGCTATCACCGCCAGCTTTGACGGCTCGGAAATTCTGATTTTTGGCGCGGTCCGCCGCGAAGAGCCGATCCCCGACGGTCCACCGCTAGAGGTTGTGATTACTGTGGCAGGACCGTCGCTGCCCGTAACCGTGCGCCGCAAAGAGCGTCGCTTTGGCATCTGGGTCAACACTGATGCTGTCGATGTGGACCGCGCGCCCAGCTACTATGCCGTCGCCTCAAGCGGACCGCTGCGCGAGGTTCTGACCAACGTCGAAGATCTGCGCTACCGCATCTCGGTGCCCCGTGCGATCCGCTCGGTGGGGGCGCCGATGACCATTCAGGATTCGGCTTCTTTCACCAACGCGCTGATCCGTATCCGAACCGGGTCCGACCTCTATCAACTGCTTGAGGAAAAAGTGGCCGTGGACCAGCAAACACTGTTCCGCACTTCGATCCAGCTGCCCGCAGCGCTGACCGAAGGTGGCTATGTCACCCGCATTTTCCTGACCCGTGACGGGACAGTGGTATCGCAGTACCAGACGACCATCGATGTGCGCAAAGTGGGGTTGGAGCGGTGGCTGCACGCCCTGTCTCGCAATCAACCGCTGCTGTACGGGTTGATGTCGATTGCCATCGCCATTGCTGCCGGTTGGGGCGCATCGGCGGGGTTTGCACTGTTACGGCGCTAACTTCTACAAGAACGCTTCGGGCTCGGCCAGATTCAGCGGAGCGGCTGGAAGGGCTCTTAAATCGTCCACGCGCAACGGCTCGGTCGGTTTTGACAGACGGTTGCGCACCACCCAGATCAGTCGGTTCTGCGCACGGGTGATCGCCACATAGGCCAGACGTTTCCACAATGGTTGCCCCGCCTCGACGCGGCCCATGCGGGCGGCGACAAACAGGTCGGGTGTGAACACCTGCACCGTGTCCCACTGGCTGCCTTGTGCCTTGTGAATGGTTACGGCTGCGCCATGCAGAAATACCGCCCCCATACCTGCCGCAAAGGGGATGAACGGCTCTTCCTCGTCCGGCTTTTCAATCTTGACGATCGACGCTGCGGAAATCTGCGGATCTTCTGCGCCCATGACGTGCAGACGCGAAAACCCCGGCTTGCGCCCTGCCCCCAGAAACACCACCTGCGCGCCTTTGATCAGGCCGCGTGCTTCGAGGTCCAACCGCTTTTTGCGGTGTTTCAGCGGCAGCTCGATCCCGTCGCAAATCAGCGGCTCGCCTTCGATCAATGCGTCTTCGGGTGCGCCATAGACCGTGCGAAAGGCATTGATCAGCCGGATGCGGGTGGCGTTACGCCAGACCAGAACCGGGCTGCGTGACATCAGATCCACCTCGACCCGCTGGCCCCAAACGACACGTTCGTCGCGCTTGGAGGCCTCTTCGACCATCTTCTCGAAATGGTGGAACTCAAGCGCGGGGTCGGCCAGCGCGTGGGCCAGATCAAGGATCGGGTTATCGGCAGCCTGACGGTGGACGCGGCTAAGGTTCATCACCTGTGGCGCAGGCAGTTTTTCAAAGACCATCGTGCCGGACTGACCAACAGGTGCCAACTGGGCCGGATCACCAAACAGCAACAGCGTCGGGAAAATCTCCTTGAGGTCGCCGAACTGTTTGTCGTCCAGCATCGAAGATTCGTCGATAAACCCGATGTCCAGCGGCTCTTCCCGGCGTTTCCAGCCGGTGATGAAATCGCTACCGCGCAGGCCAGCGGCGGCCAATGCGCCGGGGATGGATTTGTTATTGGCATAAAATGCCGCTGCACGGTCCAGCGCCATTTCTGTCAGGTCGGCAATGTCGGGACGTTCGCCATTGCCCGCCAGCCATTCGGCGATGCGTTCGTATTCAGGGTCGTAAACCGGCGTATACAGGATGCGGTGGATCGTTGTGGCCGGCACCCCGCGCAGACGCAGAACGCTGGCCGCTTTGTTGGTCGGCGCAAGGATTGCAAGCGTGCGCTTTTCCTTGCGTTTGCGCGATTCATAATCGCCCGAAACAACCTCAACCCCTGCTTGCTCCAGCGCTTTGTAAAGCTGCGCAAGTAGCAACGTCTTGCCTGATCCGGCCTTGCCCGTCACAGCCATAACCGCGCTGGCCGAAGATTTTGGCGGCGTCAGAAGCTGTTCATCCAGATCAATGCCCGCGCCCCGCAACATTTCGGTGACTGCGTCATAGGCCACGGCCTGATCGTCGGAATATGTAAGGGCCGTGTCTATCATGGCGCAACCCTAAAGCGGGGCTGCGACGGGGACCAGAGGGAACCCGTGCTTTAACCGGTGTGTGCCAGATTTTGTGTGCGCGATACGCCAAAGGAACGGTCGAACCACTGGCGCGAAAGCTGTGGCGTGACGCCCGCACGCTCCGCGACTGCGGCCTTGGCGGTAGGGTCGAACTGCCACAATCCCACGCTGATCTGATCGCGGCCCTGCCCCTGACTGCCCAGAACTTCGGGAGATGAGCCGATCATGCGATAAATGCGTACCATACGCGCATCGAAAACTCCGACAAAATGGTCTACTTCAAAGTTTTCCATGATCTCGCCGCCCCCCAGCATGAGGGCTGCGGCGACATGGCTGCCTGCGCCGCGTGACAGACAAAACCGTGTGCATTCCCAGATGCGCGGGCTGGCGATAGGCACGCCGCCGGTCAGTTGACCAAAGTGGTCGTTGACCATCACCTGTCCCGTTGTGGGCAAAAAGCGCATGGAACCTCCGTGGCTGCCGTCAGGTTCTTCCCAGATCACATAGAGCGGGTTCATCCCGTCATATGCGTCGCGCTCGGCACCAGTGTCGTCCACGCTGACCTCCCAGCCCAGCCGCGTTTTGAACTGGTCGGCACGGTCGCGGAACATGCCATCGCGCAATTCGGGAAATGTCTGAAGATCGTGGCCATAGATGTAGCGTAGCATGGTGCGGCTCCCCTGAGGTCTGTGAGATCTCAGGGGTAGCGGCGGCAGTGTTAACGTGGGCAGTAGCGGGCGTGCGGTGCTGCGGGCGGATGCGCAACACTATACCACGATCAAACCTCTGCTCATGGCGCGGGCGACGGCGTGGGTGGTGTTCATTGCCCCCAGCTTGAACCGCGCGCTTTCGATATAAACCCGCAGCGTATGCTCTGAAATTGACAGGGTTTCAGCGACCTGTGCGCGGCTATAGCCCATCGCCAGCAGGGTCATGGAATCCACCTCGCGCGGGGACAAGCCACGGGCCTGTTCGGGCTGGCGGTCTGGTTCGAACTCCAGCGCCTTTTGGTTGAAAGCATGACCAATCAGGATCAAGGAACGCCGGTACGTTTCGGTAAACGTCGCCCAAGTCGCATCGTCACAGGTGTGCGATACGGTGAACAGCGCAAACTGGCCGTTGGGCCCACGGATCGGTACGGTAAACCCCTGATTGCCGACCCCGTATTCAATCGCTTCAGTCTGAAAGACGCGCGCGGCCTTGCTGGACCAATCCAGCCGCTTCCAGTCGACGGGGTGAAAACGCTGGTAGCAACCGATCACGACCGGATCAATGCGCAGGTAGTTTTGCTCGACATAGCGTTCGCGCCAGCTATCGGAATAGGTGCCACAGCCGTACTGATCCCCGGCGCTGTCGACCCAGTGATAGATCATGTGATTGATCGCGAATAATGCGCGAAATTCTTCGATGACACTCTGAAGAACTGCCAGCGTGTCAGATCGCTCCAGCTTCTCCAGTATAGCTTCCATTTGCGCATTCAGCGTCATCATGCCCGCCCGTTGCCAGTTCCGCTCTTTCGGCGATCTCGGCCATTGCAACGATTGCAGTATCGTCCAGCTGTTCAGCTAAAGCGGGCAATCCATTTGCGCGGGCAAAGGTCCTGAGATCCGTCAGAACATCCAAAATCCAATCACTCTTCATGGTAGGTTCACCCCTAGTTGGTTAACGCTTGGTTAATTCAACTATAGCATGAGCCAAAACTCTTAAGAAATTCGCGTATTGGCACTCCCCAGAAATGGTGAGGGGGTCGCGGCCAAGCCTTTGACACCAAAAGCCACCCTTCCAACAGCAAAACGCCCGCGAACCACTTGGTGATTCGCGGGCGCCGTATTCGCCACAAAATGCAGATGTTTGGATTACCTTCCGGCTTCCAATGCATCCTCAAAAGTGCGTAGGCCGGTCTTGGGGGCCTGAACCAGCACCGACATGTTGCCGGGCTTGTGTTCGTTGCGCATCATTTTCATGTGTGCGTCAGGCAGGTCTCCCCAAGCAAAAACTTCGGACATGCAGGGATCAAGACGGCGTTCCAGCATCAGACGGTTGGCGGCTGACGCCTGTTTGAGGTGGGCAAAGTGGCTGCCTTGCAGACGCTTCTGGTGCATCCACATGTATCGCACGTCAAATGTCAGATTGAACCCCGAGGTGCCCGCGCAGATCACGACCATACCGCCCTTTTTCACCACGAATGTGGATACAGGGAACGTCGCCTCGCCGGGGTGTTCAAACACCATATCGACGTTCACGCCCTTGCCGGTGATGTCCCAGATTGCCTTACCGAATTTGCGGGTCTCGTTGAACCACTCTTTATATTCGGGTGTATTCACCGTCGGCAGTTGCCCCCAGCAGTTGAAATCCTTGCGGTTCAGAACGCCCTTGGCCCCCAGATCCATCACAAAATCGCGTTTGCTTTCATCCGAGATCACGCCAATGGCGTTGGCACCAGCCGTATTGATCAATTGGATCGCGTAAGACCCCAGACCACCCGACGCGCCCCAGACCAGGACGTTCTGACCGGGCTTCAGATCGTGCGGCTCGTGGCCAAACAACATCCGGTATGCAGTAGCCAGTGTCAGCGTGTAACATGCGCTTTCTTCCCAAGTCAGGTGCTTGGGGCGCGGCATCAACTGTTGCGCTTGCACGCGGGTGAACTGGCTGAATGATCCATCAGGCGTTTCATAGCCCCAGATGCGTTGGCTGGGCGAATACATCGGATCACCACCGTTGCACTCTTCGTCGTCGCCATCGTCCTGATTGCAGTGAATCACGACCTCGTCACCGACCTTCCAGCGTTTAACCTTGTCACCCACCGCCCAGACGATACCAGAGGCGTCGGAACCCGCGATGTGGTAGGGCTGCTTGTGGCCGTCAAAAGGGCTGATCGGCTGGCCGAGGGCTGCCCAGACCCCATTGTAGTTGATGCCCGCAGCCATCACCAGAACCAGCACGTCCTGACTGTCAAGCTCGGGCACATCCACGACTTCTTGCAGCATAGCACTGTCAGGTTCACCGTGACGTTCGCGGCGGATGGCCCACGCGTACATCTGTTTGGGAACATAACCCAGCGGGGGCATTTCACCCACTTCGTAAAGGTCTTTTTCGGGTGCTTCGTATTGTGCGATGCCAGTGTCCAAAGCCATGCCAGCCTCCTTAACCATAGATGAAACGCCGCAGTGCAGAATCGCGGCGGGTTTAGGGTGAAATATTGCCCATCACGTAATATTGCAACCACATTTGGGTAAATTTTGTAATTTTATGACTTTGCGCACGCAGAAAGTTAGGGCGCAGGTGCAGCATCGCTGTAAAAGTGTTCGATCGAATTGGCATAGAACACCAACACGTCGCGTTCGGCAGGGTTCATCGCATAAAGACCATCGGTTTCGGTGATCAGCCCACGCAGCAACATATGTTTTTCCGCCTTCAGGCTGATGGCTGGAATTGATTCCCGAGTGACCAGCAGGTTGGTCTTGGCGGTGCGTATTTCCGTGTGTATCGCCTGCTGCAAGGCTTCATGGGTCAGTGGACCCGAGGCACGCAGCATCACCCGCGACAGCAAAGGCACAAAGGACAACGGCATTTCGCTTTCAATTCGGCGCATCAGATCGACCCCCAGCGCTTTTATGTCCGGCTTTGGTGCATAGCTGGACAGGGCCACCGGCTGGCCGAACACCACTGCGGCCTCGCCAAAACGCATATGTTTGCCTAGCAAACGCAGCCAGCCCTTGCGTATGATATAGAACAGGATCACCGAAATCCGGGCGCGAAAACGGCGGCTGCCTTCTTTGTTGGCTGAAATCAGGATGCGATCTTCGAGCACGCGATCATAGTTGATCGCAACGGGGACAAATACCACCTCACGGCCAGATTCCTCCCATGCCTCAACTACATATGTGAGCAGGCCCAGCTTCGCAGGCATTACGCGCCCTGTCAGCGAAAGCCCTCCTTCGGGGAAAATCGCCTGCGTGGCACCACCGGCTGTGGCCATCTGCACATAACGCTGCAAAACCCCGCGATAAAGCGGACCACGCGATTTGCGGCGAATGAAATACGCTCCCATCGACTTGATCAGACCGCTCAGCGGCCAGACCCGCGCCCATTCGCCCACGGCATAGGACAGCGCCGAAGCGCGCGCCGCCAGATAGGTGACCAGCACATAATCCATGTTAGAACGATGGTTCATCACAAAGATAACGGTGGCGTCGGGGGCCACGTTCTTAAGCGCCGTTTCGTTGAGCAAACCGGTGCGCACATCATATACAGTGTTGGCCAGAAAGCGCGCTGCGCGAATGCCAAAGCTAAAATAGGTGAAGGCCGAGAAGCTTGGGACAATTTCGCGGGCATAGCGCTTGGCTTGCTCGAAAGCGACAGCTTCGGGAACGCCTTCGGCGCGGGCGTGTTCAACGATGGCTTGGGTCACCTTGGGGTCATAGACCAGACGCTGGATCATATCGTGCCTGCGCGCCAGTTTGAACGGCTCGATCGGACGGGTCAGACGCGTGTTCAGTCGCGCCACAGCCTTTTCCAGACGCCGCCGGAAAAACCACCGCACCGACGGCAACAAAAAGTGGCTGAGCGCGGTGACCATGGCAAACAACACGATTACGATAAACAGCCAAAGCGGAAGTTGAATGGTTTGCGTCATGCAACCACATTTGCAGGCGGACACGCCCTAGGACAACAACCAACTTCACAATCACAGACCGTCGGCGCGCTTTGTGCCGGGTCAATCGCGCGAACCGGATCAAATGCGTTTACGCCGCAATGCAGCGAATTGACACTACCCGAAAGTTTCATATAGCTAGATCACAACGCAATAATATTGCCCACGCAGATTCATGAGGCCCTTCGATGACACAAAAAGACCGCCCCTGGCTTATCCGTACTTACGCAGGCCACTCGACCGCCAAGGCGTCGAATGCGCTGTATCGGTCAAATCTGGAAAAGGGCCAGACTGGCCTGTCCGTCGCCTTTGATCTGCCCACCCAGACTGGTTACGACAGCGATCATATTCTGGCGCGCGGCGAAGTGGGCAAGGTTGGCGTGCCCGTGGCACATCTGGGCGATATGCGCGCGTTGTTTCAGGACATTCCGCTGGAACAGATGAACACCTCGATGACCATCAACGCGACAGCGCCGTGGCTGCTGGCGCTTTATATCGCGGTGGCCGAAGAACAGGGTGCGGATGTAACGGGCCTGCAAGGCACCGTGCAAAACGACCTGATCAAGGAATATCTCAGCCGCGGCACCTATATCTGCCCCCCTGCTCCGTCGTTGAAAATGATCGCGGACGTGGCCGAATATTGCTATACTAATGTACCAAAATGGAACCCGATGAACGTGTGTTCCTATCACCTGCAAGAAGCGGGTGCTACGCCCGAACAGGAATTGGCCTTTGCGCTGGCTACTGCAACGGCTGTTCTGGATGAATTGAAACCCCGTGTTCCGGCAGAAGATTTTCCCGTATTAGTTGGGCGTATTTCGTTTTTCGTGAATGCCGGCATCCGATTTGTGACTGAAATGTGCAAAATGCGCGCTTTTGTCGATTTGTGGGACGAGATTTGCGCAACCCGCTATGGTGTAGAAGATTCCAAGTATCGGCGCTTTCGCTATGGCGTGCAGGTCAATTCGCTGGGGCTGACCGAACAGCAGCCTGAAAACAACGTCTACCGTATTCTGATCGAAATGCTTGCGGTCACCCTTTCCAAAAAGGCACGCGCCCGCGCGGTTCAATTGCCCGCTTGGAACGAAGCGCTTGGCCTGCCGCGTCCTTGGGATCAGCAATGGTCAATGCGGATGCAGCAAATCCTGGCGTTTGAAACCGATCTTCTAGAGTTTGACGACCTGTTTGATGGTAACCCTGCGGTTGACGCCAAGGTCGAAGAATTGAAAGCGGGCGCACGGGCCGAATTGGACAACCTTGATGGCATGGGCGGCGCAATTGATGCGATCGACTATATGAAGGCGCAATTGGTGCAATCCAATTCCGACCGCCTAAGCCGGATCGAAGCGGGCGAAACCGTAGTTGTCGGCGTAAATAAATACACCAACTCCGAGCCATCGCCGTTGATGACCGAAGACGGTGGCATCATGACCGTGGACCCTGCAACTGAAGCCGACCAGATCGCCCGTCTGGAAGAATGGCGCAGCAGCCGTGATCAGGCGGCGGTCGACGCCGCGCTGGCCGAATTGCGCACCGCGGCAGCAACGGGCGAAAACGTGATGCCAGCGTCAATCAGCGCCGCCCGTGCTGGTGTGACCACCGGCGAATGGGCCGCCCAGATGCGCAGCGTCTTCGGGGAATACCGTGGCCCCACGGGCGTGTCGGCATCGGTGTCGAACAAAACCGAAGGGCTGGAAGACCTGCGCAGTGCCGTCGACGCGGTCAGCGACAAGCTGGGCCGCCGCCTGAAATTCCTTGTGGGTAAACCCGGACTGGACGGACATTCGAACGGAGCCGAACAAATCGCTGTGCGCGCCCGCGATTGCGGCATGGACATCACCTATGACGGCATCCGCCTGACCCCCGAAGAAATCGTGACCGCTGCACTTGAGCAAAACGCACATGTGGTCGGCCTGTCGATCCTTTCCGGCAGCCACGTGCCTCTGGTCGAAGATTTGATGGAAAGAATGCGCGCTGCAGATTTGGGCCACATTCCCGTGATTGTTGGTGGCATTATTCCCGATGAAGATGCTAAACGCCTCCAGGGTTTTGGCGTGGCGCGTGTCTATACCCCTAAAGACTTCGAATTGAACACTATAATGAATGACATCGTAACTCTGGTCGATCCAAAAGCTGTGGCTGCCGAATAACCATCCAATGCGCCTATTACGAGAAACACAAAAATTCGCCAAATACGCGAGTCCACTTGACAATGTCAAATGTATTGCCAATTGCGCCGGAATGCGCGATGGATAAAGCTTGTGCTTTAGGAAAGGCAATCAAATGAACATTGATCTTAAGACCATGTCGCACAAAGACTTGGAAAAGCTTCTGGTCGACGTAAAGGCGGCGATTAAGAACGCTCAGACCCGGGACCGCCGCGAGGCGCGCAAGGCAGCAGAAAAAGCGGCTGCGGAGTACGGTTTTTCTCTGGAGGAATTGTCTGGCCCTGCCAGTTCGAAAAAGGCGGGAAAAGCGAAACGCCCATCCGAACCGAAATTCGCAAACCCGAATGATCCGTCGCAAACGTGGACCGGAAAAGGCCGACAGCCGAAATGGTATGTCGAAGCGGTTGCAGGCGGGAAAAAACCCGCCGATCTGGAAATCTGAACCAGACGACCGGCATTTTCTGGCGCGGCCAACATTCCGCGTATGAAGATCAAGCGCCACTTTGCGCCGTCTTGCTTCACTCTCACACCACCACCTGCGCGCGGCGTCTCGCGGGTGGCGGTGCCAGGCCCTGGAATCCATTGAAATAGAGGATGGAACTGGCGGCCGACCCCAACGTCATCCCACCGCAAATGTGGCAATCCTGGCTTGTCCTCTTGCCCCGTCGTCCCCATGAAGGCAGTCTGACCCAGACACCTTCAGGAGACCGCCATGACCGTCCACATCGGAGCCAAGCCCGACCAGATCGCAGAAACCGTGCTGATGCCCGGTGACCCCTATCGCGCCAAATGGGCCGCCGAGACGTTCCTGGACGGAGCTGAACTGATCAACGAAGTGCGCGGGATGCTGGGCTTTACCGGAACATGGAAAGGCAACCGCGTCACGATTCAGGGATCGGGCATGGGCATGCCGTCGCTGTCGATCTATGCCAACGAGCTGATCGGCGAATATGACGTAAAAACCCTGATCCGGATCGGGTCATGCGGCGGGATGCAGCCGTATGTGGGCATCCGCGACGTGATCGTGGCAATGACCGCCAGCACAATTACCTCGCCTTCCTCGGGTATTTTCCGCGAAATGAATTACGCCCCTTGTGCCGACTACGGCCTGCTGGCGGCAGCGGTCAAAGCCGCAGAGGCGCGCGGGACCAAGACACATGTGGGCGGGATCTATTCGTCGGATGTGTTCTATGCCGAACGGCCCGATCTGGATGAACAGATGGTGCGCCACGGTATCTTGGGTGTCGAGATGGAAGCGGCAGAGTTGTATACGCTGGCGGCGCGTCACGGACGCCGGGCGCTGGCGGTCCTGACGGTCAGCGACCATTTGCAGACGGGCGAGGCTTTGCCGTCCGAAGACCGCGAGAAAACCTTTGGCGACATGGTCGAGATCGCGCTGGAAGCCGCATTTGCGTGATTACCCAAGTGTCTGAAAGCCACAGGTAAGGAAATTGAGTCCGAAATGCAGGGCTGTCTGACCCTCTACCAGCCGTGGGTGCGGTTGTAACCGTTGGGCGCCAGAGGTTCCCAGTTCTTCAGGGCGTCTGGCTGCGGCTTGAAAACCTCGACCAGCAGCGGATGGCAAGGGACCGTGTCGCTGGAATGTTCGGAAGAACAATCACCGCCCGGGCATGCACTCAACCCGCCCAAAATGTCGATCTCGGCGAAAAAATCGATGTGGTCACCAGGGCGCACGGGGCTGGCCTTCATGAAATATTGACCGGTGTCCCGGGTAAAGCCTGTACACATGAACACGTTAAGCACATCATGAACGTGCGTTTCGGCCTCTTGCGGTGCTATGCCCAGATGGGCCGCCAGCGCGCGGGTCAGGTTCGAGTGGCAGCAGTGGTGGTACTGCCCGCCTGCCAACAGGTTGTGGGTATAGGGATCGCATCGGGTGCCGATCACATCGTGAACCGATCCGCCAAAGCTGTCGATACCGTACCAGTCCAGCGTGTCGTGGATCACCGTGGCCATCGGGCGCATCGCAGGAAAGCTGGACCACATACGGTCGCCCGTCGTCAGGTGGGTGCCGTGCAAGGCGCGGGTTTTGCCAGAGTAGAACCGTTCAGACAGATCGCGGGCGTTCCACAGATTCAGATCGCCGACCTGTGGGCCTTCTATGGATGAAATGCGAAAGATATGGCCCGCGGGTGCGCTGAATGTAGCGGCGTCGCGCGGTGGCACTGTGACCTCGTCCACCTTGCTCATACCTTTACGAGCGGCGGAATATAGGCCCATATCAGGCTGCGGCAGCGTTTCGACCGGATAGCAAATCACCGGCGTAATGGCGCGGCGGGCTTCGGCATCATCTGGAGGATTGGGCAATGGGTGACCTCTGGTCTGAGGGCGTGCGGCGCGCGCCGCAAGAGGCGCACGCCGGGTGAACATCAGATGGAGCGTTCAACCATCATTTTCTTGATATTCGAAATCGCTGCAGCAGGGTTCAGACCCTTGGGACAGGTTTTCGCGCAGTTCATGATGGTATGGCAGCGGTACAGTTTGAACGGATCTTCAAGATCGTCTAACCGCTCACCCGTAGCCTCGTCGCGGCTGTCGATGATCCAGCGATAAGCGTGCAGCAAAGCGGCTGGCCCAAGGTAGCGGTCGCCGTTCCACCAATAGCTGGGGCAGGATGTCGAGCAGCAGGCGCACATGACACATTCGTACAGGCCGTCCAGCTTTTCGCGATCCTCCACCGACTGCCTCCACTCTTTCGCGGGGCGGTTGGTCTTGGTTTCCAACCACGGCATCACCGACGCGTGCTGGGCGTAAAAGTGCGTCAGGTCGGGGATCAAATCCTTGACAACCGGCATATGCGGCAACGGATAGATCTTCACGTCACCCTTCACTTCGTCCATGCCATAGATACAGGCCAACGTGTTGATGCCGTCGATGTTCATCGCACACGAGCCGCAAATACCCTCGCGGCAGGACCGGCGGAATGTCAGCGTCGGGTCGATCTCGTTCTTGATCTTGATAAGCGCGTCCAAAATCATCGGGCCGCAGGCGTCCAGATCGATCCAGTAGGTGTCGACTTGGGGGTTTTTGCCGTCATCGGGGTTCCAGCGGTAAATCTGGAACTTGCGCAGATTGGTGGCACCTTCGGGCTTGGGCCATGTTTTACCGGTTTTGATCCGGCTGTTCTTGGGAAGCGTCAGTTGAACCATCTGGTGTCTCCTTTACGCGGTCAGGGCTGCAACGCCCGCCTTGGTGATGCATGATTGTGTTTCTGGCCGTTCGAGGACACCCCGAACCAGCACAGCGGTTGTTTCACGAACGCCGATCACGGCGTCTTTGGCGAATTCACCGATTTCACGGGCCGATGCATTGTCGATGATGCAATCGGAAAAGGGGGTCACTGCGGCCTTGGGCACCATCGGAAAACGGGTCACAAGTGTTTCAGCGACGGCCGCCTTGGCCGACTTGCGCGCCACACCGTCCACCGCCTGGGTGGTTTCAGCGCAGGCCGTCAGCGCCACCAGCGACAGGATCAACAGTGCCCTCATGCCGCCCACCGCGTGAACATCACGTCCATGTGGCGCGGTTGTGCGCGCTTACCGGGACCATCCGCAATGGCAAGAATGTCGCGCAGCTCCAGCCCCGCTTGCGCCAGCAGCGCGATGGCTTCTGATGGGGGCGCGGTTTTGGTGAAACGGTCAGTCACGCTCAACTCCAATATCACAAATTCGCAGCGTTTCAGTGTTTTGGGGCCACCCGCCAGCACGGCGGCCTCGAACCCCTCGGTATCGATCTTCAGACCGACGCGGCCATCATAGGCCTTGGCGACATCGTCCAGCCGTTTGACGGGCACCTCGTAAGTATCGACCTTGTTGAAGGTCGTGGCCAGATTATCTGTCCGCTCCATCAACGATGCCATCGCCCCGCCCTTGCCCGGTGTCGTTTCGGGAACATTCAGCGCAGCAATACCCGTTTCGGCGCCCAGTGCCACGGCATGAAAGTCGAAATCGTCCAACTGCCCCGAGGTGCGCACCGCATCTGCGCAATCGGGCTGCGGGTCGACCAGCACAAAGCGCGCATTGGGAAAGGATTTGTACAGCCACGGCGTGCCGTCATGTACCCCGACATCAAACACGACATCGGGGGAAAATCCGTATCCTTTCAGATAGAACGCACGCGTCTTGACGGGATGGACAGCCAACCCTTCGGACTTTAGCGTGCGCCGGATTTCACCAAGCATGGCTCAGAACGTCCGCTTTTTCGGTGCGATCTTCTTGGGGTCGATGCCACCGTCGTTGTGACTGGTCAAAGGCTGCTCGTGAACGCCGCGATAACCCAACGACGCCGCATTACCTTTGAACCAGACAAGGCTGTGCTTGCGCCAGTTCTCGTCGTCGCGCTCGGGATAGTCCTCATGGGCATGGGCGCCACGGCTTTCCTTGCGCTCGGCGGCGGCAGTGATTGTGGCCACTGCGTTGGGAAGCAGGTTGGCCAGTTCCAGCGTTTCCATCAGGTCCGAGTTCCACACAAGGCTGCGGTCGGTGACCTGAATATCGGACCATTTGCCTGCAATCTCGTCCATCGCGACCTTGCCTGCCTGCAACGTCTTGTCTTCGCGGAAGACAGCGGCGTCTTTTTGCATGGTCTGCTGCATTTCCATGCGCAGATCGGCGGTGGTCGTGTGACCCTTGGCATAACGGGTATTGTCAAACCGGTCGAGCGCGGCCTGAATGGACGCAGGGTTCGGCGTGGGCACGGCACTGTCGGGATCGACGATCTTGCCCGCGCGGATTGCTGCAGCACGACCAAAGACAACAAGGTCGATCAGCGAGTTGGACCCAAGACGGTTAGCCCCGTGCACAGATGCGCAACCGGCCTCGCCCACGGCCATCAGGCCCGGTGCAACACGATCAGGTTCGTCCGCTGTCGGGGACAGCACTTCACCCCAATAGTTCGTGGGAATACCGCCCATGTTGTAGTGTACGGTCGGAATCACGGGGATCGGCTCTTTGTTCAGGTTCACACCGGCAAACACGCGCGCGCTTTCGGAAATGCCTGGCAGACGTAGTTTCAGTGTTTCGGGTGGCAGGTGCGACAGGTTCAGGTGGATGTGGTCACCGTTCTTGCCCACGCCGCGCCCTTCGCGGATTTCCATCGTCATACAACGGCTGACGTAGTCGCGCGGGGCAAGGTCTTTGTACTGGGGCGCGTAACGCTCCATGAACCGTTCACCCTCGGAGTTGGTCAGATAACCGCCCTCGCCGCGCGCGCCTTCGGTGATCAGGCAGCCGGCACCGTAGATGCCGGTGGGGTGGAACTGCACGAATTCCATGTCTTGCAAGGGCAGGCCCGCGCGAGCGGTCATGCCGCCACCATCGCCGGTGCAAGTGTGCGCGCTGGTGGCGCTGAAATAGGCACGGCCATAGCCGCCCGTTGCCAGCACGACCATTTTCGCGCTGAACAGGTGCAGTGTACCGTCATCCAGCTTCCAGCACATCACGCCCTGACACACGCCGTCGTCGGCCATGATCAGGTCGATGGCGAAATATTCGATAAAGAACTCGGCCTTTTCTTTCAGCGACTGACCATAGAGGGTGTGCAAGATGGCGTGGCCGGTCCTGTCGGCGGCGGCACAGGTCCGCTGCACGGCAGGGCCTTCGCCAAACTCCGTTGTGTGGCCCCCAAAAGGACGCTGATAAATCTTACCCTCTTCGGTGCGCGAGAACGGCACGCCATAGTGTTCCAGCTCATAGACCGCCTTGGGGGCTTCGCGGGCGAGATATTCCATCGCGTCCGTGTCACCCAGCCAGTCCGACCCTTTTACGGTGTCGTACATATGCCATTGCCAGTTGTCGGGGCCCATATTGGACAGCGATGCGGCGATGCCACCCTGTGCGGCAACTGTGTGCGAGCGTGTCGGGAACACTTTGGTGACGCAAGCGGTGCGCAGGCCCTGTTCGGCCATGCCCAGCGTCGCGCGCAAACCGGCACCACCTGCCCCCACGACGACCACGTCGTATTCATGTGTTTCAAATTCATATGCAGCCATTGAAATGTCTCCTCTGACTGGCGATTAAAGTGCGATGCGGGCGATGGCGAAAAGGCCCGTCGCCGCAATGGCGTAGCAGACGCAGATCATCACCAAGATCGAGATCTTTTCGGCGGCACCGTGAACATAGTCTTCGATCAGCACCTGAACACCGTCCTTGAAGTGCTTCATCGTTATGACAAAGGTCATTGCCGCCACGATGGCGGGGAACGGTTGGCTGAAGTATTCCAACACTTCGGCGTGCGGCTTGCCCAGCATCGGACCAAAGGTGAAAACAAACAGCGGGATCAGGATCAGCAGCGCAAAAGAGCTGACTTTCATTGCCCAGAAATGCGCGGTGCCGGATTTGGCCGATCCCATGCCTACGGCGCGCTTGCGGTCTGTAAGATAACGCATCGGTGGCTCCCTTAGATGATGATGACGGTCAGGATGGTCAGCACAACCGATCCGCCGATGACAGCCCAACCGAGTTTTTGGGCGGTTTCGATCTCAAGACCGATGCCGGTGTCCCAGACCAGATGCCGGACACCTGCCAGCGTGTGATACCAAAGCCCCCACAGCGACAGCGTCATCACCAGATCACCAAACCAGCTGGTCAGAAACCCGTCAGCAGTTGCGAAAGCTTCGGGTGATATCGCAGCGGCAATGAACCACCATGTGATCAGCAAAGTGGTGACCAACAACGCATTGCCGGTGATCCGTGTCAGGATCGACGTCATCGACGTCAGCTGCGGGCGGTAAATAGTCAGATGCGGTGAGAGCGGGCGGTTGCCCCGGTTCACGTCGGCCATGACGACTCCTTTGGCTTGGTGCTTGGTCTCTTACTAAACCGTTTTTTGGCGCTGTCACCTAGATGCGCAGCTTTGTTTTCAATAACACACGTGGTTTTTTAGCGCATCGCGCGAAATTTTCCACTTTGTGATCACGGCAGATTGCACTGTGATCACAAATAAAACACGACTGTTTTTATAGGATTTATGTCGCCGCGCTCCCTTGATCTTAGAGCGGCACCAGCGCCCAATAGTCCAGATCCAGCAGAACGTCGGGCAGGTATTTGCCGTCATCCCCGCGCAACTTGAACGGATCGCCGCCCTTGGTCGCCACCAGCCGCAACCTCAGCGCGCCGACGCCGGGGGCGCGGGTCTCGGCCTTATCCAGAACCTCGGACCATGCGCGGATCGTATCGCCCGAAAGACAGGGATTGGCATGCGCCCCGCCGTTCAGCCCCACAACCATCTGTGCGTTGGCCAATCCGTTGAACGACAACGCCCGCGCCATCGAAATCACGTGACCACCATAGATCAGCCGACTGCCATCGGGTCGTGCCGAAGTGTCAAAGTGAACCTTGGCCGTGTTTTGCCACAAGCGTGTGGCCATCATATGTTCTGCTTCTTCCACAGTGACGCCGTCCACGTGGTCAATCTGCTCACCGATCTCGTAATCGCCCCATCGGTGCGGCTCGCCGGCCAACGTGAAGTCGTAGTTGGTGAAATCCAGCCCCTTGGGGATAACCAGCGCGCTCGGGGCCACCACCTTCGGCATCTCCGGCACCACAGTTTCAGGCGCGAGCGCATCCACGTCGCCTTTGCGCACCATGACCCAGCGCACGTATTCCAGCACTTCTTCGTCATGCTGGTTCAGGCCCGTTGTGCGCACATAGACCACGCCCGTCTTGCCGTTCGAGTTCTGTTTCAGCCCGATAACCTCGGAGCGCGCCCGCAGCGTGTCACCGGGCCAGACCGGCATTTTCCAGCGCCCTCCGGCATAGCCAAGGTTCGCCACAGCATTCAGCGACACGTCCGGCACGGTTTTGCCAAAGACGATGTGAAAGGCAATCATGTCATCCAGCGGTGAGAATGGCAGCCCGCAGGTCTGCGCAAACTGGTCCGACGAATACAGCGCATGTCGCGCCGGATAGAGCATGTGATAAAGTGCACGCTCGCCCATCTTGACGGTCCGTGGCACCGCATGGTCGATCACCTGACCCAGTGTATAATCTTCGAAGAAGCGCCCCGCGTTGGTCTTCATCACTGCGCACCCAGCTTGGTGTCTGGGGTGTAGATGCCGGGGGCCTCTTTGACGACGGCCTGCCCGCAGCGCATGATGCCTGCAGTGTGGTCCCATGTTTGGGTCGGGCTTCCGTGCAACTCCCAGCCCTTGTTCAGCGCATCCGTTACTTTGTGGCAGAATGCAGATGTGTCTTCTTCAGACAGAAAACGGTATAATTTCATTGTGTTGCCCCTATCCGAACGGGTTGTAGCCCAGCCATGCGTGGATTGCACCGATCACACCCATCAGCACCAAAGCGGCGACCAGAAACATGCCGTCCTTTGCGATACTGCCCTTGGGCGGCGCGGTCCAGTTCGGCTCGGCGCGGTTGATCACGAACATCTCGGCCAGCGACCAGACCAGCAGCCCGCCGAACAGCACGAACGATGGTGTATCTCCGTTAACCAACAGGTGCGCCACAGCCCAAAGGGCAAAGCCCGTCAGCATCGGGTGGCGCATCTTGTAAAAGATAGCGCCCTTTTTCGGGCCGGGGCTGACAAAGTACAGTGCGACGATCATCAACAGATTGTTGATGCCGGTCGTGGCCGGATGACGACCCCAGAAAAACGCACCGTCAGCGGCCTTGTATCCGAAGATCATCAGCAGAACCGACACGACCAGGGCACCTGCAATCACGCCGGCCCCAGCATTACCCAGCGCGGCACGTTGCGCAGGCATGGCGCGTTTGAAAAAGTGGGCCGCAGCCCACAACAAAACACCAAGTATCAAAAGCGCCATAATTCTATTCCTCTGCCGTTGTCGCAATGGCCTCGGCCTGTGCGATCAGCTTGCGTGCGGTTTCAACGTGTAGGTTTTCTACGATTTTGCCATCCACCACGGCAACCCCCTGCCCCGAGGCTTCGACTGCGTCAAATGCTTCGATCTGGCGGCGGGCGGTGTCAATCTCGGCCTCGGAGGGCGAATAGGCGGTGTTGGTCACAGCGACCTGTGCGGGATGGATCAGCGTTTTGCCGTCAAACCCCATGTCGCGGCCCTGTTCGCATTCCACGGCCAAGCCTTCATCATCCTTAAAGGCATTATAAACACCATCTACGATCGCCAATCCAAAGGCTTTGGCCGCCAGCAGGCACAGGCCCAGACCGGCCTGCAACGGCAAACGGTCGGCGCGTGCGCGTGTGTTCAGCTCTTTGGCCAGATCATTGGTGCCCATAACCAAACCTTGCAGCTTTGGGTGGGCAGCGATGGCGGCCGCGTTCAACATGCCCGCAGGTGTTTCCATCATCGCCCACAACGGGACATCACCGGTGATCGCGGCCAGCGCATCCAGATCGGCGGGGCTGGAAACCTTGGGCAGCAGGATCGCATCGGCGCCCATCGTGGCTGCGGCGCGCGCATCGTCTGCGCCCCAATCGGTATCAAGTGCGTTGATGCGGATAATCTTCATGCGCGCGCCATAGCCGCCTTGGGTCAACGCCTCGGCCAGAATGCCGCGTGCGCTGACCTTTTCTTCGGTGGTCACCGCATCTTCAAGATCGAAAATAATCGCATCGACGGGCAGCCCCCGTGCCTTGTCCAGCGCACGTGGTTTGGATGCGGGGATATAGAGAACGGAGCGCAACGGACGGTCGAGAGCCATAAGCCTGCCTTTCGGGTCGGGTAATATTGTTGCGCGCAAGGGGGGCATTTTTTTGCGAAAGGTTCAAGTGGAAACGCGCCGCAATGCAGCAAAACTGGAATTATTCGCAACTGCGCACGGCGCGTTAACCGTTATTTACCATTCTGCCTGCAGGTTTGTTTTGCCCGACATCACCGTAAGGGTCGTTTCGGCAGGGCCGCCGAACCTTTGCGGAAGGGATGTCGAGACTGCACAGCAACCGGGGCCGCCCGGTCATCCTCGGGCTACCGGATCAGGCCAGATGACTGCGGGTGACGCCTTTTCGATCAAAGGCTGAACAACATGACACGCAACAAAAAGTTTTTGCATCTTGCCGCACTGACTGCGGCTGCCACGCTCTATCTGACTGTAACAAGCCATGTTGCAGCTGAAACAGGCAACCGCAATTGCGGCCCCCGCGCACTGGTCGTGGACCGTCTGGCACAGGGCTATGGCGAAACCCGCCAGTCGATGGGGCTAGGCACCAACAACCAGATGATCGAGGTATTTGCCTCGTCCGAGACCGGCACATGGACGATCACGGTAACCTCGCCCGCAGGGGTGACCTGTCTTGTGGCCTCCGGTCAGGCCTTTGAAGAACTGGCCGAAGCATTGCCAGCACCCGGCAATGACGCCTGAAAACAATCAAGAAGGATTCAAGAGGCGGCCCAATTGGTCGCCTTTTTTATTTGTTCAGGTCAGCCCGTCCCAGATCAACTTGGTTCCCGTCAGCACCAGCAATACATAAGTCAGTGCGAAAAACGCACGTTCCGGCACCAGCCTGTGCGCCTTGACACCCAGCCACGCGCCCGCCAGCGCAAAAGGCGCCAGTGCCAAATTGGCCAATCCGGTTTGCAGCGTGAACATGCCCAGAAACGCGTAGGGAACGAACTTGGCCACATTGATAACCCAAAACAGCAATACCGTGCTGGCCTGATATTCAGTCTTGGTCATACCGCGCGACAGCAAATAGACCGCCGCCGGTGGCCCACCCGCATGGCTGACAAAACTGGTGAAGCCGGCAACCACGCCCGCAACGGCCCCCGCGCCCTGCCCCAGCGGCCTTGATGCGGACCTGATCCAGCCCAGCGCACGGCCCACCTGCCAGCAAACAAACGCCAGCGAAATCGCTCCGATCAGCACGCGGAACACATCAGCATCGGTCATCTGATACAGTGCCGCCCCCAGCGCCACACCGGGCAATGCACCCAAAATCAGCACACGCGCTTCGGGCCAGCGCCATTTGGCCCAGTAGGGCCCCAGCGTCGCCACGTCGATCAGCATCAACATCGGCAACATCACCCCCAGCGCCAGACCCGGCTCAACCACCAAAGCCAGAATCGACGCCCCCGCAAAGGCTGCCCCCGAGCCAAAACCACCCTTGGAAACACCTGCGAATAACACCGCAGGTCCAGCAACGGCAAAGAATGCCCAATCCAGTTCCAGCACGTTAACTCCTTGGAAACCTTTGCAATGCACTAAAGGTTAGCGGGTAACATCGCGCACCACCAGCGGCAGGTGACAGCCATGCCGCGCCGCAGCAGCCTTGCACGCGACGCCGATAAGGACTAGGCAAACCGCAAATTCACAGCAACCCTGGAGACTACTCATGGCCAGACCCAAGATTGCGCTGATCGGCGCAGGTCAAATCGGCGGGACGCTCGCGCATCTCGCAGCCATCAAGGAATTGGGCGACGTCGTCCTGTTCGACATTTCCGAAGGCATTCCCGAAGGCAAGGCACTGGACATCGCTGAATCCGGCCCCGCCGAGGGTTTCGACGCCAGAATGAGCGGCACCCAGTCCTACGAAGACATCGCAGGCGCAGACGTCTGCATCGTTACCGCCGGTGTGCCCCGCAAACCGGGTATGAGCCGCGATGACCTGCTGGGGATCAACCTCAAGGTTATGAAATCGGTCGGCGAGGGCATCCGTGACCACGCCCCGAACGCCTTTGTGATCTGCATCACCAACCCGCTGGACGCAATGGTCTGGGCGCTGCGCGAATTTTCTGGCCTGCCCCACGAAAAAGTCTGTGGCATGGCCGGCGTCCTGGACAGCGCGCGTTTCCGCCACTTCCTTGCCGAAGAATTTCAGGTGTCGATGCGCGACGTCACAGCCTTTGTGCTGGGTGGCCACGGTGACACAATGGTGCCGTTGACACGCTATTCGACCGTTGCCGGTATTCCGCTGCCTGATCTGGTCAAAATGGGCTGGACCACACAGGAGAAGCTGGACGCCATCGTGCAGCGCACCCGTGATGGCGGTGCCGAAATTGTTGGCCTGCTGAAAACCGGCTCGGCGTTCTATGCGCCTGCGACATCTGCCATCGAGATGGCCGAAGCGTTCCTGAAAGACCAAAAGCGCGTGTTGCCTTGTGCCGCATATGTTGATGGCGCTCTGGGCCTCAAAGGTATGTATGTGGGCGTGCCCACAGTGATCGGTGCCGGTGGCATCGAAAAAATCATCGACATCAAGATGACCAAAGACGAACAAGCCATGTTCGACAGCTCGGTTAACGCTGTTCAGGGTCTGGTCGACGCGTGCAAAGGCATCGACAGCTCGCTGGTGTAAGCCGTAACATGCTGTCATGAACAGGGCCGGGCACGTTAACGTGTCCGGCTTTTTTTATGGTCCATTCAACGTAAGTTGGGCCTAGGACATCGCCTCGCATACGGGGCAAACGGGGGTTCGGTATGTCCCAACTGCCTGACATCAAACGCAAGCTGACCACGATCCTGTCAGCGGATGCCGCGA
Source organism: Pseudosulfitobacter pseudonitzschiae (assembly GCF_002222635.1). Lineage (NCBI taxonomy): Bacteria > Pseudomonadati > Pseudomonadota > Alphaproteobacteria > Rhodobacterales > Roseobacteraceae > Pseudosulfitobacter > Pseudosulfitobacter pseudonitzschiae. Next base: position 428,885 of record NZ_CP022415.1, on the reverse strand, counting down.
ATTATTCGGGCCGTATGGCGCGCAACGAAGTGGACACAGTGCAGGCCCTGCGCCGCGCCCGTCGGGTGATTGACGCCGCCATTTTCACGCGCGGCGGGCGCATCGCCAACACTTCGGGCGACGGTCTGATTGCCGAATTCTCATCCGTTGTCGAAGGCGTGGCCGCCGCCGTCACAATCCAGCGCGAGCTGAACGTCATGCCCGACGCCCTCCCCTTTCGGATCGGCGTGCACCTTGGCGATGTCATCATCGAGGGCGACGATCTGCTGGGCGACGGCGTAAACCTCGCGGCGCGGTTGCAGGAAAACGCCGTGGTCGGAGGCATTCTGGTGTCGCGTCAGGTGGTTGACCACGCCCGTGGGCGTCTTGACGTCGAATTTCGCCCCCTCGGCCCTGCCACGCCCAAAAACCTGATTGAAGAGATCGCATTATATGCCGTGCTGGCCGACGGCGTCGCGGCCCCCGGTGATCTGGCTTCGGTCGCGCCGCGCGTTGACCTGCAACCGCCCCACCACACAAGCCAAGACCCCGTTGCCGCATTTCGCAAGTCGTGCAGGCGTGCGGCTCTGGCCGCCGGGGTGCTGGTGATCATCGACATATTCAATGGCGCTGGCCCCGGCTGGCCCGCTCTGGTCATTACCGCCATTGGCGTGTCGCTGCTGCTCAAGTGGCGGAACCTGCGCGCGACCAAAGGCTGAACATTCCGCAGACCCAAGGGAATCTGTGTCATTGCGTCGCCAAATGCCATGACAGTCATAACCCGTAAGTTTTGTGATCACAGGAAAAATCGTGTGATCACAAATGGCGGATTTTCTGCGCAATTCCCCGCTTGCCGCACCTTTTCAGTTTACCATCCGTTCATGCATGATCGTATACAGCCAATTAAACCGCAGCTAATCAGGACCGCTTTGTCATGAACATCCACGAATACCAGGCCAAGGCCTTGCTTCGCTCTTACGGTGCCCCCGTTTCGGACGGGCGCGTTGTGCTGAAAGCCGAAGACGCCAAAAACGCAGCCGCAGAAATGGACGGCCCACTGTGGGTGGTCAAAGCGCAGATCCACGCAGGTGGACGCGGCATGGGCCACTTTAAAGAAGCGGGCGCCGGTGAAAAAGGCGGCGTGCGCCTGACCAAATCGGTCGAAGAGGCCGCTGAAGAAGCCAAGAAGATGCTGGGCCGCACATTGGTCACGCACCAGACCGGCCCCGCGGGTAAACAGGTCAACCGCATCTACATCGAAGACGGCTCGGGCATTGAAACCGAACTGTACCTGGCCCTGCTGGTTGATCGCCAGACCAGCCGCGTCAGCTTTGTCTGCTCCACCGAGGGCGGCATGGACATCGAAGAGGTTGCAGCTGCGACACCGGAAAAAATCCTGAGCTTTTCGGTCGATCCGGCCACCGGCTATCAGGCCTTTCACGGCCGCCGTATCGCATTTAACCTTGGCCTTGAGGGCAAGCAGGTCAAACAATGCGTCGGCCTGATGGGGTTGCTGTACAAAGCCTTCTTGGAAAAAGACATGGAGATGCTGGAAATCAACCCGCTGATCGTCACCGACGGTGGAGACCTCAAGGTGCTGGACGCCAAGGTCAGCTTTGACGGCAACGCGATCTACCGCCACTCCGACATCAACGAATTGCGTGACGAGACCGAGGAAGACCCCAAGGAACTCGCCGCCTCCAAATACGACCTGAACTATATCGCGCTTGACGGCGAAATCGGCTGCATGGTCAACGGTGCGGGTCTGGCGATGGCCACAATGGACATCATCAAGCTGTATGGCGCCGAACCTGCCAACTTCCTTGACGTGGGCGGCGGTGCGACCAAAGAAAAGGTCACCGAAGCGTTCAAGATCATCACCTCCGACCCGCAAGTCAAAGGCATCCTTGTGAACATTTTCGGCGGCATTATGCGCTGCGATGTGATCGCCGAGGGTGTTGTGGCAGCGGTCAAGGAAGTGGGCTTGAAGGTGCCGCTGGTTGTCCGCCTGGAAGGCACAAACGTGCAACAGGGCAAGGACATCATCAACAACTCCGGCCTTGATGTCATCGCTGCCGAAGACCTCAAAGATGGCGCGCAAAAGATCGTGCAAGCGGTCAAAGGCTAAGCATGGTAAAATTCGCTTTTCTACCCGCCATGCTGTCAGCCTGCACGTTGCTGGCAAGCTGTTCCCAAAGCTACACGGACGGTGCCGGCGAAACCAGTACGACGCCTGTGCCCAAAGCCGTGGTAAACGTTGACGAGACCAAATCGACCCTCAAAAGCCAGACAATGACAATTGGCATGGTGCCCCCGAAGTATCATGGTTCGATGCAGATTGGCGCCGTTACGGGGTTTGGCAAGAACAAGGCCTTCACTGTTCAGCAGGCTCCGATCTCCGACAAGCAAGCCCGCGCCTATTTCGCAGATAGCCTGAAGGAAGCGGGAGCATTGCCGGGTGGCAAATACGTTCTCGACATCGCCCTGCTCAAACCGGCGGTACCACCGAGCCTTGGGGCCGTAAGGGCAGAGACGGAAATTTCGTACACCCTTAAGAACCGAGCCGGACAAACCGTGTTCAGTACGATCGAAACCGCACCATTTTTAGTGACTTTCAAGGCAGTTCCGCTGGGCAACCTCCGCGGGATGGCGGCATTCACCGGCAGCCTCAACAACAACACAGCGCTTTTTGTTCGCGCCCTCAAGTAATCCAAGGAGCCTTCTGACATGGCAATCCTCATCGACGAAAACACCAAAGTCATCTGTCAGGGCCTGACCGGCTCGCAGGGGACATTCCACACCGAACAGGCCATCGCCTATGGCACCAAAATGGTCGGCGGCGTGACACCGGGCAAAGGCGGGCAGACCCATCTTGACCTGCCGGTCTACGATTCGGTCCACGAAGCAATGCACATGACCGAAGCAAACGCCTCAGTGATCTATGTTCCGCCCCCCTTTGCGGCGGATTCGATTCTGGAAGCCGTCGACGCGGAAATGCCGCTGATCGTATGCATCACCGAAGGTATCCCGGTTCTGGACATGATGCGCGTCGCACGCGCGCTGGAAGGGTCCAAATCGCGCCTGATCGGCCCCAACTGCCCCGGCGTGATCACCCCTGACGCCTGCAAGATCGGCATCATGCCCGGCCACATTCACAAGCGCGGCAGCTGTGGTGTTGTTTCGCGCTCGGGCACGCTTACCTATGAGGCAGTGAAGCAGACAACCGACATGGGTCTGGGCCAGTCCACGGCCGTGGGCATCGGCGGCGATCCGATCAAAGGGACCGAACACATTGACGTGCTGGAGATGTTCTTAGCCGACCCCGAAACCCAGTCAATCATCATGATCGGCGAAATCGGCGGTTCCGCCGAAGAGGAAGCGGCACAGTTTCTGGCCGACGAGCGCAAAAAAGGCCGCTGGAAACCCACAGCCGGTTTCATCGCAGGCCGCACAGCCCCTCCGGGCCGTCGCATGGGCCACGCGGGCGCAATCGTTGCCGGTGGCAAGGGCGACGCGGAAAGCAAGATCGAAGCGATGCGTGAAGCCGGTATCGTGGTGGCCGACAGCCCCGCGACACTGGGCGAAGCGGTCAAGGAAGCGATCGACAAGGGGTAATTGTGGAGGGCGCAAACAACATACCTTCCGGCATTTTGGCCATGTTCCGCTTCAAGGAGCGCATGGCCCGCAAGGCATATTGGCAGTTCCTGCCAATAGCCTTGCTGCCGCCTGTGTTGTATGCGTCGCAAGTCGATTGGCTGGAGGTGCATCCTTGGCATGGCATGGCGAAACTTGCGGTATTGTTTGTCACTGCCCTTCCCTTTCTTCTGGCAACCTCTCGCCGTCTCAATGACGCGGGGTTTGACGGCGCACAGGCTTTTTATCCCTTTGCCCCCTTTGTGATCCTCTGGCTCGGCTATCAGGTCTTCCTGTGGGCCGGGTTCGCAATCGGGTTGGTGGGTGGCGGCCTTATCGCTCTGCTTTTGTGGTTCGTTGCCGCACTTATCCTGATCCCACTCCACCTCATTATGCTCTTCGTAACTTTGATGACGACAGCCACCGTTCTTGGCCAAACGCTCGTCGCATCCGAACCCAGCACCAACGCACACGGTCCCAACCTTCGTGAGGTACTTTAATGACCGACCACCCCGCCAACGACCAGTTCCACTCCTCGTCCTTCATGCAGGGGCACAACGCGGAATACCTTGAACAGATGTATGCGCGCTATGCCAACAACCCCGGCGCTGTGGACGAAGCATGGCAGGCCTTTTTCAAAGAGATGGGTGACGACGATACCAACGTCAAAGCCGAGGCCGCAGGCCCAAGCTGGGCACGCGCCGACTGGCCGCCCGTGCCCGGTGATGACCTGACCCAAGCCCTGACCGGTGAATGGGCCGCCCCCGCCGAGGTCAAAGGGGCGGGCGACAAGATCAAGGCCAAGGCCGAAGACAAAGGCGTCGAGTTGAGCGACGAGATGGTCAAACGTGCCGTGCTGGACAGCATCCGCGCGTTGATGATCATCCGCGCCTACCGCATCCGCGGACATCTGGTCGCCGATCTGGATCCTCTGGGTATGCGCGACAAGACCCCGCACCCCGAGCTTGACCCAAAATCCTACGGCTTTACCGATGCCGACATGGATCGACCGATCTTCATCGACAATGTGTTAGGCTTGGAAATCGCCACGATGCGCCAGATCATGGACATCGTGAACCGCACCTATTGCGGCACCTTTGCCCTGCAATACATGCACATTTCCAACCCCGACGAATCCGCCTGGCTGAAAGAGCGGATCGAAGGGTTGGGCAAGGAAATCCAGTTCACCCGCGAGGGCCGCAAGGCAATCCTGAACAAAATGGTCGAGGCCGAAGGCTTTGAAAAGTTCCTTCATGTGAAATACATGGGCACCAAACGCTTTGGTCTGGATGGCGGCGAAAGCCTGATCCCTGCAATGGAGCAGGTCATCAAGCGCGGCGGCGCCTTGGGCGTCAAGGAAATCGTGATCGGCATGCCGCACCGCGGCCGTCTGTCGGTTCTGGCCAATGTAATGCAAAAACCCTACCGCGCGATCTTCAACGAATTTCAGGGGGGCAGCTTCAAGCCCGAAGACGTCGATGGATCCGGCGATGTAAAATACCACCTTGGTGCCTCGTCTGACCGCCAGTTCGATGACAACACCGTCCATCTGTCGCTGACGGCAAACCCCTCGCACCTCGAGGCGGTGAACCCCGTCGTCCTGGGCAAGGCCCGCGCCAAACAGGACCAGTGGGGCAGTGCGGACCGCACTTGTGTCATGCCGATCCTGCTGCACGGCGATGCGGCCTTTGCGGGTCAGGGCGTCGTGGCTGAATGTTTCGCCCTGTCCGGCCTGCGCGGTCACCGCACCGGTGGCACCATGCACATCGTGGTGAACAATCAGATCGGTTTTACCACAGCGCCGCACTTCTCGCGCTCGTCGCCCTATCCCACCGACAATGCACTGGTGGTCGAGGCGCCGATCTTCCACGTCAACGGGGACGACCCCGAGGCCGTGGTCCACGCTGCAAAAGTGGCCACCGAATTCCGCCAAAAGTTCCACAAAGACGTCGTTATCGACATCTTCTGCTACCGCCGCTTTGGTCATAACGAGGGCGACGAGCCCATGTTCACCAATCCGGTGATGTATAAAAAAATCAAAAAGCAAAAAACCACGCTGACGCTCTATACCGACCGCCTGGTCAAAGACGGCCTGATCCCCGAAGGCGAGATCGAGGACATGAAGGCAGCATTTCAGGCCAAGATGAACGAAGAGTTCGAGGCAGGGAAAGAATACCGCCCGAACAAGGCCGACTGGCTGGATGGCAAGTGGTCGCATCTGGATAAGATGAAGCAAAAAAGATACCAGCGCGGCAAAACGGCAATCAAACCCGAAACTTTGGCCGACGTCGGCAAGGGGCTGACCACCGCACCCGAAGGTGTTGCGCTGCACAAGACGGTTGAACGTCTGCTGGACGCCAAAAAAGCCATGTTCGAAAATGGCGCCGGCTTCGACTGGGCCACAGCCGAGGCGATCGCGTTCGGTTCGCTGCTGACCGAAGGATTCCCTGTGCGTCTTTCCGGACAGGACAGTGCGCGCGGAACGTTCAGCCAGCGCCACTCGGCCCTGATCAACCAGGACAATGATGATCGCTACTATCCGCTGAACAACATCCGCGAAGGTCAGGCCCAGTACGAGGTCATCGACTCGATGCTGTCCGAATACGCGGTGCTGGGGTTCGAGTACGGCTATTCGATGGCAGAACCCAATGCCCTGACCCTGTGGGAAGCACAGTTTGGCGACTTTGCCAATGGCGCACAGATCATGTTTGACCAGTTCATCAGCTCGGGCGAAAGCAAATGGCTGCGGATGTCGGGCCTGACGGTACTGCTGCCGCACGGCTTCGAGGGTCAAGGCCCGGAACACTCCAGCGCGCGTCTGGAACGGTTCCTGCAAATGTGCGGTCAGGACAACTGGATCGTGGCCAACTGCACCACGCCTGCCAACTACTTCCACATCCTGCGCCGCCAGATCCACCGCGACTTCCGCAAGCCGCTGATCCTGATGACGCCAAAATCGCTGCTGCGTCACAAGCTGGCCGTCAGCAAGGCAGACGAGTTCACCACCGGATCGTCCTTTCACCGTGTGCTGTGGGATGACGCCCAGCACGGCAATTCCGAAACCACGATGGCCGACGATGACAAGATCAAGCGCGTGGTAATGTGTTCCGGCAAGGTTTATTACGATCTGCTGGAAGAACGCGACGCCCGTGGCATCGACGACATCTATCTGCTGCGCTTCGAGCAATTCTACCCCTTCCCCGCGCAATCCGCGGTGAAAGAGTTGGAACGCTTCAAGAATGCCGAAATGATCTGGTGTCAGGAAGAACCGAAAAACCAAGGCGCATGGACCTTTATCGAGCCGAACATCGAATGGGTTCTGAGCCGGATCAAGGCCAAACATCTGCGCCCCGAATATGTCGGGCGTGCCACGTCGGCATCGCCTGCGACAGGTCTGGCCAGCCAGCACAAAGCACAACAAGCCGCACTCGTTGACGAGGCGCTGACCATCAAAGGATCGAAATAATGACTGATGTCCGTGTGCCCACCTTGGGCGAATCCGTGACCGAAGCCACCGTTGCCACATGGTTCAAGAAACCCGGTGACGCAGTGGCCGTCGACGAAATGCTGTGCGAACTGGAAACAGACAAAGTCACCGTCGAAGTACCCAGCCCCGTTGCAGGCACAATGGGTGAAATCGTAGCCGCTGAAGGTGAAACCGTGGGCGTCGATGCCCTGCTGGCCACCATCTCGGAAGGTGGCAAAGCCGAAGCAGACGCATCCAAGGAAGACAAGCCCAAGGCCGAAGCCCCGGACGACGCGCCTGCTGCTGACACATCGTCAGGCGGTGACAGCGTTGATGTGATGGTGCCCACATTGGGCGAAAGCGTCACCGAGGCGACCGTCAGCACCTGGTTCAAACAGGTTGGCGACACCGTCAGTCAGGACGAAATGCTGTGCGAGCTGGAAACCGATAAGGTCAGCGTTGAAGTGCCCGCGCCCGCAGGTGGCGTGCTGTCGGAAATCACTGCGCCCGAAGGGACCACTGTCGATGCATCCGCCAAGCTGGGTGTCATTTCCGGTTCGGCCTCGGGCGAAATCGCCCCCGCACCTGCCCCAGGCAAGGCAACCGAAGCAGCGCCATCCTCGGGCAAAGACGTCGAAGACGCGCCCTCTGCCAAAAAAGCGATGGCCGAGGCTGGTATCAGCCGCGATCAGGTCACAGGCTCGGGTCGTGATGGCCGCATTATGAAAGAAGACGTGGCCAAGGCCGTGGCCGCCGCTGGCAGCGCACCGGCCCCGCAAGCCTCTGCCGCTCCGCGCGCGCCTGTCTCTGCCGACGATGCCTCGCGCGAAGAGCGGGTCAAGATGACCCGCCTGCGCCAGACCATCGCACGCCGCCTGAAAGACAGCCAGAACACCGCTGCGATGCTGACCACCTATAACGAGGTCGACATGACCGAGGTGATGGCGCTGCGCAACGAATACAAAGATCTGTTCCTGAAAAAGCACGGCGTGAAGCTGGGCTTTATGTCCTTCTTCACCAAGGCCTGCGTTCACGCGCTGAAAGAAGTCCCCGAGGTCAACGCCGAGATTGACGGCACCGACGTGGTCTACAAAAACTTCGTTCACATGGGCATTGCCGCAGGTACGCCCACGGGTCTGGTCGTTCCGGTTGTCCGCGACGCCGACGCCATGTCCTTTGCCGAGATCGAAAAAGCGATTGCCGAAAAAGGTGCGCGCGCCCGTGATGGCAAACTGTCGATGGCGGAAATGCAAGGCGGTACGTTCACCATCTCGAACGGTGGCGTTTACGGCTCGCTGATGTCCTCGCCGATCCTGAACCCGCCACAGTCTGGCATCCTTGGCATGCACAAGATTCAGGACCGTCCAATGGCAATAGGCGGTCAGGTCGTGATCCGTCCGATGATGTATCTGGCGCTGTCCTACGACCACCGCATCGTGGACGGCAAAGGCGCCGTGACCTTCCTTGTGCGCGTCAAAGAAGCGCTGGAAGATCCCCGTCGTCTGTTGATGGACCTGTAAGGAGTGAGGCGGGGTAACCCCCCGTCACACCTTGCTAAGGGCTAAGGCAACTAATCGTTGAATGCAAAACGTCGCTAAGGTGCCCCGTGCAGAAGAAACAAGCACTTGAGTACCCGCAGAAATTGTTAACGAAATTGAATTCTTAATATTGGAGGCGGCCGTATGACGAAAACGAGTGCACTGATCTTGGTTGGAGCTATCGTTGGCCTAGTCTTGGGTTCTTCTATGGGCATTGCTGTTGGTGGAACAGCATACAATGCCATGTATTTTCTTGCCCCGACAGGAGCATTCATAGGCTGGCTGGTTTCAAGAGACAAAGATGCGGATGGTAGAACCAGCGATGTTGGAACATTTTCAAGCAACTCAGAATTTGGATTGGACGAAGACTCCGCGCCGAAAAGCCCAGACAATAAACCCGACGAGAAGAATTTCTTCATGGGATTATTTTGGGCTGCGGCAGCACTGTTGGCTACATTATGGAACTTCCAAATTGATCTGCTCGAAAGAGTTGGCGTTCTAAATAGTTTTGTCCAGAGGCCTCTCTACTTCTTGGCATTATGCATCTGTATTTCATTGTTTTTTCCGCCATTCATAGGTCTGTACATTTTGGCATGGCTTGGCGCACATCAATTTGGGATTTCAGAAACTAGCAAATATAGGGCGGATATCAATTGACCCCGATCCTCCTCACCATCGCCCTCGCAGGCCTGTTGCACATCACGCAATTTGTCGTTGCCTCTTACATGGCCAATGTGGACATGGGCCCCGGTTATACCACCAGTCCGCGCGACCACGACTCCACGCGCCCGGTGCGCACCACCACCGGACGGATGCTGCGGGCCTATGACAACAACGTGCAGATGTTTCCGTTCTTTGCCTCCGGCGTATTGCTGATCCATCTGACGGATCAGGCCACTGGCGTAACGGTGGGCGCTGCTTGGGTTTATATTACTGCCCGCGCACTTTATATTCCCGCCTATGCGCTGGGATGGCAACCGTGGCGTTCCTATATCTGGCTGGTGGCGATGGCCGCTGTTGCCACGCTTTTCATCGCGTCCCTGATCTAGGGCGCGCCCGCATCACACGGGGCCATCAATGCCTCGGCAGAAACAGATGGCACACGTGCCGACACGACAGCCGACAGTGGTTCGATACGGACCGCAGCGGCCAAAACGACCAAGGAGAAGACCTCATGGCATCCTACGACGTTATCATCATCGGAGCTGGCCCCGGCGGCTATGTCTGCGCAATCCGTTGCGCGCAACTGGGTCTGAAAGTGGCCTGCGTCGAGGGACGCGAGACATTGGGCGGCACCTGCCTGAACGTCGGTTGCATCCCGTCCAAAGCATTGCTGCACGCCTCGCACATGCTGCACGAAGCCGAGCATAACTTTGCCGAAATGGGCCTGAAGGGCAAAAGCCCCTCGGTCGACTGGAAGCAGATGCTGACCTACAAACAGTCCACCGTCGACACCAACACCAAAGGCATCGAGTTCCTGTTCAAAAAGAACAAGATCGACTGGCTCAAGGGCTGGGGCTCCATCCCCGAAGCAGGCAAGGTCAAGGTCGGTGAGGAAGTCCACGAGGCCAAGAACATCGTCATCGCCACCGGCTCTGCGGCGGCGTCGCTGCCTGGCGTAGAGGTCGACGAGAAAGTCGTCGTGACATCGACCGGCGCGCTGGAACTGGGCAAGGTGCCCAAATCGCTGGTGGTGATTGGCGCAGGCGTTATCGGTCTGGAACTGGGCAGCGTTTACGCCCGTCTGGGGTCAGAGGTGACAGTCGTGGAATACCTTGACGCGATTACCCCTGGCATGGACCCTGAGGTTCAGAAAACCTTCCAGCGGATGCTAACCAAGCAGGGCCTGAAATTCATCATGGGCGCCGCTGTTCAAAAGACGGAAGCGACCAAAACCAAGGCCAAGGTGCATTACAAACTGCGCAAGGATGACAGCGAAGCGGTGCTGGACGCCGATGTGGTTCTGGTTTCGACCGGCCGCAAACCCTTTGTCGACGGTCTTGGCCTTGAGGGTCTGGGGGTCGAAATGACCGAACGGGGCCAGATCAAGGTGGGAAAAGACTGGCAAACCAACGTGTCGGGTGTCTATGCCATCGGCGACGTGATCGAAGGGCCGATGCTGGCCCACAAGGCCGAAGACGAAGGCATGGCCGCCGCCGAGCAGGTCGCGGGCAAACATGGCCACGTGAACTATGGCGTGATCCCCGGCGTGATATACACTCACCCTGAGGTTGCCAATGTAGGCGAAACCGAAGCCACGCTGAAAGAAGCGGGCCGCGCTTATAAGGTTGGCAAGTTCAGCTTTATGGGCAACGCGCGGGCCAAGGCCGTGTTTGCAGGCGACGGGTTCGTAAAGATTCTGGCAGACAAGGAAACCGACCGCATTCTGGGGTGCCACATCATTGGTCCCGGTGCCGGCGATCTGATCCACGAGGTTTGCGTGGCAATGGAATTCGGTGCCTCCGCCGAAGATCTGGCCATGACCTGCCACGCCCACCCCACCTATTCCGAAGCGGTCCGCGAGGCCGCTCTGGCCTGTGGCGACGGCGCGATCCACATGTGATCGCGCCCAATGGGCAGGGGCGTCAGCGATGCTTTGCCGCAACCGCTTGCCGTTCGAACCTGGCGCCAAAGGGTGGCGCCCGGCCTTAAGGCAAGCTGCGTTTCCCGGCAGATGAAAGTCTAAGATGCCAACGGTTGCCGTTGGCATCTTATTACTTCACCACATCGTCTCACTTGCCCGCTTGGGCCACGCAGCGTCATAGGCGGCACCACCCTCCTGACCATCGGAAACTTCGGCCAGTATCTCGCCCGGACGGGGCAGATAGGCGCTGTCGTCACGGCCCCACAGGTCGGCGCGCATCACGGCGCGGGCGCATTGGGTGTAAACCTCGGCAATTTGGATCACGATCACGGTGGCGGGCACCGCTTTGTCTGCGGCAAATCGTGCGCGCAGGTCCGCATCATCGGTCAGACGCGCCTGACCGTTCACCCGCACCACGGAATTCGACCCCGGCACCATGAACATCAGCGACACGCGCCCGTCGGTCACGATGTTACGTAGAGAATCCAGCCGGTTGTTGCCACGCCAGTCGGGCATGGCCAGCGTGTCCGGGTCCAGTTCCTGCACCACGGGGCCATCGTCACCGCGTGGGCTGCCATCGGTGCCAGAGGCGCCCACAGTGGTCAGCACGCAAAACCGTGATGCCATGATCCATTTGCGATAAAGCGGTGTCAGGTGGTCCGACACCTTGCGCAGCGCGGGCTGTCCGGGCCTGCCATAAAGCGCCTCAAGGTCAGCTTCAGTTTCGATCCATTGCATCAACTTAACCTTTCCGGTGTGAAACCCGCCTCTACCAGCAAAGCATCCGATCGCTCCTCGACCGTCTGTTGCAGCGCGGCCATAAATTCCTCGCGGGGCAGCCCCTCGGGCATGGTGGGCAGGAACTCTACCACAGCCAGCCCCGGTTTTCGCAAGATCCCCTTACGTGGCCAGAACAGGCCCACGTTGGTGGCGACAGGCACACAAGGCTGGCCCAGCTCGTTGTACAGAACCGCAGTGCCAACCTTATAGGGTGCCTTGACCCCCGGCGCGACGCGGGTGCCTTGTGAATAGATGATCAACTGCCCCGCCTCCAGACGGCCCGCATCGACGTCGCGGACCATTTTTTTGATCGCAAGACCACGTTTACCGCGCGCCACGGGAATACATCCGATGCCCTTGGCATAAAGCCCGATGATCGGTGTCCACAATATCTCGCGTTTCATGATGAACTTGCCCTTGGGCACCGCGTGAAAGATCAGCATAATGTCCAGAAACGACTGGTGCTTGGCGGCGATCAGCACGTCGCCTGTGGGCACGGGTCCACGCACTTCGGTGCGGATACCCACCATCCAGCGGGCCGTCCAGAACACCCATTTGCACCACGTTTTACAGGCTGCGCGGGCACCCGCACGGCTGAACAGCGCATAGGGTGCAAAGGCCACGCCGACCACCAGCATGGCCAGATAGATCTGCACCACAAAGACCAGCGACCGCAGCCATTGAATTGCTTTCATGACAGGTTCTCCAATGTACGTCGTGCCGCCCTGCCGGTCGCGGAAAAGGCCACCAATGCTGTCAGTGGCGGGATCAGGAACGGCACGACCCATCCCAACCCCTGAAAGCGCAGTCCGGTAAGAAAGCCAGACATTTCACTGCCCCCCGATGGCATCAGCAACACGGCGATAACGCCCGCAACTACACCCGCCGCCGAACCGGCCAAGGCGCGCAGGGTAAAGCGGCGGATAAAGGCCTGCGCGATATAGCGGTCCGTTGCCCCAACCAGCCGCAGCACTGCAATCACCTGCGCATTGGCGGCCAGTGCTGCCTGTGCGGCCAATGTTACCATCGCGGCAACCGTGGCCACGATCAGCGCCGTGGCGATCCACCCCAGCAGACGCAACCGCGACGCGGCCCGCACCAAAGGTTCGCGCCAGCGACTGTGGTCATCCAGCACCGCACCCGGCACCTCGGCAGACAGCCGCAGCCGCAGACCTGCAGCATCAATGCCGTCGGCGGTCTCTACAATTTCGATCAGACGTGGCACCGGCAGCCCGTCCAAAGACACATCAGGGCCGAACCACGGGGCCAACAGCGCCGACTGTTCTTCATCACTCAGCGCGCGTGCGCTTTCGACGCCTGCGGTGGTCTTCAACAGTGCCAATGCCGCCTCGGTCTGGGCTGCCCGCTGGTCCAGCGGCGCCACGATACGTACCGTCGCCGTGCGCGCCAGTTCGGCGCTCCATTGGCTTGCCAACCGTCCGGTGGCCATCGACAGCGCCAACGCGAACACCGCCAGAAACGCCATCGCACCCGCCGCAAACACCGTCAGCCGCGCAGTAAAACCCGAAGGCGGTACGACGCGGTCGGCCTGACGGTCGCTGTGGGTTAGCGATTGCAAGGCATCAAGGTTCATTTTCAGCTTCACAGATCCGCCCCTGCCAGTTGGATGCGCCGGTTGGCGATGCGCAAAACCCGTGCCTGCACCTGCGCCTTGGCGGCGCGGATCAACGAAAGGTCATGGGTGGCAATCACCACGGTCTTGCCCATGCGGTTCAGCTCGATCAGCAGATGCAACAGACGCTGTGACATTTCCCAATCGACGTTGCCCGTAGGCTCGTCCGCAAGCACAATATCGGGCGACATAATAACCGCCCGCGCAAGCGCGGCACGCTGGCGTTCACCTCCCGACAATTCAGGGGGAAAGCCGTTGGCCCGTTCAGTCAGACCGACCCACGACATCAATTCGTGCAAATCACTGTTTTCGGCGTCACCACCGCGCCCGGACACCGTCAAAGGCAGGCCAATGTTTTCCGAAACCGGTAAATGGTCCAGAAACTGCACGTCCTGATGTACCACACCGATCCGGCGGCGCAGCATTGCGATGTCGTCACGCTCCAGCGTGCGCACATCCGCGCCCAGCAATCGCACCGTGCCGGCAGAGGGCAGCAAAGCGCCATAGCACAGTTTCAGCAGCGTGGTCTTGCCCGCGCCCGACGGTCCTGTCAGAAAGTGAAAGGATCCCGGCGCCAGTTTGACGGAAATATCCGACAAAAGCTCACCGCCACCGTAGCTGTACGCCACATTTTCTAGCTCGATCACGTCTTACCCCGCTTGATGCACCTGTTGTGCCTTAGCATCGGTGCGGTTTCAATGCGCCTTGCAAAGGGGGGCTAGGAGAGATTGCACTTTTCTGCGCATGATCAACACCATATCCTGTGCTATAGGGCGTGAAACGGGTGAAACACGGGGAGTGTCGGCGATATGCGGCTGGTTTGTCCAAATTGCGATGCACAATATGAAGTTCCGGACGAGGTCATTCCGTCCGACGGTCGGGATGTGCAATGCTCTAATTGCGGGCAGACGTGGTTTCAAAACCATCCTGACCAAACGTCCCCCGAGTCCGGCGAAGACGAGGTTGCAGCGCCCCTGCCAGACACGCCTGCGGCCGGAGAAGAGCGCGTGCCCACGCCAGAGCCGAAGCGCCGCACATTGGACCCTGCGGTATCCGACATCCTGCGCGCCGAAGCCGAAGCAGAGGCGCGTGTCCGCCAAAGCGAAGGATTGGAAAGCCAGCCGGATCTCGGTCTGGCGGAAGGCAACGGCTTGCGCGATGACGAAGCCTCCCGCCGCACCCGCGAAGCGCGCGACCGGATGGCGCGGATGCGCGGTCAGGAACCACCCGCCGCGACCGCAGCTGCCGAAGCTGCGGCAGCCGCCGCCGCAGGGTCGCGCCGCGATTTGCTGCCTGACATCGAAGAGATCAATTCGACCCTACGCTCGACCGGCGACCGCCAGATCGCCAAAGGCGATCCGACCCCCGATGCCCCCGTTCGCGAGCGCCAAAAACGCGGCTTCCGGCGCGGGTTTGTCACATCTTTGCTGATCGTGGCTGTGCTGGCGGTGCTATATGTCTACAGCCCGCAAATTACCGCCGCTCTCCCGGCGCTTGAGCCGGTGATGAAAGATTATGTCGGCACCATTGATCAGGCCCGGGTCTGGTTGGACAGTCAGGTGACCAGCCTGCTGATGTGGTTGGACACAACCGCAGCCTCCTAGGCTGAACCCCACACCAGCCACACCTTAGCCGCGCTGCTTGGCAGTGGTGCGGGACGAAGCAGACCTGCAGATCGCGTCCAACTGCTTCGACATCTTGAAATTGGTTAAGGATATTCCATTTTTAGTAACCGCTTGCTCTTTGTCGACTTGCCATCCCATTCGCATAAAGAACGGCTTAGCCTTTGTGCTGGCCTCGGAGGTCAGCCTTGGAAGGTTCTCCGCTTTAGCCCTTGCTTCAATTTGACGATAGAGCAACTTGCCTATTCCTCGCCCCGATAGTTCAGCTTTAACAAATGCGAGATCAATGTAACCTGCTGCATCTAAGGTCATAAATCCGACCATTGAATCGTCGATGTCTGCTGCAAATCCTGATGTGTTTTCAAACTTGCGCAACCATCCATTCGGGTTGACGACACGCCCAGCCCACGCCGTTCGCTGCTCAAGCGAATAAACGTCGGCGGTTCCATAATGCACAGCATCAAAGAAAATTTCCGCAGCGGTTTCAGCATCTTCCGGTGTCAGCGGTCTGATTTCTATCGGCATACGCTCTCACGATTTTTAGTATTCTCTATGCCTAGGAATATCTTCCAGCACCGTCAGAACCGGTCCAGCAGCCGTTCCAGATAGTCCAGTTCGACTTCCGGTCGCTCTCCCTGCGCCGAACGGCGGCGGATTTCGTCCAGCAATTCGCGGGCGCGGCGATAAACGTCTTCGCCTTGCAACAGCCCTTCCTCGGTGCCGGTGCCGCCATTTGCGCCGGGCGTGCGGCCCAGCGGATCACGCGCTTCGGCGCGGCGGTCGCCCTGGGCTGTGCCTTGGCCCGGCTGGCTGTCACGTTCTTCCTGCGCCATCGCCTCGCCCAGAGCCCGCATACCTTCGCGCAGCGCTTCCATTGCTTGGGCCTGATTGTCGATGGCTCCGGCATTGTCGCCATTGCGCAGTGCCTCTTCGGCCCCTTCCATCGCACGGCCTGCGCGGTCCAGCGCCTCGCGCGCGGCGTCGCCTTCGGGTGTCCCTGCACCAGGCATGTTGCCTTGTTGGCGATTCAATTCGTCACGCAGCGCCTGCTGGCGGTCGGCCAGCGATCCGCCGCCCTGTTCCGCGCCCTGCCCTCGCTGGTCACCATTCTGCGCGCCTTCGCTGCCTTCGCCGCCCTCACCCTGACTGTGCTGCTGGCCCTCGCCCTGACTGCCGCTGCGGCCACGATTGCCTTGGCTTTCTCCGGCCTGCGCATCGGGGTTGAACTGTTCTTGCAGATCACGAAAGGCCTCGTCGCTCAGCCCCTGTTGATCGCGCAGGGTTTCTGACAGACCTTCCATCGCCTGTTCACCTGGGCTTTGACCGTTTTGACCCTGCCCTTGGGTGACACGCATGTTCTCCATCATTTCCTGAAGCTCGCGCAGCGCCTCTTCGGCCTCGGCCATGCGGCCTTGTTCCATCAGTTCCTGAATACGGTCCATCATGCGTTGCAAGTCGTCTTGCGTCATCTGCATGCCGTCCTGCTGGCCCTGTTGCTGGTCACCGTTCTGTTCGGCCTCGCGCTGGGCCTGTTCCCCCAACTGTTTAAGGTAATCCTCGGTAGCGCGGCGCAATTCGTTCATCAGCTCCGCGATTTCGGCCTCGGACGCGCCTTCGCGCATGGCCTGTTCCAGACGTTCCTGTGCCTGCCGCATCCGGTCCAACGCATCGGCCAAATCGCCTTCTTCCAGTTCAATTGCCAGTTTCCACAGGTCGTCAGCCAAGGCCTGTTGCTGTTCGTCATTCATACCGTAGTTGGCCAACGTCTCCATCTGGCGGATGGCCTGACGCAGCTTCAAATACCGGGTTTCCTTGCGAAACACCTCGTCCGGCCTGTAGCTGATCGCGCGCAACACCTGCGCACTGCGTTCAGCGTTGCTGCGGTTCCACAGCAGATCGCGGCGCATCTCGATGATGGCTGCGGCCAGCGGATCAAAAAAGCGACGGCCGGGCAAGGTGATCTCGCGCGGGACCGATTGGGTTTGCTGTTCGGCGGCGTCCAGAACGCTCAGCGTGATCGTGACTGGCAGATTGGCCCAGGGATGCTCCGAGAAATCCTCGACCAGATTTTCCTCGAACGCGCGGCGATCGCCAGCGATGGGCATCGGCAAGGGTACGATAATTTCGGGACGGTCCTCGGGTTCGGGGATCAGTCCATAGATGCGGTCAACATTGGCCAGGTCCAGCGCAATCCGCGCCTCACCCGCCTCGACTCCATAGTCATCATTGGCAGAGAACGGCAAAGTCATCTCGCCCAGCGCTGCGCGTTCGGGATCATCAAGGATCAGTACAGACGGCGCATCATCGGGCACCACGGCCACCTGCCAGTTGCGCCCGCCGGGGCCGTTGACCGAAATGTCACCGCTTTGCGTCACGGTAAAATCATGCGCAGCTCCCGAGGCGGGCGGCACGTCACCCACGCGGCCCGACACTGTTTCGGACACGGTCAGCGCGCCCACTTCGCCATAAAGACGCAGGGTGATCAGGCTGCCCACAGGCAGTTTCAGCGTTCCTTGCGGGATGTCGTTAAGATAGATCGTGGGCAATCCGGTGTAGCGTGGGCTTTCGGCCCAGCCCTCCCAGACCGGACCGGTGGCCAGCCCTCCGCCGCCCGGTGTCATCTCTGTGACCGTTCCCACGCGCCAGATCGACCCGAACAGCAGCGCCACCACAAAGGCCAGCAACGCCACATAGCGCAGGGCAAATGGGTCATACCGCGCGACACGCAGATCGCCCGGCACGGCGCGGGCCTGCGACGCGCGCGCAGCCATACGTTTCTGGTGCGCAGCCCAGACCGCAGCCGAGGCCGCATCGCCGAGGCCAATCGCCTGATCGTCCATCAATGCCTGAATGGGTCGCCCCGGCAGACTGGCATCCAACCGGGTCAGGGCCTGCGCCCATGTGGGCAAACGGAACTGCCGAAACGCGTAAACCAACGCGGCAGCAGCCGCGAGGCCACTGAGCACCGCTGCGCTCCAAACCACTTCGATCAAGACGATATCATGCAGGCCCAGCATCAGCATCGCCAGCACTGTAAAGACCACCGCCAGCAAGGGCCACAACGCGCGCGACAGGTTCTCTGCCAGCATCCCAGCCCACGTCAACCGCAAGGGCCAGCGCAAGGCGCGCAGCCCTGCGGGCGTGTCAGGTCGGGAAGAATTGGCCATGTGTCGACGTTACCTCATACTTGAGTATGACATAGGGCGACACGCGGACGCGTCACACCCATTCGGGAATGGTATCGCGATTTATCATTTCGTCAAAGGTCGGGCGTGAGCGGATAACCGCGAATTGATCACCTTTCACCAGAACTTCCGGTATCAGGGGCCGCGAATTATACTCGCTGCTCATGACGGCGCCATAGGCACCGGCACTGCGGAATGCCACAAGATCATCCGCAGCCAGCGCCGGCATCATCCGCCGCTTGGCAAAGGTGTCACCGGATTCGCAAACGGGCCCAACCACATCATAAGGTTGCTGTTCGGTTCCCGCCTCGGGCTCAACAACTGGTATGATGTCATGATAAGCGTCATACATCGCAGGCCGGATCAGGTCGTTCATCGCACCGTCAAGGATCAGGAAATCGCGGCCTTCGCCGGATTTCACATAGATCACCTTGCTGACCATCAAACCCGCATTGCCCGCGATCAGACGGCCCGGCTCGATCTCGACCTCGCACTCCAGATGTCCCAGCGTACGCTTGACCATCGCGCCATAATCCGTCGGCAACGGCGGGGCCGCGTTCGACCGCTCATACGGGATGCCCAGACCGCCCCCCAGATCCAGACGGCGGATAGTGTGACCATCCGCGCGCAGTTGCACGGTCAGGTCTGCAACCTTCTGATAGGCGGCCTCGAACGGGGTCAGATCGGTCAGTTGGCTGCCGATGTGTACGTCGATGCCGATCACCTCAAGCCCCGCAAGGTTGGCCGCATGGGCATAGACCGCGCGGGCACGAGCGATGGGAATGCCGAATTTGTTCTCGGATTTGCCGGTGGCAATTTTGGCATGTGTTTTTGCATCAACGTCAGGATTTACGCGGATGGTGATCGGAGCCACCTTGCCCATGCTGACAGCCACAGCGCTGAGCATTTCCATTTCCGGCTCGGATTCGACATTGAACTGGCGAATGCCACCCTCAAGCGCTGTGCGCATTTCGTCCGCCGTCTTGCCGACACCGCTGAACACGATCCGCTCGCCCGGCACGCCTGCGGCGCGCGCGCGGCGGTATTCCCCGCCCGAGACCACGTCCATGCCCGCCCCTGCATCGCCCAAAGTCTTGAGGATGGCCTGATTGCTGGCCGCCTTCATCGCGTAGCACACCATGTGGTCCATACCCTCGAGCGCCTCGTCGAACAGGTGGTAATGGCGCAACAGGGTGGCGGTGGAATAGACATAAAACGGTGTGCCAACGGCGGCGGCAATGTCGGCCACCGGGACATCCTCGGCGTACAAAGCGCCATTGCGATACAGAAAATGATCCATGCCAGACCGCTTAATCCAGCGGCGGCGCAGGATCAATCACGCTTTGCGCTTCTTGGCCTTTTCGCGCGCCTGAAAGATTGCGACCTTGCCGCGCAGGATTGCCTGAGACTCTGCCGCCGCCGCGTCCAGCTTTGGGGTAAAGTCTGTGTTCAGGATGCCGCGCCCCGTGGCCAACTGGTACAGCGTATGGAACGGGTTGTCGTTACATTCCACGATCACCGGACCTTGTGGTCCAACGGCCATGTCCCACCCGACGATACCAAATTCAGGGAACATCATATGCGCCTGTTGCGCGACGTGCTGGACCTGATCCCAGTGGGGGATCTGAAACCCCGCAAAGGGACGCTGCGACACCGGATGCATGTCGATCCACTCGGCGCTCAAGCCGCTGCCCTTGTTGCAACGCACCACGCGCCCTGTGTCGTCGACCTCGGCGACCATGCTGCCTGCCTGCCAGAAATTGTCGGACATCGCCTTTGGTGAGGGCACCTTCCATACGGTATACAGCATTGAAACACCATGCGCATCCCGCAGCGTGACAATCCGCAATGTGCCAACCGCATCACCCGTCATGGCGGCCATATCGGGATGCTGGCGGATCGCTGATTGCAGGATGAACCCTTCTGGATAGTCGTGGAAAATCTCGTGGGCAAAACTGTCCAGACCCACATCGCGGCCATTGCCCAGATGCAGCAGGCCCGCGCCACGATCCAGACCGGTGATCAGGGCTGATCCGACACTGCCCGCGCCTTCGCAAGGTTTGGCAAAGATCGGATAGACAGCTTCATTTTGCAAAAACTGCGCCACAGCGTCAGGGTTGCGCAGCGCTGGAATCGCACCAAACACACGACGTGCAGACACCACCGCTTGCGTGGTGGTTGTGGGCAAGCTCAACTGTGTCAACAATGCGGTATACATCACCTTGTCGCGCAGAAACGCACGGGTTTCCGTCAGCTTGGGAGGCGACAGGCGCACATTGATATTATAGCTGCCGATACGACCCACATAAGTCTTTTTGTCATCCATCGCCATGTCAGGCACATAAACACCAGTGGCGTGGTATTCGTGACCTTCAAGCTTGCCGGGGCCACGTTTCAGCGTCCACATCTCGCGCATTTGCCGCACCGGGCTGACCCCGTGTTTGCGGGCCACTTCGATCATAGTCTGGCTGGCGGCGGGTGCAGGGTTTGGCGGGGCCGCCAAAAGCGCCTTTTGCGGGTGGGTTTGCATATTCATTGCCAATTGCCCTGCTGTCTTGTACCTGTTTTGGCAAGAATAGTACGAGATAATGGCGTAAATTTGGCAGGACTGTTTCTGAAATCGCTCAAATCAGAGACCATTCAGAGGGCGGGATCACGTTATGGCCCGCGTCCGCAAGAACAGATAAAGCGGCAAACCGCAACTGACCCCGATGCAAAACGTGGCGGGAATGGCGATCAGCGCCAGCCAGTTGCGACGCACCCAAACTTCGGAGCAAATCCAAACGGTCAGGGTGATCGCGGCAATCGTCAGATCCCAGACCAGCCCGCTGGACGCGGCATTGACATGCCATGCGTCCACCATCAGCCCGATGTCAAAGCCGTTTTTGCGAAACCACGTCACGAACCAATACATCGGATGCACCGCACCCCAGATCGCCAGAGCCAGATACACACCGCGCAGCGCTGACATCAGAACGTCTTGACCACACCGACTTTGGCAAATCCGGACACATGCAACCCCGGTTCGGTCACCGAAGGTTGCTGGCGGTCGTTGGGTGCGCGCTGTGCCTCACGCGATGATGCGCCGGGATCACAGGCAGCCAACCCAGCGATGGCGGTCAAAAATACAAAAATACGGATCATTTCACACGATACCCCAAAGTTAGCGGCCCTTTGCGCAGCCCCAAGCCGACATGAGTTCCGACACCGGACGTGCCCAGACTGATACCCGCGTTCATCGTCGGTTGCACGGGTTCGCCGTCGGCACCACAGGCTGCAAGCGCCAACAGGGACAATGCAGCAATTGTTCGGATCATTTCAACACCTCGCGCCAGCGTTTGACCTGCGCGCGCACCTGCGCGGGGGCCGTTCCACCATAAGACATACGCGAATTCACCGAATTTTGCACCCCCAACACATCAAAGACAGCGTCCGTGATGTCACTGTGAACGGATTGCATATCGGCAAGGCTGAGATCGGGCAGATCGCAGCCCTTGGCTTCGGCCATCGCGACCAGCGAACCAGTAACGTGGTGTGCATCGCGGAACGGCATGCCCAGAACCCGCACCAGCCAGTCGGCCAGATCGGTTGCGGTGCTGAAACCGGCACCCGCAGCGGCGGCGAGGCTTTCGCGGTTGGCGGTCATGTCGCGCACCATGCCCTCCATAGCGGCCAGCGCCAGCATCCAGTTGTCGGCGGCGTCGAACACCTGTTCCTTGTCTTCCTGCATGTCCTTGGAATAGGCCAGCGGCAGCCCCTTCATCACCATCATCAGGCCCACGTTGGCCCCCATGATCCGGCCCACCTTGGCGCGGATCAGCTCGGCGGCATCGGGGTTCTTCTTTTGCGGCATGATCGACGATCCGGTGCTGAACCGGTCGGAGAGGGTTACGAACCGGAACTGCGCCGACGACCAGATCACCAGTTCTTCGGCGAACCGGCTGAGGTGCATGGCGCAGATGCTGGCCACACCCAGAAATTCCAGCGCGAAATCGCGGTCGCTGACAGCATCCAGCGAGTTTGCCGCAGGCCGGTCAAAGCCCAGCGCCTGCGCCGTCATCTCGCGGTCGATGGGGAACGAGGTGCCCGCCAGTGCCGCAGCCCCCAAGGGGCATTCATTCATCCGCGCCCGCGCATCGCGCACACGGCTCAGATCGCGGCCCAGCATTTCGACATAGGCCATCATGTGATGGCCCCAGGTCACCGGCTGCGCGGTTTGCAGGTGGGTGAAACCGGGCATCACCCAATCGGCCCCCGCTTCGGCCTGCGCCAGCAGCGCGTCGATCAGCGCCAGCAGACCCGCCTCGGCGGCGTCCAGCTGATCGCGGACCCACAGTTTGAAATCGGTCGCAACTTGATCATTCCGGCTGCGGCCTGTGTGCAGTCGCCCCGCCGGCTCACCGATCACCTCTTTCAGCCGCGCCTCGACGTTCATGTGAATGTCTTCGAGTGCGGTGGAAAATTCAAAAGTCCCTGCCTCGATCTCTGACAAGACCGTGAGTAGCCCTTCCCGAATGGTCTCGGCATCACTAGTAGTGATAATGCCCACCGCACCCAGCATTGCGGCATGGGCGCGCGAGCCTGCAATGTCCTGCGCCGCCATCCGTTGGTCGAACCCGATCGAGGCATTGATCGCCTCCATGATCGCGTCCGGGCCGGCGGCAAAGCGGCCGCCCCACATGGTGTTTGCAGTCTTGTCTGTCATGGTTTGGACCTTTGGAGGGAATATGAAGAAACTCTTTGCTGCGCTCGTGTATACGGCCCTTGCCTTGGGTGCAAATACTGCCCTTGCCGATGTACAGACCGCAATGGGCCTGCGCGACGGATCAATGAAGAAACTGGTGTTCCATGACACCCCCCAAGCCACATCCACAGCCGCATTCCAATTGCAGGACGGTGGCGGCACCGCAACGCTGGAAGATCATCGAGGCAAATGGGTTTTGCTGAACTTCTGGGCCACATGGTGCGCGCCATGTCGCAAGGAAATGCCAATGCTGTCAGAGCTGCAAACGCAATTCGGTGGCGATGATTTCGAAGTGCTGACACTGGCCGCGGGTCGCAATTCCCCCGAAGGCATCAAGAAATTCTTTGCCGACATGCAAATCGACAACCTGCCCCGCCATCAGGACCCCAAACAGGCAGTGGCCTCGCAGATGGGAATTTTCGGCCTGCCAATCACCGTGATCATAGACCCCGAAGGCCGAGAAATCGCCCGCCTGCGCGGCGACGCCGAGTGGAATTCGGACAGCGCCAAGGCCATCATTGCCGAACTGACGGGGCAGTCGCTGACTGGCAAATGACTGTGCGGCCCTGCGGCGCACGACAATGGCCAACGGCACATCCCGGGGCTTGGGCACCGTCGGATATTATGATATTGATGGCTTGCTGTCCTTACCGGGTGACCCGTTGTGCCATGTGATTGTCGGGCCTTTCCCGAGCATAAATTGATATGGTTGCGCTATTGGGGCAACCTGACCAGGTCTGAGCTCTACGCCATGATGACGGGCTATCGGAATGTGCCCGATTATGACCCTGCATTCGACGTCCTTCAGGATTTCCGGGGCACTGAAACGAACGAGCTGACATATTCCGACGTCAGTATGATGGCGGAAAACACCAAGGCCTTTCGCCAGAAAGTCGGCGTAGAAGTGCGCCTTGCGTTGCTGGCACCGGGTGATCTGGGTTTTGGCATGGGGCGGATGTTCACGACCTTGCTGGGCAATTGCCCCCTGATCAACGCTGACGTGTTTCGCGATCTTGAAGGGGCTGCGGCATTTCTCGATCTGTCTGCGCAGGCCCGGACCCTGATCGGAAACGGGGCCAATTCGCTCAGCATTTCTGTCTCCCACCGGACCTAGCGCGATGCCCGATCCGGCCTTTTGCGCATCTTGTTGACCCTACGCCGCACTTGACGCCTCCCGCTTGTGTCCGCTGATATGATCCGGATAAAACGCTCGGGAAGGTGCCCCATGCCACTGTATCTTCTGCTGATCCTCGTTATCGGCGGCATCGCCAGCATTGCGTTGGCGCTGCATCTGCTGGGCCTGTCGCAGATCACACCGCTGGGCGAAGACAGCGCACGGGCCGGATGGCTGCGCGAATACCCCGATGCAGAGCCTCAAGAGATTACGGTGACGGCCTCTGGCCGTGCCGCTCTGATCCAAACCGAGAATGGCGCAGGGCTGGTCTGGGCGGTCGGTGCAAACACCACCGCACGCCAACTGATCGCACCGCGCATTGCCGACACGGCCAAGGGTCTGAGGCTGACCCTGCGCGACCCCGCCGCGCCACGCATCACGCTGGTGCTGACAGACACCGAACGCCGCACATGGCGCAAAGCCCTCACCGGAGCCACCTCATGACCTATCCCGATGTCGTTCAACTGGCCGTACCCTTTTTCATCGCGGCCATCGTGGCCGAACTTGCATGGATCGTGATCAAAGGTCGCGGCGGTCGCTATGAGACACGCGACGCGCTGACGTCGCTGGTGATGGGTGCAGGCAATGTGGCCTCGGGCATCCTGCTGGGGTTTGTCGCTTACGCATTTTTCATGTGGCTCTGGGCGCTGACCCCGCTGGATCTGGGCAACAGCCTTTGGGTGATTGCGCTGTGTTTCGTGCTGGACGACCTGCGGTATTACTGGGTCCACCGCTTTGGCCACCGCATCCGCTGGGTCTGGGCCAGCCACGTCAACCACCATTCATCCCAGCACTACAACCTGACCACAGCACTTCGCCAGACGTGGACAGGCACATTCACCTTCATGATGATTGTACGCACGCCGCTGATCCTGCTGGGGTTCCACCCTGCGATGGTCTTGTTCGTCGGCGGCCTGAATCTGATTTACCAGTTCTGGATTCACACCGAAGCGATCAGCCGCCTGCCCCGCTGGTTCGAAGCGGTGATGAACACGCCCAGCCATCACCGCGTCCACCACGGACGCAACGCCCGCTACCTTGATGCCAACTACGCTGGCGTTTTTATCATTTGGGACAAGTTGTTCGGAACCTTTGTCCCCGAACAGGACAGCGACAAGCCCGATTACGGGCTGGTGCAGAATCTGGGAACGTTCAACCCGCTTCGCGTGGCCTTTCACGAATGGATCGGCATCTGGCGCGACGTGACCCAACCCGGCCTGACCGCGGGCCAACGTCTGAAATACGCCTTTGCCGCCCCCGGTTACAGCCACGACGGCAGCCGCGACACCTCGCGAACGATCAAGACCAAGCACCTCGCCCGCAGGCCAGACGACACAGGCACTCCCGGTTTCTCCTGAATCTTCTTTTGGCCCCAATTATCCCGGGGGTCAGGGGGCAGCGCCCCCTTAAGCCGCGTGCCGCAAGATCGCAGCTTCCGACCCCGACAGATTGCGCCGCGCAAAGCGGCCATAGATGTGCGGATCATAGTCCAGATCAGGAAACCACTCCAACAGGCGTGTGCGGTCGCCCGAGGCCAGCGTGGTCAACGCCGTATTGGCGGGATGAAAACTTTCTGTCTCGACGCCATTGGCCCACAGAATTTCGTGGCACGGCAACATCAGATGCACATAGGTCACTTGCGGTACCTGCAAATCCACCGTGATCGTGCGCCCGTTGATCAGGTCTTTGGCCGCAACCAGCACTTCGGGCGTGTTGAACAGCGCCTGCGCCACATCGCCTTTTACCAGCATCCGGTGTTCGGGGGAAACCAGCAGCGATTCATCGGGGCGTTCAACGCCCAAGGCGCCTGCCCGAATGCGAATGGGCCGCATATGCGGCATGGCAAACAAACGCGCGCCGGTCATCGGGCGGCTGCCCACCCATTCGATCGGCTGCGCGCCACTGTCCTTGGTCTGGACCAGATCGCCTTCGCGCAACTCTTCGATCAGCCGCGCCCCGTCCGGTGTGCTGATCCACGTGCCGGGGGTAAAGCAGATCACTCCGCCCGCATCGCGCCCCGTTGGATTGCCGCGATTGGCACCCAAAGTGTGATGCACCACCCAAAGATCGCTGTTGCGTGGCGGAATATCGTTCAGGAACATCAGCAACGGCTGCGCCCCGCGCCCGACCTCGATCAAGGTGACTGTAAATGTGCGGGCGCCGTCCGTGACAACAAAACTGCTGTCCAGAAGCGGGGCCGCCTCGTCCCATTTCACATGATCCGCTGGCGTATAATCCAACGCCGCGCCCACAAGGCGATGCACCATACGTGCCGCCCGCTTGCGCAAATTCTCTGAACCGTCTGCACCATCCAGTCGCAAAATATCCGACGGGCCATCCACACGCACTGGATCACCATACCATGACCACGCCGCCCCTACGTTGAGGGACTGCATCGGAGCGGCCTCAAGACCGTCTATTTCTGTTTGCGACCAGGAGATGACAAACGTGCCACGAAAGCCCGTTCCCATTGCCTGCTTGCCTGCCTCTTAGTTTTTTATTGCTATCAGCGTATCAAAACTGATTCGATGCGCATAGCGTTTATTTATGTTGATCTACGAACTGTTGCAGGATCAACCTCATTCAGAACCGGAAGTGCGCGCGAAAACTGCCAACGAACTGCCCTTCGCCCTGTCCCTCGAATTCCTGACCCAGATAGCTCAGGCCATAAAACACGCCGCCGCCGTTCTCGCCGCGCCATTCCATGCCTGCGCGGGCGCGCACCCGTGCGTCGCGCGGCTTGTATCCGCGATCTTCGGGCAGGAACACGCTTCCGGCCACATGGGTCACGTCGCCCCCCAGCACAAAGCCAAAGCCGGTCGCGCCGCCATCGATGGCGCGGTAGTGCTGGCCGCTGACCGGATCGCGCACCAGCAGGCCACCCTGCTCTAACCCGCCCCAGCGCACATCGACACCGGCCCGCACCAGCATTTCGGCCCCTGCACGCCCTTCGACAAACGGACGCACGACGCGGTCGCCATAGGAAAATCTGCGTCCGGCTTCGACCACCAGTGTGGGATATATTCCATTGTCGATCTGCGCCGCACGGGTCGCGTCGGAGACATCTGGCCCGCCAAAGACATCGTGCATTGCGCCGTGGAATGCGTCCAACCCCGTTGATGGGCCCACCACAACCAGATCACCGCCCACGGCCATGTCCATCCCATAGGCCTGAAAGTGGCTGTGCAGCCCGACCGACAGTGCCCCCGCATAAGGGCGGTCGGCGGGATCGGGGGCTTCGAGATTGGCAGGCGCGATGATCTCGGCGCCCAGCCGCAATTCGATCAGATCGCCAAAGCCTGAAGGTAATGCGCCGTCCCAGCCCCTGCCCCAGACGCGCGACGAGGCGACCGAACCGGTGCGCCAGCGGTCCTGCCCGTCACCGATGAAATCATTTGTGAGCAGATAGCCAAAGCCCAAACGTGTGTACTCTTGCGCCTGTGCGCAAAAGGGCAACAGCGCGATCAGCGCTGCGGGTGCGTATTTGAACATCAATCGGTCCCGTTATATCTGCCCCCCGGCTGTGCCCTCTCTATGACATACCAGCCCGCAGAGAAAACGTCCCTATGGAGTTTGTAGAATAATCATGCGCTTTCGTGTCCTTCGGGCCGCAGATCAAGCGCAGGTCAGTGCGCCAGACGCCTGCGATCTGTGCGCTCTTGCGCAGATCAAAACGCCCGCCACCCTGCCTATCTGTTGTCGGGAAAGGAGACCGCCATGACCGATCTCATCCCCATCCGCACAACTGATATGCCTGCCGAAATGGGTGTGCTGCTGCACGACTACCCCCGTGACGCCTGGGCGGCCAATCCGCATTTTGCCAAATCCACCCGCCAGTGGATGCGCGCCCACGAAAAGTTCCGCGTGCTGGCAGACCATTTGCACGACCAGACACAGGGCTTTCTAGACCGCAATCACGATCCGGACGATTTTGCCGATCATCTGGGCCGCTATGGAACTGCGCTGGTGCGCAATTTGCATGGGCACCATCACTTCGAGGATCGCACGTTCTTTCCCGAACTGTCAGCGGTGGACCCGCGCTTTGATGCGGGGCTGGAGATACTGGAAAAGGATCACGAGGCACTGGACCGTGTACTGGATGATTTCAGCCACATCGGCAGCCGCGTGATCAAGCTTGTGCAGTTGGACAAAGCCGCCGCCCGCGAAGAAGCCGGTCTGCTGATAACACAGACCGGCGCGATCCGTGCGTTTCTGGATCGCCATCTGGGCGACGAAGAAGATCTGGCCGTTCCGGTCATCCTGCACCATGCCCTGCGCGGTTAGCCGTCTATAACCACAAACCCGCTCGGGCGGCCAACTTGTCCATTTCATCCATTT
Organism: Pseudosulfitobacter pseudonitzschiae; assembly: GCF_002222635.1. Taxonomy (NCBI): domain Bacteria; kingdom Pseudomonadati; phylum Pseudomonadota; class Alphaproteobacteria; order Rhodobacterales; family Roseobacteraceae; genus Pseudosulfitobacter; species Pseudosulfitobacter pseudonitzschiae. The sequence continues at coordinate 400,209 of NZ_CP022415.1, read as the reverse complement.
GAAATGGCCATTAAAAATTAGAAAATGCCGCCGCAAGGCGGCATTTCGGGGAGACCGGACACGCGCGCACCCGGCAAACCAAAGTTTTGCGATATCTACAGGCGCGCGAGCCCGTGCAAAATCGTTGCGCGGGTTCCCCCGGTTTTCGCGGCGGGACCAATCCGCTGTTGCGCTACAGGTCCGCCCAGCAGGTTCAACCCTGCGACCAGCTTTCACGCCGCCCGACTGACTTCGCGCAACTTAGTATGGTCATCTTTACGGCCTGTTGATCTGGTCCGAAGCTAAGAACCCGATCACGGTACTTTGGCACGGCCAGTTCGAGCCCGCCGCGCCCCAGCATCAATCCTTTACTCTGCGCTGGCAACTTCGCCTTCCACCGCATCACTGAGATCACCCAACATGGAAACCGCGTAGGCCGCATAGGGACCGATCCAGCGCCGTTGCAGATCATGGATCGGAAGTGCATCCAGATGGTTCCAGCGCTCGCGGCCACGCCTCTCGATGGCGATCAATCCGGCTTTCTCCAACACGGACAGATGTTGCATGACTGTGCAGCGGTCAAGTTCAGGCAGCGCCTCGCAAAGTGCGCCGGTCGTTTGGGGCCCATCACGTAGCCGGTCAAGCATCTTCCGTCGCACTCTATGGCCGAGCGCCTTGAAAAGACTGTCGAATTTTTCTTCCGTTGACATGTTATAAATTTATAACATTATTGTACGAAACAAAAGAGGAATCGCACAATGGAGTTGAAATTCACCGTAGCGGGGCGGATCGCGAAACCTGTCGGGGAAGTCTTCGAAGCAGTCGTGGATCCGGATCTCTTGTCGAATTACTTCACGACCGGGGGTGCGCGGGGCCGACTAGAAACCGGCGCGGAAGTGACTTGGGATTTCCATGATTTTCCTGGTGCGTTCCCGGTCCTCGTCCAAGAGGTCATTCCCGATGAACGTATCGTCCTACAATGGGAGGCGGATTACACGCCGGGCAGCTGGACCACGGTCACGATGGACTTTCAGCAACTGGAGGACGGGCGCACGCTGGTCCGGATCAGCGAATTTGGCTGGCCCGAGACCGATACCGGCCTGAAGGCGTGCATGGGAAACTGCGAGGGTTGGACCGGAATGCTTTGCGCGATGAAAGCTTGGCTGGAACACGGCATCAATCTGCGCGCCGGTTTTTACAAGTAAGCGTTAAATAACAGGAGAAACGGAAAAATGAGACCTGGAAAGAATATCGCGATCAAGGTTCCACTGCATCGCTGGCGTGATACGGTTGCCTTTTACCGCGACCGTGTCGGGCTGACGGTGTCGCGCGAATTGGAGGAAAGCATCGGCTTTGAGTTCGGGGCGATGACCCTTTGGATTGATCGCGTGCCGCACCAGAGCCAGGTCGACGTCTGGATCGAACTGTTCGACGAAGACCCTGACGCGGCCCTTGCCGTTTTGGGTAGCCCGCAGCGCGAAGAACTGGAGCCGCTGACAGGCGTGACCGGACACTGGACCTCTGACCCCGCAGGAACGGTCATCCTTTTGCGCAAGGAAAACAGTGCGTCGTAGCTTGGAGTCATCGAAACCCAAGGATGGCGTTCCGAACGTCAGTGTCCAAAGGCTGGTCACTGCGATGGCTTTCACCAAGACCGGATCGGTTGAGTGCTTATTCTATCGCGCCTGAATCACAAGATTGAGGTGACTGCCGACACTCACCGCCATCTCCCGCCAGCCGGCGTTGCCCCAATCCGGCCCCTCACCATAGAACAGCCCCAAGATCTGCTTTTCAGGCAATCCGGCTTCGAGTTCGGCATTGAGCCAGACATCCCATTTTCGAAGGGTCGTTCGTCCAGAAGGGCGTTTGAGAAATGGTCCACTTCAAGGATGCAAAACGGCATCTGCTCATGGAACAGTTGCGCGGGGAAATTCCTTAGTTTTTCCCCTTTTGGTCAGAAGGGGCTTTCCTTTGTGATGTTGCACCGCCCTGGGAAATGGGGAAAGTTCCAAGACGGAGTTGCTGTTATTGAGTGTGCGAAATTCGATCATGTGAGAATATTGTGAATGACCACAGGTACTGGCCAGAACTAGCTCACGCCACGCCCAGCGCGCGATTTGGCGTCTGAAGCGAGGCGAAATCTATGATCTCTCCACAGATGCTCGATCTGAATTCGGGATAGGCGAAAGCTGACGATCACGTTGTCATTCTGACGTATCTTCAGCACCTTGCAGGCGCAGCCAGTTCGCCTGAGCGTTGCGACCCGCCAAGGCATCAAACTGCTCCGGATAGAAAAAGGCCGAGCGGTCAACATCGACGGAACCGATGACGCCCGCGCCGTCGTCAATATGGGCGCGCATCCTGTCCCGCAGATCTTGCAGATAGTTGCGTGTGCCTGCCCGTGCCTGCGCCAAGGTCGTCAGGGGCTGTGTCGGGGGACAATAAAGCTGTGAGTTCAGCGCCTCGATGGCGGCGACGCTGTCCGGCCACTTGGCCCTGTCCAAAAACTCCATCACGCCCTGAATTCGACCGACCTAGTCGAATTCGCCGGTGAACGCGGCTTGGGTGTCGAGCAATGGCAAGAAAAGCGCGGCAAGGGTCAAGACAATTTGCGTCACAGAAAACCCTCAGTGATCGTGCTGGCTCCGGCCCGAAGCCAGCGCCATATGATGGGCCTGATGGTGCATCCCAACCGTCATCAGACCGATGAAGCCAAGCCCCCGAATGCGTGCGGTGTCGGGTCCGGTGACGGTCATGATGACGCCGCCCTCGACCTCTTCAACCTGCATAGCCCAGCCTTCCACTCCGTTCATTGTGGCCACATGCGCCGGCACCATTGCGCGGATCGAAGCCGTGACGTCAGGATTCGCGGAAGTCACGACGAAACGCGCCCCTTCGTCGATCTTTTCGCGGGTGACATCGGCCCGCAGCGTGACGTTGTCCATTTCGATCAGGTGACGGCGCAGGGCTTCGATATCCACCTTGCTCCAATCCGTTGCGGGATCGGCCATCAGCGCGACCGTGATTTCCTGAAGCGCGGCAAAAGCTGATTGCCCGCCTTCACGCAAGGCGGGAGCGGGATCATGCACGGCGGGATCAAGCGCTGCGGCTTGCTGGGCTTTGGGAAGCAACAGCGCAGCACCTGCGGGGATCGTGATCTCGTCCACATGGCCGGAACGCATCCCGTCCGAAGAGACAAAATGCAGATGCAGTTTCTTGCCCGGATGCGAGGCGATACCCTCCAGTGCGGCGCCCGTGTAAACGCCAACGATCTCGCCAGTCGTCCCCGCTTCGTCGTAGATGTTCATCCCGGACTGGATATTGGAATGTCCCCTGCCATGCCCTCCATCTGCGCCTTGCGCCGATGCCTCGCCCGTCACCACATGCCAGACCAGATGGGGAAAGCTGCCCTGCACGCGGATTGGAGACCCGCCGTCAAGATCAAGGCCGATGCTTTGCGCCTGTATTTCAATGAAGTGGGTCAGACGATCGGGCGCCATGTCATGCGGGATCTCGATCTTCTGCCAGTCCGTAACGGTGCCATAGGCCAGTACGACAGCTTCCTCACCTGCCTCGGGTGGCGCGACACGGGCGTGCGCGTCATCACCACGGCTGACCAGGATTGCACCGTCACGGATCAATATCTCACCACGCAGGCCGGCGATGGCGCCCAGACCCCATGCTGAAGGGGCGGTCAGCGTGTCGAGGGCAATCGTGCCATCGGTTTCGCCCGAGTGTATCATGTGACGGAAATTGCCGTGGGCCGTCAGTTCCTGCGCAAAGGTAAAGCAAGGCAAGGTTACAGCAAACAACGTCAGTGGGATCAGTTTCATAGGTTATTCTCGCGGTTCCGGTTGCACCTTTATTGCAGGCCCGCTGCCCATGCCATATGATCGCAATCATGTCGCAAGGCTTGGAAACCCTGTTCACCGGATCACGATCCGTTCAACTCTCAGCGGGAGCTGTTCTGTTCCGCAGCGCGGCGCCCGTGTCCGAGATGTTCATGGTAAATGCGGGGCAAGTCCATTTGTGCCGCCATACGGTGCATGGCGCGGAACTGGTTCTGCAACGGGCGATGCCGGGCATGATCGTGGCCGAAGCGTCAGCCTATTCCGACAGATACCATTGCGACGCGACTGCCGCGACGGACTGTGTCGTTCTGGCGCTGCCCAAACCCGTTTTCCTGTCTGCTCTGGCAGCGGATGCAGGTTTCGCCGCCAGCTGGGCCGCAACGCTGGCCCGCGGGGTTCAGGCAGCGCGATTCCGATCAGAAATTCGGTCTCTGCCCAAGGTAGCAGACAGGTTGGATGCGTGGCTTGGGGAAGGAAACCATCTGCCACAGAAAGGCCACTGGCAGGATGTTGCGAATGAATTGGGCGTCGCCCGCGAGGCGCTTTACCGCGAACTGGCCCGACGCCGCAACGAGAGAGCAGGCTGACCTTTGCCTGATTGGCGACCAGTCTGATCCTTTGTGCGCTGATCTTTCTGTCTCAACGCGGATTAACAGTTAAGGTTTGTAAGCCGCGTCCTGTCGTCATCCATTGAAGCCGCTCTGCATGACAACAACGTTCGACCGTCCTGCGACCCGAAGCGTGCTCGGGCGGTATGCGCGAGCGTCTTCACCATCAGAACACCAGCACCTTGTTGGCGGCCAGCGTCGGCCATCAAGAAGACGGTGATCTCGGCCACGGGGCCGTTCCTGGCCAGGCGTGGGCCATGCGCAAGCCGTTAAAGCTGCGCTCGGTGCCGTAAGGCGGATCGTTCAAAAGGATCAGATGTTTCATGGTTTATCCTCAGTTCAGGGTGCGCATGTCGATGCGGGTTCCGGTCGAGGCGCGGGGTTGAGACGCGGGTGCGTTTCTGCGCCAAGCCAGAACAGCAGGCCGCCGGAAACGAACATCGAAATCGCAACGAACCAGAAGGCCGCCTCGGCCGCCCCGGACAGGTTGGCGGCGAGTCCAAGGCCAAGCGCGCCGATGGCATAGCCGAGATCGCGCCAGAAGCGGTAGACCCCGATGGCCGATCCGCGCCACGCGGGTGGCGTGATGTCGGCCACTGCCGCCGAAAGGTTCGGATAAAGCAGCGCCATGCCAAAGCCCGCCACGCCTGCCGAGACCGACCACCAGAGCGCGCCCGAACCCAGCACCACCATCGCCACGCCCGAACCGCAGATCCACATGCCCAGCACATTGGGCCAGAATCGTCCGACATGGTCCGACAGCCGCCCGGCGAACAACTGCGAGCCGCCCCAGACAAAACCGTAGACGCCGACGATCCAGCCGACCTCGGTCAGGCTTGCGCCCTTTCCCACGAGGAAAACGGGGAACAGCGCCCAGACCAGCGCATCAACAAACTTCTCGACAAGCCCTGCCTGACTGATCGCAAAGAGGCGCCGATCACGCCAGCTCATCAGTGCGAACACCTCGCCCGTTGTCGGGTTTTCCGAAACGTCTTGCGGATAGCGCGGCAATGAATTTGGTGGCGTCGCCTTATGCGCGGCGGTTTCGGCCATGGCCCATGGCAGCGTATCCTTGACCCAGACCACGGTCAGAACCAGCGCCAGTAGCACCACGACCATGCCGAAGATTAGCAGGCCCACGCGCGCGCCCAAGGCTTCGGCTGTATATGCAGTCAGGATGCCCGCGATTGCCACGCCCACATAGCCCGAAAATTCGTTCAGCCCCATTGTCAGACCGCGTTCCTCGGCCTTGGTGACGTCGAGCTTTGCCGTCTGCGTCATCGACCAGCAGAGCCCCTGATTGACGCCCAGCAGCACCGTAGCGACCACGATCCAGTTCCAGTCGGGCGCATACCAGATCATCACAGGAATCGGCAGCGCCACGACCCAGCCCCAGAACAGAACCCGCTTGCGCCCGATCCGCTCGGACCAGCGTCCGGCGACAAAGTTCATCACCGCCTTGACGGCGCCGAAGGCCACGACGAAGGAGGCCAGCAACAAGAACGAGCCCCGTTCGAGCCCGAATTCGCTTTCGGCCAATGCGGGGACAACCGTGCGGGTCATGCCGATGGCGAAGCCCACGAGCATCACCTGGATCAACTGATGCGCGACCTGGCCCTTGTTCTCGCGGATACCACGTTGAAGCTGGTTTTCCGTCATTCGGTGGGTTCCTTCATGGTAATGCGTGGATCGAGCGCGTGGCCCGACGCGGGGCCGCGCAAAGGTTGGATCAGCATCCAGTCGAGCCAAAGATCGCGCCGCGTGCGGAACTGCTCGATCCCGATCGCCATGCCCTCATGCCCCTTGGCGGGCTGGGCGATATAGGTGCCCAACAGCCGGTCCCACCACGGCAGGTTGAAGCCGTAATTCGAGTTGGTCTCGCGCGGGTCGACGGAATGGTGGACGCGGTGCATATCGGGTGTCACGACGAACAGGCGCAGTATACGGTCAACGGGCCGCGGCAGGTCAATGTTGGCGTGATTGAAGAGCGCGGTGGCGTTCAAAAGCACCTCGAACAACAGAACTGCGATGGCGGGCGGGCCGAGGGCCGCGACCACAACCAGCTTGATTCCCATCGAGATCAGGATTTCAACGGGATGAAACCGCAGCCCAGTAGTCGTGTCGAAATCAAGATCGGCGTGGTGCATCCTGTGCAGCCGCCAGAGAGCGGGGATTGCGTGGAACATGACGTGCTGAAGATAGATCGCCAGATCGAGCAGCAACATCGAAGCCATAATGGCCAGCCAAACCGGTACGCCAAGGTTGTTGAGCAGACCCCAGCCCTTGTCCTCCGCCATGACGGCAAGGCCCACCGCGACAATCGGAAAGCTCAGCCGCAGGATCACGGTATCCAGAACCACAAGACCAAGGTTGTTGGTCCAGCGGATCACACGCGGAATGTCACGCCGCCGCCGCGGGGCCGCGACCTCCCACAGCGCCATCGCCGCCAGAATGCCCAGAAAAATGGACAGGCGGATCGCGGGTTCGGCAGAAAGGATGGTTTCGGACATGACTATGACCCTTGGGGTTGCACAGTGCGAAAGATTCGCTATCATTCAATTACTCACTTGATTGTTCTAATCTCAGGAGACAGCTTGTGTCAATCAGCCCCAAAATGGCCCTTCTCGAAGAGTACGCCCTCGTTGCGCGCGCCCTGTCCGCCCCGGGGCGGCTGATGCTGCTCGAACAATTGGCTCAGGGAGAGCGGGGCGTGGAAGGTCTGGCGGAAAAGACCGGGCTGACCGTCGCCAACTGCTCCCAGCATTTGCAGCAGTTGCGCCGGTCTGGGTTAGTGACCAGCCACCGCGAAGGAAAAGCGGTGATCTACCAGCTGACGGATACGAATACGCTGGAGCTGATGGACCTCTTGCGTTTGCTCGCCGAGCGGAACCTTGCCAAGGTCGAGCAGATACTGCGCGGTCTGTCAGAAGGTGAAGAGGCGCCTAAGCCGGTTAGCCGCGATGAGCTTGCAGCGCGACTTGCCGAAGGTTCCGTGACGGTTCTCGACGTGCGCCCCGCCGACGAATACGCGAGCGCGCACATTCCCGGTGCCCGCAACGCGACGCTGGCCGATCTGGAGCGGATCCTCCCAACGCTCGACCCGACTACGGAAATCGTCGCCTACTGCCGGGGCCCCTACTGCATCTATGCCCATCAGGCGGTGACCGCTTTGCGCAAGCGTGGTTTGGCCGCCCGGCGGCTTGAGGGCGGGTTGCCAGAATGGCGCAAGGACGGACGGAAGGTTGCAACAACCGGCTAAGTACTAAAAAGGCCGCGATAGAGAAGCGGCCATTCAATCATGGGTCTAACAGCGGTCACTTTTCAGGACTTCTGGTAAGATGTGCCATTTACTTCGGGAAAAATATGTTTCATATTCTGAATTAAAATTGCCATGATCGACGTCACCCGCTTCAATCCCCTTCCACCCCGAGGATCGCATAAATGTCGAAAGAGATTTTTCTGTCGACCAGCATCCAGTCGCTGAACACTGCTTTGGACACACGGGTGCAGGCCGTCGAGTTCGAACTTAACCTGCCGCGCCACGACCTGCACATGCTGGTGCGGTTGTCTGATCCCAAACGCATGGGCGCGCTGGCTGATGAAATGCGGGTTCTGCCTTCGACTCTGACCACCATTGCCGACCGGCTTGAACACAGCGGTCTGATCCGGCGCACCCGTGACCCGGAAGACCGCCGCGCATGGTTGTTAGACCTGACTGACGAAGGCCGCGCGTTACGGACCCGTGTCATGGCCACCGCAACCGAAGGTTTCCGTGCACTGACCGGCCTGAACGACGAAGAAATCGAAATCTTTGCAAATTTGATGCAAAAGGTGATGACAAATATGAACGATACTTGTTGCTTTGAAGAGGTGACGCCATGATGCTTCTCACACGTGGCCTTTGCGTCCTGTCACTAGGTGTGGCGCTGGCCCTGACTGCCCCGTGCGCGCAGGCCGAAGAACCGCTGGCGGTCGAACTGTTCACCACCACCCGCAGCGCCCAGACGCTGACCTTTTCGCTGACCGGCGAAGTGGTGGCGCGCAACACGCTCAGCGCATCCTTCCCCGCAGGCGGTCGTATCGCACAACTGCAAGCCGAAGAGGGCGACCACGTCAAACAGGGTGCCGTTCTGGCGCAGATGGACAGCGTGCAACAGGCGCAGGCCTTGCGCGCCGCACAGGCCGGCCTGTCCACCGCCAAGGCAAACCACGCGCAAGCCATCGAAGATCTGAACCGCCAGAACACTTTGCTGGATCGCGGCGCCACCACGCGGATCAGCCGCGACAGCGCCGAAGACGCCCTGCGTATCACCGAGGGCGCGCTGACCCAAGCCAACGCCGAGCTTGATCGCGCGCAAAAGGCGCTGGACGACACGACACTGACCGCCCCGATGGACGCCACGGTGATTGCGCGGCTGGCCGAACCCGGTCAGGTCGTGGGCGCGGCCCAACCGGTTCTGGAACTAGCCTTGGGTGGCAAGATCGACGCAGTCTTTGACGTACCCGAAGTGCTGACAACCACGCCCCACCCCGTCAAGGACATCGACCTTGCCCTGATCGACCACCCCAAGGTGCAGTTCACCGGTAAAGTTCGCGAAATCTCGCCGCTGGTGGACCCTGCAGCAGGCACCGTTGCGATCAAGATCACCATCCCCGACTCTGTGCCGTCCATCACTTATGGCGACGCCATCCGTGGCACCGTGACGCTGACCGACGCACCTCGCATCGCCCTGCCCTATACCGCAATGGCGGCCACGGCGAATGGTCCTGCGGTTTGGGTTGTTGACCCCGATACAATGGCGGTGGCGCTGCGGGCCATCACCGTAGACCGCTACCAGACCGGCTGGATCATCCTGTCGGGCGGGTTGGAGGAAAACGAAGTGGTGGTGGGACGCGGGGCGCAACTGCTCTATCCCGGCCGGATCGTGCGCGCAGTTGGAGACAACCAATGAAAACCGCCCTCGTCCTGACGCTGTTGGCAAATCTCGCGGCCCCCGTGCTGGCCGGGGAAACCGCAACACCCGCGCAACCGACCCCGCGTCCTGTGGTGTCGGAAATCGTGGACACCACAGCAGGCTACCGCAGCCGCTTTGTGGGGATCGTGGCCGCGCGTGCCGAAACCGATCTTGGGTTTTTGCTGGCAAGCACCATCGCCGAACGCCCGGTGGAAACCGGCGATCTGGTCAGCAAAGGGGATGTTCTGGCGCGACTTGATCCCGAAGATCTGGACACCAACGTGCGCGCCGCCGAAGCAGGTGTGCAAGTGGCCACAGCCCAATTGCGCGCGGCCCGCGATGCCGAGAACCGCGCCCGCACCTTGTTGAACAGCGGTACAGATAGCGCCACGCGTCTCGAAGATGCAGAACGCGCCCTGACCGCAGCACTTGCCACCGTCGAGCAGGCCCGCGCTGCATTGGCACAGGCCCGCGACATGCGCAGCTTTGCAACCCTGACTGCCCCCCAAGACGGCGTGATCACCCGAACCAACGCCGAAGCGGGCGCCTCTGTTACCTCGGGTCAGGCGGTTGTGGTGCTGGCTGGCACCGAAATGCGCGAGATCACGCTGGATGTGGTGGAACGGGACGCCGCAGCGCTAAACGAGGGCTTGATGTTCGACGCCACACTGGCCGCGAACCCCGCTGTCACCGCCAAGGCAACCCTGCGGCGCATTGATCCGGTGGCCGCATCCTCGACCCGCACGCGCCGTGTCCACCTGACCCTGCAAGACCCGCCCGAAGGCTTTCGGCTGGGTGCGCTGGTACATGTCAGTCTGGCCGCCACCGCCAACCCTGACATCACCCTTGACCACGACGCCGTACTTGACCCAGACGGCTTGCCCGCCGTTTGGGTGGTACAGCGCGACGCTGGTGGCCAGACCGGCACAGTGCACCGCAAGGCTGTCACATTGGGGGCGCAATTCGGGCCTCGTGTGCGCATCACCGAAGGCATCGCAGCAGGTGACGAAGTCATCACCAAAGGTATCCATTCTCTTGAGGAGGGCCAGATCGTTGGCCCCGGCGTGTCCCAATGAACCGTTTCAACCTGTCCGACTGGGCGCTGCAACACCGCTCGTTTGTGTGGTTCCTGATGATCGTATCGATCGTTGCCGGAACGATGGCCTATTTCAGCATCGGCCGCGAGGAAGACCCCAACTTTGCCATCAAAACAATGGTCATCGCCTCGTCCCTGCCCGGTGCCGATGTGGAAGAGACGCGCACCCAAGTCACCGACCGGATCGAGAAAAAGCTGGAGGATCTGGCCGAGCTTGATTTTACCCGTTCGATCACCCGCCCAGGCGAAGCGATTGTCTATGTGAACCTGCGAGACACCGTGCGCGGCGACACGTTGCCCCAGACATGGCAAAAGGTCCGCAACATGATGAACGACATCCGCGGGGAATTTCCCGACGGATTCTCGGGTTTCGCTTTCAACGACGACTTTGGCGATGTGTTTGGCAACCTTTACGCGTTCACCTCTGACGGGTTCAGCCCGCGCGAGGTGCGCGATTATGTCGAACGGACCCGCCGCGCGATCCAGCAACTGGACGATTCCGGCAAGATCAACATTTTCGGCACCCGCGACGAAGTGGTCTATATGGAGTATTCCACCGAACGACTGGCCGCGCTGGGGTTGAACCAGCAGGCGGTGCAGGCCACGCTGGCGGCACAAAACGCGATCCTGCCCAGCGGCGTGATCGACGCGGGCCCCGAGCGGGTGATGGTGCGGATCGGCGGGCAGTTCACCGACGCCGGCAGCCTTGAGGATATCAATCTGCGCGTCGATGGCCGGTTTTTCCGGTTGACCGATGTGGCAGACATTCGCCGTGGGTACGAAGACCCGCCGTCAGAATTGTTCCGCTACAATGGCCAAGAGGCGATCGGTCTGGCCGTGGGCATGCGTGCGGGTGCCAATATCGTCGACTTCGGTGCCGAACTGGAACAGGTCATCGCACAGGTGCAGACCGACCTGCCCGTGGGCGTCGAAATTCATCAGGTCGCCGACCAGCCCCACGTGGTGGACGAGGCCGTGGGCCACTTTATTCAAGCCCTGATCGAAGCGGTTCTTATCGTTCTTGCGGTCAGCTTTGTCAGCCTGGGCATGCGCGCGGGCTTTGTCGTGACGTTGACCATTCCACTGGTTCTGGCGATCACATTTATCATCATGGATTATCTCGGCTTCACCCTTCAGCGAATTTCGCTGGGGGCGCTGATCATTGCACTGGGTCTGCTGGTGGACGACGCGATGATTGCCATCGAGACGATGATTTCGCGGCTTGAAAAGGGCGAAAGCCTGACAAAATCGGCATCCTATGCGTGGACCTCGATTGCCTTTCCGATGCTGTCGGGCACGCTGGTCACCGTCGCCGGTTTCATTCCCATCGGGCTGAACTCGTCCTCGGCGGGGGAATTTACGTTTTCTCTGTTTGTCGTGATCGCCGTTTCGCTGCTGGTCAGCTGGGTGGTTGCGGTCCTGTTCGCGCCGCTGCTTGGGGTCACCTTTCTGCCCGCCAAATGGAAACACCACAATCAAGAACCGGGCCGTGTCCGGTCCAGCTTTCACCGCATCCTGCGCGCGGCCATGCGGTTTCGCTGGGTGACCATCGGGGTGACGGTTGTGACCTTTGCCCTGTCGGTCTGGGGGCTGGGATCGGTCGAGAACCAGTTTTTCCCCAGCTCGGACCGTCCTGAACTGATCGTAGACATGACCCTGCCGCAAAACGCGTCAATCTCTGAAACCAAGTCGCAGGTTGAACGGCTGGAGACCCTTCTGGAAGATGACGAAAACGTTCTGTTCCAGACGTCTTATATCGGGCGCGGTGCACCACGGTTCATTCTGGCTTATGACGTGCTGACGCCGGGGCCGAACACCGCGCAAATCGTGATCCAGACACCGTCCGTTGCGTCACGCGACGCCCTGCGTGCCCGCATCGAGACCGAGGCCGCCGACAGCTTTCCCGGCACCGACGTCTTTGTGAAGCTGCTGGAAGTGGGCCCGCCCGTCGGCCGCCCTGTGCAATACCGTTTGAGCGGCCCAGAGATCAGCCACGTCCGCGATCTGGCCCGTGAACTGGCGGCTGTTGTATCCTCTGATCCGCGCACCAAAAGCACTGTAATGGACTGGAACGAACCGGCGCGCGTGGTGCGCGTGAACCTACTGCAAGACAAAGCGCGTCAGTTGGGTATTTCGTCCAGCGACATCGCGGCGGCGCTGAATGCAGTCTATGACGGCACGCGGGTGACGCAACTGCGCGATGCAGCCTATCTGATCGACATCATCGGACGCGGCGACGACACATCACGCCAGTCGGTCGAGGCGCTGAAGGAATTGCAACTGAACATTCCAAGTGGCGTGACCATTCCCCTGCAATCGGTTGCGACCTTTGAATATGGCACTGAACAGCCTGTATTGTATCAACGGGGCCGGATGCCCACCGTTACGGTCATGGCGTCGATTTCCACCGATGACCAGCCTGCCACGGTGGTCAACGATCTGGTGGATCAGGTCGCGGAATTCCGGGACAAACTGCCCTACGGCTATGCCGTCGAGGTTGGTGGATCGGTTGAATCCAGCGCTGAAAGCCAAGGGCCAATTGCAACGGTCGTGCCGTTGATGATGCTGATCATGCTGGTGCTGATCATGATCCAGATGCAAAGCTTTCGCTTGGGGTTTGTGGTGCTTTGTGCCGCCCCGCTGGGTCTGATCGGTGTTGTGGCAGCGCTGTTGCTGTCGGGTGCGCCACTGGGGTTCGTGGCCATTCTGGGTGTGCTGGCATTGGTCGGCATCCTGATCCGCAACTCGATCATTCTGGTACACGAGATCGAAGTGCTACGTAAGAAGGGCCGCACCGCTTGGGCTGCAGTGTTCGAGGCCAGCGACAGCCGCGCCCGTCCGATCCTGCTGACGGCAGCGGCGGCCAGTCTTGCGCTGATCCCGATCTCGCGCCAGATTTTCTGGGGCCCGATGGCCTATGCGATGATGGGCGGGATTATCGTCGGCACGATCATCACGCTGCTCTTCGTGCCTGCGCTGTATCTTGCTGTGTTTCGCGTCGAACCGGACACCGCGGACACACAGGGTTGACCCAAAAACGGCCCCCGCGTGATGCAGGGGCCGTTGATTGCAACATGGAAATCGGAGCTGCCTAGCCGATGATGTCGTTCAGTGTTTTCGACGGACGCATTACTGTTGCGGTTTTGGCCTCGTCCGCGTGGTAATAGCCGCCCAGATCGGCAGGTGCGCCTTGAACGGCTGCCAACTCGGCAAGGATCTGCGCTTCGCCCGTGGCCAGCGCTTTGGCGATCGGGGCAAAATGCGCAGCAAGCTCGGCATCGTCGCTCTGTGACGCCAATGCTTCGGCCCAATAACGGGCGAACCAATAGTGGCTGTCGCGGTTGTCCGGCTCGCCGACCTTGCGCGATGGCGAACGGCCGTGGTCCAGAATGCCTTGCGTCGCGGCGTCAACCGCCTGCCCCAGAATACGGGCCTTTTCGTTGCCTTTGCTGTCCGCAAGGAACGTCAGACTTTCCCCCAAGGCGCAGAATTCACCCAAGCTGTCCCAACGCAGGTGGTTTTCCTCTTGCAGCTGCTGAACGTGCTTGGGGGCCGAACCGCCCGCGCCGGTTTCAAACAAACCGCCGCCGTTCATCAGTTTGACGATCGACAGCATTTTAGCCGAAGTCGCCAGTTCAAGGATGGGAAACAGATCGGTCAGATAGTCGCGCAGCACATTGCCGGTGATGGCAATCGTGTTCTTGCCCTCGGTGATGATCTCAAGCGACGCGCGGGTGGCTTCGCGCGGTGCCATGATCTTGAATTTGTCGGCCACGCCCTTGGCTTCAAGGATCGGCTTGACGTAGGCGATCAGCTCCGCGTCGTGGGCGCGCCCCGCGTCCAGCCAAAAAATCGCACTGCACGCCTCGGCTTTTTGACGGTCTATGGCCAGATTCACCCAGTCTTCGATCGGCGCCTTGCGCGCCGAAGCAGACCGCCAGATGTCGCCTGCTTCGACCTTGTGCTCGTGCAGGACACTGCCGTCTTCGAGGATCATCTTGACGGTGCCCGCTTCGGGGATCTCGAATGTGGTCGGGTGCGAGCCGTATTCTTCAGCCTTTTGCGCCATCAGGCCCACGTTCTGAACTGTGCCCGCGGTTGCGGGGCTCAGCTTGCCATTCTCTTTGAAGAACTTGATCGATTCATCATAAACTGGCGCATAGGAATTGTCGGGGATCACGCAGTTGGTGTCCGCTTCCTTGCCATCGGGGCCCCAACCCTTGCCGCCTGCGCGGATCAGTGCAGGCATCGACGCGTCGATGATCACGTCGGACGAGACGTGCAGGTTGGTGATGCCTTTGTCAGAGTTGACCATATACATCGGCGGGCGCGCGGACATGCAGGCGTCGATGTCCGCCGTGATTTCAGCATTGTCTTTCACGCGCGCCAACAGGTCACCCAGACCGGAGTTCGGGTTTACACCCAAGTCGTTCATCGCATCCCCGTGCTTTTCGAACACAGGCGCCAGAAACGCTTTGACGGCGTGGCCAAAGATGATCGGGTCCGAAACCTTCATCATTGTGGCCTTCATGTGCAGCGAAAACAGCGTGCCATCGGCCTTGGTTTTCTCGATCTCGTCCTCAAGAAAGCTTTGCAGTGCAGCGGCGCTCATGAATGTGGCGTCGACAACCGTGCCTGCGGGATAGGAAACGCCGTCTTTCAGAACGGTTTCGCCCGCATCTGTAACCAGCACGATCTTGGCAGTTGTGTCTTTGTCCAGCGTGGCCGAGCGTTCATTCGAGAAAAAATCGCCGCCTGACATGGCTGAAACATGGGTTTTGCTGTCAGCCACCCAGTCGCCCATGCGGTGCGGATTGCTCTGGGCAAAGCTTTTCACAGCTTTGGCCGCGCGGCGGTCCGAGTTACCTTCGCGCAGGACCGGGTTCACAGCCGACCCCTTGATGGTGTCATATTTGGCGCGCACTTCTTTCTCGGCGTCGCTCTTGGGCGCCTCGGGATAATCGGGCAGTGCAAAACCCTGCGACTGAAGCTCTTTGATGGCGGCCACAAGCTGTGGCACCGACGCAGAAATGTTCGGCAGCTTGATGACATTCGCATCGGCGGTCTTAACCAGACGGCCCAGCTCGGCCAGATCATCGGACTGGCGCTGGTCTTCTTTCAGATGCTCGGGGAACGTGGCAAGGATTCGGCCAGCAAGGCTGATGTCCTTGGTGCCAACGGTCACACCCGCCGCTGCGGCAAATTTCTGAATAATCGGAAGGAAAGAAGCAGAAGCCAGTTCGGGTGCTTCGTCAACTTTGGTGTAAATGATATCGGGCATGGGGCGCTCCTTGAGAGGGGATTTTCCTTTTCATAGCTGACCCGTTTGCCAAGGTCGACAGTATACCTTTGCATACAGAGATTAGTTTGCGGACAATGCAGAATCTTTATGCGACGTGTTAAGACGCATTCGGAGTTGATGGGGTAGAGCCCCCGATGGCATCGTAAGGTCCGATGGAACCTTGGAGCACATTACGAGGAGATTGCAAAATCCGGCAAGCAGCCTAGTTTCCTCGGCATGATAATGAACCCTCACCTTACGGTCCCCGCCGCGCCCGTGTGCGCATTCTTTAATTTTATCTTCCAGCAACTGGATTGGAGATGGCTGAAAGGAACTCTGCGCAATATCGCGGTTGCCGCCTGTCTGGTGTTGCCGCTGGCGATGACCCTGCAAGCAGATGAACCCAGGCCAAACTGGCTGCCGGAGGCGATAGAATTGCCCGCCGACAATGATGTGCTGATGGATCGGTCCATCGGGTCTTCGCTGCGGATGTTCTCGTTCAGCACCGAACACAACACCAAAACCTTGCTTGAAGATTGGGAAGAAGCGTTGCGCCTGGCTGGTTACAGCATCAACCAGACAAAGGGCGATGTCCTTGAAACAGCAATCGAATTTTCAGGTCAGGGGATCAACAACGCCAAGATTGTCGTTGCACCGGCAAGTGCCGACGGTCGGTCAACAATCGAAATTGATGCCACATTGCAATAAGAGGCATCCATGAATTCGTCCAAATTCTCTGATTGACGAAACCAGATCTGACTTGCGCAGAATGAAAACGCCCACCAGCCCAAAAGGCACGGTGGGCGTCGAACATTTTACCGGAAATATCGGATCACTTTTCCAGCTTTTCCACGATCACGGCTGACACGTCAGGATCATTCTGCGCGATGGTCATGATTTCGACATAGCGGGCCACATCAATGCCCGAAGTCGCGTCCACGGCTGCAGCCTTTTTGATCTGAGCTTCTTCCTCCAAAGTCTGGATCTCGGCCGCATCCGACGTTTGCTGGATCTGTGCCACGTATTCTTGATCGATCGCCTGAACTTCCTTGAAAGCAACGACAAAGGCATCGACCTCGCTACTGGGCACCTCTGCAACAGGGGGTGCGGATTGCTGGGTTTGTGCAACGACGGCAATCGGTGCCGTGCCGGCCATCACCCCGACAAGCGCCAGTGTGCTTACATATTTGTACAGTTTCATGATTGTAAGGTGCGGTTACTCGCGAGACTTCTCTTCTGTTGATTATAGCTTTTCTCTGAGAGCTTCGTAAGGTGTCTTTCCGTTGTGCGCGCCGTGCGGCCTGTGGAAGTTGTAGAAGCGCTCCCATTCGTCCAGTTTGGCTTCGAGATCGACATCGCCTTTGTAGCTAAGCAGCTGATAGAATTCCTGCCCGTCAGAGCGGTGCGACCGTTCTACCTTGCCGTTGAGTTGGGGCGTGCCTCGTTTGATGTAAGCATGGCGGATACCGAGATCTTCGACGTGCCAATGGAACGTCGCTTGGAACTCATGGCCATTGTCGGTCCTGATTTCCCGGATGCGGAACGGAAACTTTTCAATAATATGGTCGACGAAGTCGATTGCATTGGCCTGTATGTGTCGTTCGTAAACCTTTAGCGCGCGAACCCGCGTGGCATCATCAACGGCCGTATATTGAAAGCGGCGCACCTTCTCTCCTTGTTTGCCTTTGAAAGTCAGAAACTTAACGTCCATCTGGATGTGGTGCCCAGGAACCTGCTTCTGATAACGCTTGGCGTGGACTTCACAGGTTCCAGCACGCCGAAAACGAAATCGCATCGCCACCCGTGCGCAGCACTTCGGCCACGGCCTCGGCGGCCTGCCGGTGCTAGGCGATCACGAAGGCCCGGTCGGTTTTACCACAAGCTTGTGAGCCCGCATGCTACGCAACAGGGCACCTGACATCTCAGGCCCCCAACCGGCAATACAGGGCCGCCGCCAGCTTGGCCCGTTCCACCAGGCTGTCCACTTCGATATGCTCCTTGAGAGTGTGCAACCCCTTGCCCCGCACACCGATGGAATCAAGCGTCGGAAGGCCCAGAAAGCCGGTAAAGTTGCCGTCCGATCCGCCGCCCGCCGAACTGCCGGTCAGTTCAAACCCGATCTCGCGCCCGATCTCTTGGGCAAGGGTCAGCATCGCCATCGTGCCGGGCTGATCGGGTTCCCACACCGGGCGGGTCACGCCACGGGTCACTTCCATGATCACATCACCCGCATCCGAGTTCAGCGCCAGCATTCGGCCCACGCCTTCGTCCAGCTGCTCCTGGGTCTTGGCCATCGACAGGACTTCGGCATCACAGACGGACGACACACAGTTCACCCATTGCCCTGCGTTGAACACCCCCAGCGAAAAGGTGCAACCTTCGGTCGTCATGCCTTCGATCACCGCCACATGCTTGGCCATCTCGGCAATGGCCGACCGCCCCTCCGCCAGCGCCCAGCCTGCATGAGACGGCTTGCCGCGCGTTTGCAGATTGAAACGCGCGATGGCGTAGCGCCCGATGACAGCGCCCCCGTCAGGCCGCGCAGGTTCGGGGACAAGGATGAACTGATGGCGTTTTGCCTCGGCCTCGATCAACTCGCGCGTCGACGGTGTGCCGACCTCCTCGTCCGGGGTGAACAGAACCGTCACCGGCAGCGGCGTTTCTATTCCCGCGGCCAGAAGTTTGCGCAGCGCATCCAGATAGACATAGTTGCCGCCCTTCATGTCCATCAGACCGGGGCCGTAACAGATGCCACCTTCGCGCTTGAACGGCAGCTGTTTCAGCGTGCCCACCGGATGCACCGTGTCCATATGGCCCAACAGCAGGATACCGCCCTGCCCCGCCTTTGGATGGGGCATCGTCGCGCGCACACTATCGCCGAACCCCATGCGGCCCGGAATACGCTCGACCCGCGCGCCCAGAGCGGCAAGCTCGTGCTGCACCACATCCATCATGCGGTTCACCGCCGCCGCATCAAACGTCGGGCTTTCGGTTTCGATCCAGGGCTTCAACCCCGCCAGCATTTCGTCAGCGTCAAAAGGCAGATCAAGTGGGTTGGTCATTTCGAGGTTCTCCGGTCCGGCTGCGATCCGCCGGTTTTGGTTTCATATATATTTTTAAGGGGGTGCCTCAGGCTTTGGGCAAACGGGTCTCGACGATCCGCGCATAGATCGACGCACCGACGGGCAGGATCGCGTCATCCAGTACGAACGCCGGATTGTGCAGCGGGATGCTGCCCGCATGGCCGACACGGCAATAGGCGCCCGGAACCACCTTCAGCATATCGGCAAAGTCCTCGGATCCGGTGGCCTGTTCGGTCGATTCCGAAGCCATGTCAGTGCCCACCACATCCGCAGCCGCCGCCAGATAGGCAGTGGTCAGATCCGGGTCGTTCATCAGCACGTCAAAGACATTGCGCAGCGCGACCTCGATCTCGACACCGTAAGCCTGCGCCATCCCCGCGCAAAGGTCGCGCATTCGCGCCTCGGCCATATGAATCACGTCATCGTGGAAATAGCGGATCGTGCCCGCAATCGTCGCCGTCCCCGGCACTACGTTATAGGCAGAACCGGAATTGAACTTCGTGACGGACAGCACCAGCGGCTTCGTCGGCGGGGCATTGCGGCTGACCACCGACTGCAGCTGCTGCACCAGCGCTGTGCCGATCACAATCGGGTCTTGCGACTGGTGCGGCATTGCGGCGTGGCTGCCGGTGCCCTTGATCGTGATGTCAAAGAAACTGGCCCCCGCCATCGCGGCCCCAGGCGTCACGCTGACCACACCGGGTTCTGAATTCGGATCATTGTGCATCCCGTAAATTTCGTCGCAGGGGAACTTGTCGAACAGCCCCTCCTCGATCATCCGGCGCGCGCCGCCCAAGCCTTCTTCGGCGGGCTGGAAGATCAGCACCACGGTCCCGTCAAACTCGCGCGTTTCCGCCAGATACCGGGCCGCCCCCAGCAGCATCGTCGTGTGCCCGTCATGGCCACAGGCGTGCATCCGCCCCGGATTGGTCGAGGTAAAAGCAACCCCCGACGCTTCCTCGATCGGCAGCGCGTCCATATCGGCGCGCAACCCGACACGGCGGTTGCCGCCCCCCTGCCCTCTGATCAGCCCGACAACACCCGTACCGCCCAGTCCCTCATGCACCTCGTCCACACCATAGGCCCGCAGCTTGTCCGCAACGATACCCGAAGTGCGAACCTCCTCGAACCCCAGCTCGGGGTGGGCGTGAAAATCCTGCCGGATGGCAGTCAGCTCGTCGGCAAATGCCTCGATTTTGGGAATGACGCTCATGTGGTGGCTCCTTGTCTTGGATGCGCGAGTTCTAGCGCGCGGAAATTGGCAAAGTCCCATTGGCGGCCCGGTGCTGCCTCGATCAGGTTGCGTGTGTAGTCGTGGCGCGGATCGGCCAGCACCTGCGCCGCAGGCCCGTGTTCAACCACAAGCCCCTTCTGCATCACCAATACCTCGTCGCAAATCTGCGCCGCGACGCGCAAATCGTGGGTGATGAACAACATCGCAACACCGAACCGCTCCTGAATGTCGTCCAGCAGGTCCAGCACCTGGGCCTGCACGCTGACGTCCAGTGCCGACACCGCCTCGTCCGCGACCAGCACGTCGGGTTTCATTGCAACCGCGCGCGCAATGGCGATGCGTTGGCGCTGGCCACCTGAAAACTGGTGCGGATAGCGGTCCAGCGCGTCGCGCGGCAAATCCACCAGTTCCATCAACTCGGCTGCCTTGGCCATCGCCTCGTCCTTCGGGGTGCCGAAGTTGATCGGCCCTTCGCACAGACTCCGCGCCACGGTCCAGCGCGGGTTCAGCGAACGGTAGGGGTCCTGAAACACGATCTGGAAATGCTTGCGATGGGGCTGCAACTGGCGCCGTCCCAGCTGCGCGATCTCGGTGCCCGCCACTGTGACCTTGCCCTCCGTGGGATCAATCAGCCGCATGATGCAGCGTGCGACAGTGGACTTGCCCGATCCACTTTCGCCCACGATGCCCAAGGTCTGCCCCGGACGGATCGTGAAATTCACGTCCTGCGCGGCCTTGACCCCTTCGGATTTGCGAAAGAACCCGCTGCCGCCATAGGTCATGTCCAGCCCCTGCACGGAGATCACCTCCTGTGCCGTGGTCGCCGCGCGCGCCGCCCGCGGTGCAAGGTTGGGCACGGCGCGCAGGAGCTTTTTGGTATAATCCTCCTGCGGATCGGTCAGCAGGTCGCGGATCGGCGCACGTTCGACGATGCGGCCGTGCTGCATCACGCTGACCGTATCCGCAATCTCGGCGACCACGCCCATGTCATGGGTGATGAACAGCACGGCAGTGCCCTGACGTTCCTGCATTTCGGAAATCAGCTTGAGGATCTGCAACTGTGTCGTCACGTCCAGCGCGGTCGTCGGCTCATCCGCAATCAAAAGGTCCGGGTCCAGGATCAGCGCCATGGCGATCATGATGCGCTGGCGCTGGCCGCCCGACAACTGATGCGGGAACGCCTGGTAGATGCGCTGAACATCCGGTAAATGCACCTGCTCCATCATGTCGAGCGTGCGCTTCTTCGTCTCGGCCTGGCTCAGATCAGTGTGCATGTTCAGCACCTCCTCGATCTGTTCACCCACGCGCAGCACCGGATTCAGCGCTGTCATCGGCTCCTGAAAGATCATGGCGATCTTGCGCGCTCGCAACTCGCGCATCTGCGACGCGCTGGCCGCAGTGATTTCGACACCCTCAAGCGCGATCAGCCCGCCCTGCACCTCGAGCGCGTCCTTGGGCAGCAGACCCATCACAGCGAGTGAAGTCACGGATTTGCCAGACCCGGATTCGCCCACAAGGCAGTGGGTTTCGCCCGCCCGAATGTCCAGATCGATGCCGTCCAGCACCGGTTCGGCATCGGGTCGGCCCGTCAGCCCGACCTTGAGCTTGCGGATCTTCAACACCCTTCCGGCCTGCGAAAAGTCGCGTGACTTGAACTCCATAGCTTATCCCTCGCGCTTTTTCATGCGTGGATCCAACAGATCGCGCGCGGTGTCGCCCAACAGGTTGATCGCCAGGATGCACAGTGACAGCATCAGCCCGGGCCAGAAGATCAGGCCCGGCTTGATCTGAAAATACGTCCGCCCCTCGGCCATGATGTTACCCCATGTGGGAATCTCGGTCGAAACACCCGCACCCAGGAAACTCAGGATCGCCTCGATCAGGATGGCCGAGGCGCAAATATACGTTCCTTGCACGATCAGCGGCGCGAATGTGTTGGGCATCAGGTGCTGGATCAGGATCTTGGGCATGGACGAACCCAGCGCGATCGCCGCCTCGACATACGGCTCTTCGCGCGCGGACAGGATGACCGAGCGCACCAGACGCACCACGCGCGGCACCTCGGGTACGGTAATGGCGATGATCACCGACGTCAGGCTAGGCCCGTTCAGCGCAACCAGCGCGATGGCCAGCAGGATCGCCGGAATCGCCATAAGGCTGTCCATGATCCGCATGATCACGCCGTCGGCGGCGCGAAAGAACCCGGCAACCAGCCCGATCATCAGGCCGATGGCCACGCTGACCGCAGCCGCCCCGATCCCGATCAGGAGCGAGACACGCCCACCCACCATCACCCGGCTGAAGGTGTCGCGTCCGTAAGGGTCAGTGCCCAGCAAATGCGCGGACGACGACGCTTGCAGCCGCGATGTCGCGTCCATCGCAAGCGGATCATAGGGCACATATAGCGGCGCCAGCACCGAGGCCAGCACGATGGCCACCAAGATAACTGCGGCGATTATCGGGCCTGCGCCGATGCGCGCCCCGGCGGGCAGGGAAAACAGGCCGGTCAGCACCTGGAACGCGCTGTGGCGGGATGTGGGGATCTCTGTCATGTCAGTATCGGATCCTCGGATCAAAGAAGGAATAGGACACGTCGACCAGCAGGTTGACAAAGACGTAGATGCCCGCAGTCAGCAGGATCATCGCCTGGATCACCGGATAGTCGCGCGCCAGAATGGCATCGACGGTCAGCCGCCCGATGCCGGGAATGTTGAACACCGATTCCGTCACCACCACGCCCGAGATCAACAGCGCGAAACCGGTGCCGATGATCGTCAGGATCGGCACAGCGGCATTGCGCAGCGCGTGACGGAACAGCACCACGTTTTCGCGCACACCCTTGGCGCGGGCAGTGCGGATGTAATCCTCGCCCAGCACCTCGAGCATCGAGGCCCGCGTCATCCGCGCGATCAGCGCGATGTAGATCGTGGCCAGCGTCAGCGATGGCAGGATGGCGCGGGAAAAGAACGGCCCAATGCCGTCCGAGGGCGCGCGATACCCCTGCACCGGCACCCAGCGAAGTTCGATCGCGAATATCTGGATCAGGATATAACCGATAACGAAGACCGGCACCGAAAAGCCCAGCACCGAAAATGACATCACGAGGAAATCAACCCAGGTGCGGTGGCGCCAGGCGGCGATCACCCCCATTGGCACGGCCAGCGCGACGGAAATTACGATGGTCATCAGCGCGATGTTGATGGTCGGCCCCAGACGGTCAACCAGCATGCCCGAAACCGAGGTGTTGGAAATCAGCGACGTGCCCAGATCACCGCGCAGCAGCTGGCCCATCCATCGCATGAACTGGACGATCAGCGGATCGTTCAGGCCCAGCCGCTCGCGAATGCGATCAAGCTGGGCAGGCGTTGCGGAATCGCCCGCCAGGATCGCCGCCGGATCGCCCGGCGTCAGGCGCAGGAGCAAAAAGACGAAAACGGCGACGATGACCATCACCGGGATCGTGGCGACAATCCGTTTGAGGATATAGACGAACATGCGCGGAACTCTCCTGGATCAAGGCAGGCGGCGGGCAGGAATGGGGGCGCAATTGCTGCGCCCCCCGGAGCCGATCACTCGGCCTCTTTGGTCATGTTCCAGAACACCGGAACCGGCGACGGGATCATGTTCTGGATCGTGTTCCGGCGCGCCTGCGGGATGATGTATTCCCCCATCATGATGTAGTTGACGTTGTCCATGACGTGTTCCTGGATCTTCATGGCCACTTCTTTCTGGGCGTCCGCGCCATCGGCGGCAACGAATTCGGCGCGCAGATCCTCGATCTCGGGATCGGTCGGCCAGCCGAACCAGGCGTCATCGCCGCGCCCGTTGACCATCACGTTGATCAGCGGGTCCGACACTTCGGGCACCATCCAGTTGGTAAAGAACATGTTCCAGCCGCCTTCTCCCGGCGCGCTTTGCTGGGCGCGGCGCTGCACGACCGATTGCCAGTCCATGGATTGCAGGTCCACCTCAAAGCCCGCCTGGCGGAGTGCCTGGGCCGCGACGACCGGCTGGTTAATCA
The DNA here is from genome assembly GCF_002222635.1 of Pseudosulfitobacter pseudonitzschiae. Lineage (NCBI taxonomy): Bacteria > Pseudomonadati > Pseudomonadota > Alphaproteobacteria > Rhodobacterales > Roseobacteraceae > Pseudosulfitobacter > Pseudosulfitobacter pseudonitzschiae. The sequence goes on along the minus strand of NZ_CP022415.1, from coordinate 376,101 downwards.
GGCTGACCACATCAGTGGGCGCCATCAGCACGACGGGCGTCCCGTCATACCCGGCCTCCTCCAGCAAGGCGCGCGCCGCTTCGGGATCGGCACCGCCGGTCAGGGGTTCGGATCCTTCCTCGGACCCCAGCGGAGTGGAGCAACCAAAGATCGCACCGCAGACGTTGTAGTATTCGGGATCACCCTGCATCGTCGCCAGCATGGATTCCTGATCCAGCGCCGCCATCGCCGCCTGGCGTACCAGTTTGTTGTCGAACGGCGGGTGCAGGAAGTTTGGCCGCCCGATGGTCACATAACCCAGTTCGTCACGCTTTTCGACTGTGACATCCGGGTTACCCTCGATGATTGGCATGAGGTCGATCTGCACCTGCTCGAGGTAGTCGATCTCTCCCGCCGACAGGGCATTCAGCGCGGTCAGCGCGTCGGGCATCGTGGTCCAGACCACCCGGTCCACGTTCACCATCTTGCCGCCTGCCATCCAGGACGCCGGTTCGTCGCGCGGCACATAATCGTCGAATTTTTCGTAAGTGACGTTCACGCCGGGTTCGTATTCGGCCTCGTTGAACACGAATGGTCCCGAGCCGACGTATTCCGTGATCGTCTCGTCCGCCGAAGTTTCGGCGACCCGCGCGGGCATGATGAAGGGCGGTACGGCAGATTGCTTGGAAATCACGTCCAGCAGCGGTGCGAACGGCTCGCTCAGGGTCCAGACCACGGTCTTGTCGTCGGGCGCCTCGAGGCTGGCCGTGCGGTCGAATATCAGCTGTCCGCCCGAATCCTTCTGACCCCAGCGGCTCAGCGACGCGACCACATCGGCACCCGTCACCGGCGCGCCGTCGTGAAAGACCAGACCGTCGCGCAGGGTAAAGGTGTAGGTCAGCCCATCTTCGGACACCTCCCAGTCGGCCATCTGCGGCTGGGGTGCGAAATTCTCGTCCACAGCCGTCAGCACGTCATAGATCATATAGCCGTGGTTGCGTGTAATATGCGCGGTGGTGATCACCGGGTCCAGCACACGCAGACCCGAGTGCATCACGGCGGTGATGGTGGTTTCCTCTTGCGCGGCCAGCGCTCCGGGAGCGATCAGCGCCGATCCGGTCAGCAGCGCCGCCGCCAGCCCGCGGGTGGTTCCAAGTGCGGATTTCAAGTTCAGCATATCAGTTTCCTCTGTTGGGTGTCAGTTTGATCGTGTTGTTGGACCGCGGCAGAGGGTCCGCCGGGATCGGGGCGCGCCGCATCGACACGCGCGGCTCCAAAGGATGGGCCGTTGGGCGACAGCCGCAAACCCGCGCGCAGCCGCGTGAACGGCAGGTCGGCAGGGTCGAACGGCATCGGGCCGGGGCTGCGCGCCACAAGGATTTCGCGCGCGATCGGCGCGAAATCGGCCCGAAAATGGGTCGAGCTCTTTACAACAAGGATCGCCTGATCCTCTGGCACGACACCGGCGAAACGGAACATGGCACGATCCGCCATCTGCGCAATGCGGCTGGTGATCACGACACGCACACCACCGATACGCAAACAGGCCGAGACGCCAAGATCCAACATCGTGCCGCCATAATAGGGGCCCGTCGCGTGCAGCCTGCCATCGGACAAAGTCTCGACCACGGCATCGACTTCGACCGGGGCATCATCTGGCAGGCCCGGATGGCCACCGATGCGGAACCGGGCAGTCGCGCCCCTCCCCGCGTGGTGCGCCTGCGCCGCCGCAGCAGGGTCAACAATCAGCCCGATTGCCGCCCCTTGGGTATCTGCGTCGATCAGCGCGCGCAGCAAACCAGTGGTGGCGGAAACGCCCCCCGCGCCGGGATTGTCCTGCGTGTCAGCGATCACCACGGGGCCACTTCCCGCCCCATTCGCCAGCCGCATCGCGGTGGCCACAGCCTCGGGTCCAGAGAACGTCACGTTGTCGAAACCGGCCTCGGCAGCCATGTAGGCAGCGGCGATGGCATCGGCGGCGCGATCGGCCTCCGCCTGCGTTTCACCGTAAGCCACTGCGGTCGGTCCGCAATCGGCAATATCCGCCGCCGGAAAGCCCATGAACAGCGACGCGCTGATGACATCTTGGTGCGCCAGCCCGGCGTAAAGCCCGCGCGCCGGTTCCATGTCGGTGGTCTGGAACGGGATGGGCACAAGGTAAGACATGCATCGGAACGCCCGCGCCGGACGGGTGCCGGTGGTCATCATGCGATCCAGCAAGCGCGCCGCCGACGCTCCGGTGTCGGCCATGTCAACATGCGGATAGGTACGGAACCCCACCAGTCCGTCCACCTGCGCGACGAACCCGGCCGAGATATTGCCATGCAGGTCCAGCGCCGCCGTTACCGGCACGTCCGGTCCCACCACGTCGCGCACCCGGCGCGCGATCTCGCCCTCACCGTCGTCCAGATGCTCGGCCACCATTGCGCCGTGCAGATCCAGGAACACACCGTCCAGCGGCAGGGCCGCGCGCAGCCCGGTGATGATTTCTTCTGCGATGGTCTCGAAAGCGTCGCGGGTCACATGAGCCGACGGGATCGCCGCCGTCCAAAGAATAGGTACAACATCCCAACCCAATTCGCGTGCCACATCCAGCGCGCCGACCATGCCCAAATTCACGCCCTTCAATGCCGACATCATGTCGTGTCCGCGCACCATCGGAACATAGCCGCCGCCGAACTGGAACGCCGCAAGATCCGCTCGCACTGGGGCGAACGTATTGGTTTCGTGCAGAAAACCGGCAACGGCAACTCTCAATCGAGACTCCTTAATGGTTGTGCGCAACCGTGATCGCAAAGGCTTTGTATCGACAGGCGATACATCTATAGCGTATAGTAAGCGTATTGACCCCTATCGAGATTCGTCAAGCAAAGGTTTCCCATGCCAAGTATTCTTCGCGCAGATCCGCCGGAGGCGATCAATTCTCAGGCAAAAGACGACCGTCTGTTCGTTCGCGCCGCCGGGCGAGCAATGCTGGTTCTGGGCGCGTTTCACCAAGCCGGTGGCCCACTCAGCCTGACCGAGATTGCGACACGCGCCAACATCGACCGCTCTGCCGCGCAGCGGCTGGTACACACGCTGATGACGCTGGGCTATATCCGGCGCAGTGCAGACGACCGCGGCTATCTGCCCGGCCTGCGCCTTCTGGATCACACACTGGACCTGCTGCGGTTGGACCCGGTGGTGCAAAAGGCGACTCCGGTGCTGCTGGAGTTGCGCAAGACGATCCGCGAACGGGTGGATTTCAGCCTGTATGACGAAACTCGACTGATCTATGCCCTGCGGATGCAGTCCAAGCGCGAAACGTTCTATGCCACGCTGGTCGGTCACAGCGTACCGACCTATTGTACCGCTGGCGGGCGCGCGGTCCTGTCTGCCCTACCCGAACCCGAGGCGCGCACCATCCTCGCCCGCAGCCTGCTTCATCCCTACACCGCGCACACGCAGACCGACCCAGAGGCGGTGATGGAAGCCATTGCACAGGCCCGTAGAGACGGCTTTGCCATGGTGGTTGATGAATTTGTGCTGGGCGAGATTGCCATCGGCATCGCCATCACCCGCCGCGACGGTCGCCCCTTGGGTGCGATCCATGTAGCCGGGTCGCAGTCCGAATGGACCCCCGACGACTTTATCCGCCAAGCCGCCCCGGTCGCGATCGAGGCCGGGCGCGCGATCACGGACAGCCTCTGACCGCACGCGCGAGGCCCGTCAGCGCGCTTATTTGCAGGCGTTGTATCATTGCTTTGATGTCAACTTTGGGCAGAATCCCGAAGGCAGATTCAAAATGAACATCTGGGGTCAGGGACGGTCGCATAATTCACCAACGACGTTTATCTCAATTCCGCAATGGCGAGATCTACGAACACGATACATAAGATTGCCCAAAACCAGCCGAACCCCATTCCGAACCCATACCATAATCATTCATCACTTCTCTCTCCTGATCTGCACGGGAGGTGACCTTTGCGAAAGTCCACAAGCTGCGTCGAGACCAGGACCGGCACGCGGTTTGACGGGAACATCATGGCCGCGCCCCCGATTGCCCGCACGATCTCGGCAATCCGATCAGAACTGCTGGTGCCTTCAAGCCGGATTATCACGCGACCTATCGCAATCTCGATGGATCCAGGGGACGACCCGTCAGGCTTTGCGGGCTGCCCCGGCAACAGCTGGCACATGCGCACCGCCGCCATCCGGCACCACGATCGACGCAAAACAGAAGCTGTCATCTTCAAACGCAGGCAAACTAACCGGCCAAGGCGTGCCCGACTGCGCCATTCCGATAAATGGTTCGCCCGAAGCCCATACCGCGCTGCAACTGCATTCACAGTCACACTCGGCTGCAAACTCTCAGCCACGATCCGTGCCTTGATCTCATCCGTCCAACGCCGCGGCCCGTTGGTCCTTATGTCCACCCCGTAGTCCTGGAGAAACTCCCCCATAGTCGCCATCGCGAAACTCCTGCACCGATATACATCGGGCACGGCATCGCAGGTCAGACAATCGGATAGAAGGTGAGGACCAGCGACCGCTTACGCTCATCCCGTGCTCGCGGCACAACTCAGCCGCCGACAGTCCGCCTTCAGCTGGCCGCAGGATCGCGATGATCTGCGCCTCAGTATATCTGCTTGTCTTTATTCAGAATCTCTTCGCTCATCTTGCCGAGAAAATTCTACTTATGCAGCCCCTTACTTTCGGGGGGTACCCATCGCAATGTCTTTCGTTATCTCAATTTATCACTAATCCCAGTATAGTATCTTGCGTACCGTTCCAAAGACCGCAAACGGCGAGCCGCGCCGTCGATCTTCAGCTCAGTCCGCGAGGGGCGGACCGGCTGCACTCAGCCGACCTTGAAAGCACATGCCGATGGGCGGCTTCTGGAATTTTACCGTGCTGGCCAAGGCATCCGATCGTCAAAGATCAAGCGCACATAGGCGGGATACCGCAACGCCCCCGGTTGTCCCAGAGTTGCGTTGTGTCAGTACATGCCGAACTTTGGTCAATCATCATAAAAATAAAGGGTTCCATCCTAAATCGACAGAGCCGGTGATCATTTATCACCACGCGACAGCGACGTGGATCGCAGCCAACGGGACGTCTGATCGCACCAGATTGCCCGCCGGTGTTTCGCTAAGTGACATTTGATTGCAAAATCCGGCAAGCAGCCTAGTTTCCTCGGCATGATAATGAACCCTCACCTTACGGTCCCCGCCGCGCCCGTGTGCGCATTCTTTAATTTTATCTTCCAGCAGCTGGATTGGAGATGGCTGAAAGGAACTCTGCGCAATATCGCGGTTGCCGCCTGTCTGGTGTTGCCGCTGGCGATGACCCTGCAAGCAGATGAACCCAGGCCAAACTGGCTGCCGGAGGCGATAGAATTGCCCGCCGACAATGATGTGCTGATGGATCGGTCCATCGGGTCTTCGCTGCGGATGTTCTCGTTCAGCACCGAACACAACACCGAAACCTTGCTTGAGGATTGGGAAGAAGCGTTGCGCCTGGCTGGTTACAGCATCAACCAGACAAAGGGCGATGTCCTTGAAACAGCAATCGAATTTTCAGGTCAGGGGATCAACAACGCCAAGATTGTCGTTGCACCGGCAAGTGCCGACGGTCGGTCAACAATCGAAATTGATGCCACATTGCAATAAGAGGCATCCATGAATTCGTCCAAATTCTCTGATTGACGAAACCAGATCTGACTTGCGCAGAATGAAAACGCCCACCAGCCCAAAAGGCACGGTGGGCGTCGAACATTTTACCGGAAATATCGGATCACTTTTCCAGCTTTTCCACGATCACGGCTGATACGTCAGGATCATTCTGTGCGATGGTCATGATTTCGACATAGCGGGCCACATCAATGCCCGAAGTCGCGTCCACGGCTGCAGCCTTTTTGATCTGAGCTTCTTCCTCCAAAGTCTGGATCTCGGCCGCATCCGACGTTTGCTGGATCTGTGCCACGTATTCTTGATCGATCGCCTGAACTTCCTTAAAAGCAACGACAAAGGAATCGACCTCGCTACTGGTCACCTCTGCAACAGGGGGTGCGGATTGCTAGGTTTGTGCAACGACGGCAATCGGTGCCGTGCCGGCCATCACCCCGACAAGCGCCAGTGTGCTTACATATTTGTGCAGTTTCATGATATCTCTCCGTCTGTTTCGGTTTCCAACCGGACAAGTTCTGCTCGGTTGCCAGACAGCTATTGCGAGGACCGGACTGCTGCAAATAGCTGGGCATAAACTTGCTGGAGCGCGAAAGCGATCGGCATCAACCCGCGTAAGCGGCCTGTGTTAAGATGAAGACAGTGCTTTTCCTAAACGGATACCAGCGGCCAAATTCAGAATGGCCGACACGAGATAATCTTAAGCCCCCGATCCACCGACCTGCACACAGATAGCCGTTGAGGGGCTTTTGCTGGTTTGACCAGCCACCCTCGAAATGGCGGTCTAACCCTACGAGCGGCGGCCAAACAATGTGTGCAGGTTGCCAGATAACTGCTATCAGGCTGGATCGAGATTTACCTCCTACGGTATCAGCAACAATCAGTTACCGGCGGTCGTGCCAGAGTCAATCGTGCCGGTACCAGTCGTACCCATTCCAGAATCTGCTCCAGTCCCGGTAGTCATATTAGGATCAGCAGGGGGAAGTCGTTCCTGATCACGGTAGCTATATTCAGGTGCAGCTTCGGCTTGTTCAATTGTGATGCCAAGTCTCACATCGTTGGCATCGTAATTCAATTCAAGCTCGGACCAATCAACTGCAATTTCCTTTGAACCGATTCCAAGGAACCCGCCAACAGAAATGATGGCAGCATTCACCGATCCATCTTCCTTATCAATAATCATATCTTCGATGTAGCCTATTCTCGCACCGTCCGGCGTAAGAACGCGCGCACCGAGAACCCAGTCCCCTCGGACTTCCACGCGCTGTTGCTCCTTAACGATCACGTCTCCGGAACTCTGCGCGAACGCCCCTTGGACCAATAGCGGAGCCGCAATAGCGGCAATAACTGTAGTTCTAAGCATCTTGTTTCCTTTCCGTTCTTTGGTGAGAATTTTACGAGAAAGAATACGGGGTTGCTTTCTCAAAAAGACTTTGGCCACCAAGGTTGCAATGAAAAACCAACGCAAGTGAGTGTTTCGTGTTCCTTATCCACAAACGGAATAGGCAAACTTTTGCCAGTTCCAAACTAATGTAATTTATGTCTGACGTCAGCACCTGTGGGACAGATTTGCCGGGTTTGAGCGCCGGAGGGTTTCTGGTTCATCGTAGCCTTTGAGGAGCGAAGATGAACAAGAAGCCCGAAACATCAGCTGACAAGCTGGTCAAGAATAACCTTCGTGGCGCGCCGGATCGACGAAGCCTACATAAAGAGTAACGGCTAACATTGATCCGGCGATCACGATCAACGCGACTTCCAAAGATATTGCTGTCAACACGGCGCTCGTGAAAATAACTCCAACCGAATAAGAGGTACGAAGGAGAGCAAACACCTCTGGTCGCTTCTCTGGTGGAGCAAGCCTGTCCAGGATAAGCGCATAGTAGGTTCCCAGTGGGGCCAGCACCAGACCTATGATGATGGCGCCGATTATGGTGACAGCCAGGGAAACGCCCAAGGCCACCAAGCCCATCCCGAATGTCATGATGGACAACTGGGCGAACACGGCTTTTCGGCTCGATAAACGGTTCCTGATGCTGATCCAGATGCCACCGGCAACGGAAGCCAAACACAGGGGCACCGTGAAAAGAATTGCGAGCGCGGGTTCGTAATCGAACTTCAAGGCGAGTGCGACGGCTCCGATTTCAATAGCGGCTACGGTTGCGCCCGCCGTCCCTGCACAGGTGAGCCACAGCAAAATGGCAGGGGTCAAAATCGATCCGCTGACCTGCAAGGTATCATCCGCCGATTTTGCGTCTACCTGAGGGATCAGGAAAGCTGGTGTCCCCCCGACGATCGCCAGTACCACTATCGCAAAAACCGGAGAGATTGTGCCGAGCCCCGAAGCAACTACCGGTCCAAGAACGAAAGTCACCTCATTCAGGGTGGCGGCAATGCCCTGCGCGCGGGGCAGTTTCGATTCTGTCGTCAGATGGTTGAGCAAGGAGCGCAGGTATCCGTAGGCCGCTCCGTTGACCAGCCCGGCAATGGCGGCGGAAGCGATGAGCCAGGCAAATGAAACCTCAAAATACGCACAGAGGGCGATTGCGATGAGGGCCAATGTTCGGAAGATAACCAGCAATTTCAGAAAGGTTGCTGCGGAACACTTCTTTCCAAGACGGGTGATCGGAACCGCGCCAACTACTTGGGCCAGGGTCATCGCAAGGATCATCGCGGCACCACCTCTGGCATCGCCAATCGCACTCAATGCTACAAGGGAGAACGCCACAGGACTTGCTGCTTGTGGGACAGCCAGTGCTGCGGACGATATAAACCAACGAAGTAGAGCCCCGCGGCCAGGGCGCTCCGCAGAGGCCGGATACGCCGCAGCGCTAATTGCGGCAATAATATCCGGCATCGTTTTCTCCATTCATCGTCATTGTGGTGTCGTTTGTGCTCACTCAAGTTAACGAGAACAAAATCGAAACAAGCTTCCGGAAGCCAATATCGACAGGTCGGGCAATGAAGCGACCGCCTCGCCCGCATGGATTGCCAGGGTCTCGATCGGCATCCTCAATCCTCCAGATTGCCATAGCGCCGCACCACTGCGGCCATGTCGGGATGCGCCTCGGCCAAGCCTTGCGCCACGCCCGCGCGGTCAGCCTCTGGTCGGTTCTGGCTGACCTTCCACTTGCCCTCGATCTGGCGGATGTCGATCTCGATCCCGACGATCCCGCGCAGTTGAGACTCGATATAAGGGCGGGGTGCATCCGAAACCTCCCACGGTTCGGCGCGGGCCGCCTCATGCCGATCGGTCAGCGCGGCGATCTGGGTATCGAGCCAGGCCTGATCATCCCGTACTTGCGCGGTCCCCCGCGCCTGCACCATGACGTAATTCCATGTCGGCACGACCTTGCCCGTCTCGCGCTTGGTCTCATAGAAGGCTGGCGTGACGTACGTCAGCGGCCCCTGAAACACGACCAGCACATCCTGGCCATGCAGCCCCCGCCATTGCGGGTTCGCCCGCGCGAGATGCACCTGCAACCGGCCGAATTCCCCCTCACGCCGTTGCAACAGAAACGGCAGACCATTGGCCAGCAACCCGTCGGTGCCGGTCGAGATCAACAGGCCAAAGGGATGCATCTCGATCAGGTCGTGCTGAACCTCAAGCCGGTCTTCGCGGTGGTGGGCGGGCTGATACATCGGGTCTATTCCTTGGGCGGTTCGTGAACGGTCATGGAGAACCGGACCGGTTCATTGGCGGGGTTGGCATAGGCATGGGGGCGGTCGGTCAGCGCGATGGCCGACATTCCGGCAGCGATCAGATGGGTGGTGCCATCGACTTCCAGCACAAGACTGCCCTCGGTCACGTGCAAAAGCTCACGGGTGCCGCGGCCATGCACCGCCGCCTCGAAACGCTCGTTGGGCATGAGAATCCAGTCCCAGATCTCCAGCATGTCCGGGCCTGTCGTCCCGGCCAGAAGCACCGCGGCACCCCCCTCGGGGCCTGTCCACAGCCGCCGCGCCTGCGCCCCGCTCACCAGTGTCACAGCCTGCGCCCCGACGCCGGGCGGAGCGACAAGATCGGCCACCGAAACCTCCAGCGCGGCAGCAAGCCGACATAAGGTAGAGATGCTTGGATTTGCCCGCTGCTGCTCAATCTGCACAAGCGTGCCCTTGCTGACCCCCGCCAGTTGGGAAAGCGCATCGAAAGACAGCTTCTTTTCCCTCCGCAAAGACCCAATGCGCTCCGCCACCAAGGCAGCGATGGCCGCTTCTTGCGCGGTTGCGGTATCATTCCGGGGTGAGGTTGTGGATTCGGTCATTATGATCGCATAATATTCTGGTCTACCTCTGTCAATACACGGCATATCTGCCTGATCGGTCATTTTATTGACATACACGGAGCGTCCTGCCAGAGAGTGGTGAACCCAGAAACCGCGAGGCTCCAATGCACTTTCATCCCATCATTGACCCTGAAATCTTCACCCTGCGCCCTGACTTCACTGCCCTCAGCCTGTCCGTTGAGAACGGCCGCAACACCGCCAGCACGTCGGACAGTAAAGCCCAGCTTGCGCAGGCCATCGCGGCCCTCGAAGGCAACCCTTGGGCCGAAGCACATCTTGATGCCTGGCGCGAAGCCTATCGCGCGTTTGGAGCCAAACCGAAGCGCACACCCTCGTCGGCCGAGGCACTGCGCAAGCGGGCGCTCAAGGACGGGCAGATGCGCCCGCTGAACGCCGTGGTCGATCTTTACAATGCGATCAGCCTTCGATTTGCCATCCCGGTCGGCGGTGAAGACGCGACGTCCTATGATGGTACGCCACACCTGTGCAGGGCGACCGGGTCAGAGCCGTTCCACACCACAGTGGACGGACAGCCCGTTGTTGAATCACCCGATCCGGGCGAGGTCATCTGGCGCGACAACACCGGTGTCACCTGTCGCCGCTGGAACTGGCGGCAAGGCCCGCGCACGCAGATCACCGAAGGTTCGCGCGACATATGGTTCGTACTGGAACGCCTGGACCCAATGCCGATCGAGGCTTTGCTGCAGGCGGGCGAGGACCTGATTGTTGGTTTGCAACGGCTATCGTCTGATCTGAATGTGTCGGTCATGCAGTACGATGCTATCAGGCCCGAGGGTACTCCCGTGGCTTTGACTTAATCGGGGTTCGCGCAAATTCCTGCCTCGGCCGATTTTGAAATGGCCAATGCTGCGCTCGTATCGGTCTGCTTTCGGCTCTTCGTTACGGCTACATCGCCGCCACAACAGGTATCGAGCGGGTTCACATAATGGCAGGAAGGTCCGCGAACCGGTCATCACCCGCACTTACTAAAACCACATGACGCGCATGTCATGCAGCCCTCCACCATGCGCAGTTCATAGCTGCCACATGACGAACAGGCTTTGCCGCGCGGAGCGGCGTTTTCAAGGTCTACAACCTGTGCTGTCGGATCCGTCTTCAGGCCCATACCCTCGCCCGCTATAAATCCGGTGACGATCATGTGTTGTTCAATCACGCCGCCGATCGCCGCAAGAATAGAGGGGATATATTTCCCGCGCATCCACGCACCGCCGCGCGGATCAAAGACCGCCTTCAATTCTTCGACCACAAAGGACACGTCACCGCCGCGCCGGAACACCGCCGAAATCATCCGCGTCAGCGCTACGGTCCATGCGAAATGCTCCATGTTTTTCGAGTTGATGAACACCTCGAACGGACGACGACGTCCGCCGATCACCACGTCGTTGATCGTGATATAGATCGCGTGCTCGCTATCGGGCCATTTGACCTTGTAGGTGTTGCCTTCCAGCGTTTCGGGGCGGTCTAGCGGGTCTGCCATATAGATGACATCGCCGTGTGGTTGCATCGGCTCGGCGTCCGAGTTTGCGATAACTTCGGGCGCGGCTTTCTTGTCTTCCGATACGCTCAGAACCGATCCGGTTACATCGTTGGGTCGATAGGTCGTGCAGCCTTTGCAACCTGTGTCCCACGCCTGCATGTAGACATCCTTGAACGCGTCAAAGCTGATGTCAGCGGGGCAGTTGATCGTTTTGGAAATCGAGCTGTCGATCCATTTCTGGGCTGCGGCCTGCATCTTGACGTGGTCCGCAGGGGCCAGCGTCTGTGCGTTGACAAAGTAATCAGGCAGCGCAGCATCGCCCCTCAGGTCGCGCCACATTTGCACGGCGTAATCCACGACCTCTTCTTCAGTGCGTGATCCGTCCTTTTGCAAAACCTTGCGGGTGTAAGCATAGGCAAATACCGGCTCAATCCCCGAACTGACGTTCCCCGCATAAAGAGAGATGGTGCCCGTCGGCGCAATCGACGTCAGTAGCGCGTTGCGGATCCCGTGGGTGCGGATCGCATCGCGCACGTCTTCATCCATGTTCTTCATATTGCCCGAGGCCAGATAGGCTTCGGCATCGAACAGCGGGAAGGCGCCCTTTTCCTTGGCCAGATCGACCGACGCCAGATAGGACGCCCGCGCGATCGCTTTCAGCCATGCTTCGGTCTGGGCCGCAGCCTCGTCCGAACCATAGCGCAGGCCGACCATCAGCAGCGCATCGGCCAGACCCGTGACCCCAAGGCCGATGCGGCGCTTTTGCTGCGCTTCGCGTTCTTGCTCGGGCAGCGGAAATTTCGACGTATCCACCACGTTGTCCATCATGCGGATGGCAGTCGCGACCAGACGGGTCATTTTTTCCTCGTCCAGACCGGCACCAGCGCCAAAGGGATCAGCGACCAGCCGCGCCATGTTGATCGACCCCAACAGGCAGGCACCATAGGGCGGCAAGGGCTGCTCGCCGCAGGGGTTGGTCGCAGCGATGGTTTCGCAATAGCTCAGGTTGTTGGCGGCGTTGATCCGGTCAATGAAAATCACGCCCGGCTCGGCATAGTCATAGGTGGCCTGCATGATCCGGTTCCACAAATCCAACGCCTGAACAGTCTGGTAAACCTTGCCGTCAAACACCAGATCCCACGATGCGTCGGCCTTAACGGCCTCCATGAACGCATCGGTGATCAACACGCTGACGTTGAACATGCGCAAACGGGCGGCATCGGATTTGGCGGTGATGAAATCGCCGATATCAGGATGATCACAGCGCATGGTGGCCATCATCGCACCGCGACGGCTGCCCGCCGACATGATGGTGCGGCACATCGCGTCCCACACATCCATGAACGACAGCGGGCCAGAGGCGTCCGCAGCCACACCATGCACATCCGCGCCCTTGGGGCGGATGGTGCTGAAATCATAGCCGATACCGCCGCCCTGCTGCATGGTCAGCGCAGCCTCTTTCAGCATATCGAAAATGCCGCCCATGCTGTCGGGAACTGTCCCCATCACAAAGCAGTTGAACAGCGTCACCTTGCGCGCGGTGCCCGCCCCTGCGGTGATACGGCCAGCGGGCAGATACTGGAAATCCTCCAGCGCGCCGTAAAAATTCTCTTCCCACTTGGCAGGGTTATCCTCGACCTGCGCCAGATCACGCGCAATGCGGCGCCATGTGTCTTCTACGGTCACGTCCTTGGGCGTGCCATCGGCCGCCTTGAACCGGTACTTCATATCCCAAATTTGTTCGGCGATCGGGGCGGAAAAGCGTGTCATGGCGTCGATTCTCTGGCTTGTGGAAAGATGCCCAAGATGCCCGAGCGCTCCTCAAATCACAACCATTGAAGTGCGCCGAACCACAACCCATTGAAGACACAGTGCCAAACGCTACATCATAGAGTGTGGGGAAAATGATTCTGTGGGTAAAGCTGTGAACAAATCATGTGTAAATCTGATCAAGCTCAGCGTCGGTACCGAAAACGTCGATGATCTGGCCACTTGGCAGTCCAGCAAGCAGGCACAAACTGCCAAGGGGCAGCCGCGCCACATCACCCGCATGTTCCCCAAACGCGTTGACGAAATCCTGAACGGCGGATCGATCTACTGGGTGATCAAAGGCGTCATTCAAGCCCGCCAGCGCATTCTGCGTCTGGACGAAGTCATTGGTGGCGACGGCATCCGCCGATGTGCCATTGTCCTCGACCCCGAACTGATCCGCACCCAAACCAGCCTGCGCCGCCCGTTTCAAGGATGGCGCTACCTTATCCCCGCAGACGCGCCCCCCGACCTGCCCAAAGGCCGCGAGTCCGAAGACCCATTGCCCGTTGAGCTAAACCGCGCGCTGGCAGAGATCGGTGTGCTTTAATCCGTACTTCTTCTGGCTAAAATATCCCCGCCGGAGGCTCCTGCCCCCGGCCAGAAATCCGGTCCTCAGCCCAAACGCGCAATCAGGTCCGCCATCGCCTTGCGATCCTCGTCCGCCACATCGGCCACCCGCGACCGCCACAGCGTCGCTTGCGACCGCAAGATTAAACCGTCAGACAGAATCTTCAGGTGGTTCGCCCGCAGTGTCTCACCGCTGGACGTAATATCGGCAATCGCCTCGGCGGTCTCGTTGGCCACGGTGCCTTCGGTGGCACCCTGACTGTCCACGATGGCATAATCGGCCACCCCCGCATCACGCAGGAATTCGCGGACCAGCCGGTGATATTTTGTAGCAATCCGCATCCGGAACCCGTGTGCGGCCCGAAACGCCGCCGCTGCCGCATCCAGATCGTCCAGCGTATCCACATCGACCCACGCCTGCGGCACCGCCACGATCAGATCCGCCTCGCCAAAGCCCATCTCTTCCAGCGGCTCGACCTGTTGTTCCCATAGCGGCAGTTTGTCCTGCACCAGATCGGTGCCGGTCACGCCCAGATGTATACGCCCCGCCGCAAGTTCGCGCGGGATTTCACCCGCGCTCAGCAGCACCAGCGACACGCCGTCAATGCCGGTCACCGCACCTGCGTATTCGCGGTCCGACCCCGTGCGGCTTAGCCGGATGTTACGGGCCGCGAACCAGTCAAACGTCTTTTCCATCAGCCGCCCCTTGGACGGCACACCCAGTTTGATCATGCGCCTTTCTCCAGTTCAGCCATCAGGCCGGGGCGCAGCACGGCGCCCACAGCCGGTATTTCCGCGCCGCCGCCCAGTCTGCGCGTCAATGCATCGTAGCGCCCGCCGCTGACCACCGCTGGCAGATCAGCACGCCCTGCGGCGTAAAATCCGAAAACAAAGCCGTCGTAATATTCCATCGACGTGCGGCCATAGCTTGCCTCGAAGTCCAATGTGTCCACGTCCACGCCCCGCGCCACCAACGCATCCGAACGCGCCGCCAGTCCCTCGACCGCACCCGAGATCGACGGCATGTCCACTGTCAGATCACGCAGCTGCGACAGGGCAAAAGGCACCGTTTCACGCACGTTCATCAGCACATCAAGCAGGTCCATTTCACCACTGCTGATCGGTTTGGCCGCCGCGTCAGCATGCAGCGCGCTGATCCGTGTTTCGATCTCGGCAGCAGAGCGCATACCTATCAATGGTGCAGATCCCAAACGGGGCTGGGCGTTGGCCAGCAACGCCTTGCGGCTAACGGGCACTGGTATGCGCCCCGCAAACCGGTCAAGCAGCGCGCGAAAGCGGCGCGGACGCCAGATGTGGCGCAAAAGTGCGGCGCGTCTGGCCTCGGTGGTGCGCAGCCCGTTGACCGCCGCCGCCAGAATTCCGATGTCGCCCGTGGCCGCCCGCAGGTCCAGCCCCGCGACAGCCTGTGCCATCAGCGCAAACACCTCGGCGTCTGCCACCGCAGGGTCGGAGCGATCGAACACCTCGAAACCCACTTGCAGAAACTCGTTGGCGCGGTCAGGGTCGTCCTCTTGCCGGCGGAACACTTCGCCCGCATAGGTGTATCGTGCCGGATCAGCCCCGTGGGCCATGTGCATCTGCACCACTGGCACGGTAAAATCCGGACGCAGCATTTGTTCGCCGCGCAATGCGTCGCTGGTCACATAGGCGCGCGCACGGATGTCTTCGCCGTAGAGGTCCAGCAGCAGCTCGGCGCTTTGCAGCATCGGCGGCTCGACCACTTGCGCGCCTGCGGCTTCAAAGCGATCACGCAGAGCGGCAGCCTTGGCGCGACCTTCGCGGGTGATCATGTATCTTGTCCTTCAAGAATTTCGCGGACTTTCGCCAGCATCTGGTCACGCGGCACTTCGAACTGGCTGGGCCGGTCTTTCCACTCTTCGTGGGTGGCGGTTTCGGCAATCTTTGCGCCAAGGATCAAATCCTTGATCTGCACCACGCCGCGACCTTTCTCGTCGCCACCTTCGATGATGGCCACGGGGCTGCCGCGTTTATCGGCGTATTTCAATTGGTTACCAAAATTCTTGGGATTGCCAAGATAAACCTCGGCACGGATACCGGCCTGACGCAATTCGGCGACCATCGCCTGATAATCCGCCATCCTGTCGCGGTCCATCACTGTAACGACAACGGGCCCCTGCACTGCGCTGTCCATACGCCCCTTGGCGGTCAGCGCCGCCAGCAACCGGTCAACCCCGATCGAAACACCCGTTGCAGGCACTTCCTGACCTGTAAACCGCTTGACCAAGTCGTCGTAACGCCCACCGCCAGCAACCGATCCGAACTGCCGCTTGCGGCCTTTCTCGTCAAAGATCTCAAAGGTCAGCTCGGCCTCGTAGACGGGACCGGTGTAATAGCCCAACCCGCGCACCACCGATGGGTCGATCTCGATCCGGTCGGGGCCATAACCGCCCGCCGCCAGCAGTTCGACAATCTGTTCCAGTTCGTCCACCCCCGTCTCGCCGGTTGCCGATCCGGCGACCAACTCGCGCAGACGTGCCACGGTGGCCGACCCGCTGTCGCGCTTGGCCTGCATAAAGCCCATGACCACATCGCTTTGCGCATCGCTTAGGCCCGCGCCCTCGGTGAAATCACCACTGTCATCCTTGCGCCCTTCCCCCAACAAAGCGCGCACGCCGTCGACGCCCAGTCGGTCCAGTTTGTCGATGGCCCTCAGGACGATGCCGCGCTCGGCCTCCATCGCGTCGGGGTTGGCAGGGTCCAGCACACCGGCAACCTCCATCACCCCGTTCAGCACTTTGCGGTTGTTGACCCTAATGATGTAGTCGCCGCGCGGGATGCCGACCTGCTCCAGCGTGTCGGCCAGCATCGCACAAATCTCGGCGTCCGCGCCCATGCTGGCGCTGCCGACGGTGTCGGCGTCGCACTGATAAAACTGCCGGAACCGGCCCGGACCCGGTTTTTCGTTGCGCCACACAGGCCCCATCGCATAGCGCCGGTAGGGATTCGGCAAATCGTTGCGATGCTGGGCATAAACCCGCGCCAGCGGTGCCGTCATGTCATAGCGCAGCGCCAGCCAGTCGCCCGACCGCTCGCCTTCGCCGTCCTCTTGCCAGCCAAAAACACCCGCGTTGGGGCGGTCCACATCGGGCAGAAACTTGCCCAATGCCTCGACCGTCTCGACCGCACTGGTTTCCAGCGCATCAAAGCCGTAGCGATGATAAACCCCGGCAATCGCTTGCAGCATCTCGGTGCGGGTGGTCACCTCGGCTCCGAAATAGTCGCGAAAACCTTTGGGCGTCTCCGCCTTGGGGCGTGGGGTCTTTTTGGGCTTTGCCATGACAGGCTCCAATGGGATGAGCGTTCGCGCACGGGCTTACGATATGGGCCAGATGGGGGCAAGCACCTCGCTCCCCATTGCAAGCGGCGGCATGATGGCGCAAATGGGCATCAAAGGAGATCCCGCATGGAACAGCTCGAAGAACAGATCGCCCACCTGATCCGCGCCGTTGACGACCTGTCGGATGTCGTTGCCCGCCAAGAGGGCGAGATCGCCACCCTGACCCGCCGCGTTCACATGCTGATGCAACGCGAGGGCGAACGCGAATCCCAGACCACCGGCGGCACCGTGACCGGTGACGAACGCCCGCCGCATTACTGACAGGTGCGATCAAGCGGCAAATCGACCCTTCGGGGAGAGTTTATCTGGCAAGATGAAGCAGGCCACATGCGGCTCAGGGCATTTTGATCGCCGCCGCCATCACATGGCCGTCATGTAACAAGATGTCGGCCCAACGCGCGTTGTTGCCAAAGTGCTCGTAGGTACTGACAAAGACGGTGTCTTTTTCCAGCCGACCGATGGCACTGCCGCAGGGTTTGCGTTTTCCTACGCGGCAAATTTGCGACTTGACCTTTTCATAGGCCTTGTCGGTGTCGCTATAAGGATATTCTTCCGCAGGTCGACCATAGCGCAGCTGTTCGTGCATCGACGGCGCGCCGAACATGGCAAGGGCGGCCGTGAACTGGCGGGCACAACCGTCGGAAAAGCCGGTGATAAAGAACGTGCGCGCAACGGTGCTTTGCGGATTGCTGTCATAAAGCGTAAAACCGTTGCCGCGTGCAGGGGCCTTGTCGATCTTGGTGCCCATCTGACCACGACCCGCATCACAGACCCGTGCAATGGCACCATAGGGTAGCACCGCGCCCAAAGGCACATCCAGCATATCAGGACCGGATGCGCGTGCAGCACGCCCGCCGCCAAACAGACCGCCGCGTTTTTCCTCGGAAACGCGCGCTTGGGGGGCGGCCTCGGTGATTTCGGGTGAGAGCGATACGGTTTGCACGCCAGCAGCCTGCGCGTTCGCGTCAGTGGTGGTACCCGCCCGCAGCAGACCAAAGAGGCCACGGCGCTTTTCTGGTTCGACCAGAGGGGCCGCATCACCTTCGGTGGTTCCGGTTTGTGGCGCGTCTGTCGTCACGGCATCGACGGTGCCCGCATCTGCCGCAATGGTCTCATCCTCTTTGGCAGGCTCTGCCGGTTTGGCCCCGTTGAAAAGGCTGGCAAAAATACCCCCCTCACGGGCCAATTCTTCGGGCGAAGGCAGGGCGGCTGCCACAGGTTCGTTTTCGGCCAGTTCGACGTCAGAGAAATGTTCGACCTTGTCCAGCGGGTCGCCGCAGCCTGCCAAGGCAAGCGCCATCACCAATCCTGTCAAAGCCCTGTGCACGCCGCACCTCCTGCGTTTCGCGTGCGGTTGTGTTAGCGCAATGGCCGCGCCCCTGTCCACCAAGTCGCAACAAACCAGCAATGCGGCGCCTAGATTTCCTCGACTTCTATCACGCCGCCCAGACTTTTTATCGCGCCCTTGATCTGCGGGTTTACGGGGAAGTCATCGCCCAGTTCGACATCGACCTCGCCGTTCAGCCCCGCGCCCATCAGGCACAACTGGACCGGTCCGCGTCCGATCGCGCGCGTGCCTTTTGTCGCACCGTCCAGCACCGATGCGATCGAGCCGATAGCCCCCGCGTCGTTGATGTACACGCGCAGGCCCATGCCACCCACATCGGCCACCACGGCATCAATCGGTGCCACGGAACGCGCCAGCAGCTTAAGCTGATCGCTCTCCATCGTTGCTTCGGCGGTGATGATCACCTTGGCCCCGGTCACCAGAAAGTCCTGAGATTTCTCCAGCGCTTCCGAGAACAGGGTGACCTCGTAGGCACCTGTGGTGTCCGACAACTGGGCAAAAGCAAAGCGGTTGCCCTTGGCCGATTTGCGGATCTGACACCCCGCAACCACGCCCGCCAGTTTGGCATTCTTTGCCCCGCGCCGTTCGACATCGGCAAGCACCTCATCCAGTGTCTGCACGCCCTTGCGTTTCAGCGCGCCGGCATAGTCGTCCAGCGGGTGGCCGGACAGATAAAAGCCCACGGCCTTGAACTCTTCGGCCAGACGTTCAGCGGGCAGATAATCATCGCCCGGCATCATCCGCGGTTCGGGCAGATCGTCGCCAGCCTCGCCGAACAGCGACACCTGATCCGAGTTCTTCTGGTCGTGGATGGCTGCGGAATATTGCACCAGAGCGTCCAGCGCATCATACACCCTGCGGCGGTTGTTATCGAGTTGGTCAAAAGCCCCAGAACGGGCCAGCATCTCCAACGGGCGTTTGCCCACCCGTTTCAGATCAACCCGTCGAGCCAGATCGAACAGCGTTGCAAAGGGTTTGTCCACTCCATCCACCTTGCGGCCTTCGGTGACCAGTTTCATCGCCTCGACGCCCACGTTCTTCAAGGCACCCAGCGCATAGACCAGCGCGCCATCGACTACCTTGAACATCGCATCCGAGCGGTTCACACAAGGCGGCACCCATGGCAGGCCCATCGCCTTGCGGACCTCTTCGAAATAAATCGCCAGTTTGTCGGTCAAGTGGATATCGCAGTTCATCACACCGGCCATAAACTCGACCGGATGGTTCGCCTTCAGCCATGCAGTCTGATAGCTGACCACCGCATAGGCGGCAGCGTGGGATTTGTTGAAACCATAGTTGGCGAACTTGTCGAGAAGGTTCCAGACCTCCATCGCCTTGTCCTTGTCCACACCGTTGGCTTTGGACCCTTCCAGAAACTTGGGCCGCTCTGCGTCCATCGCTTCCTGAATTTTCTTACCCATCGCACGGCGCAGCAGGTCGGCACCGCCAAGACTGTATCCCGCCATGTCCTGCGCGATCTGCATCACCTGTTCCTGATAGACGATGATGCCTTGGGTCTCATCGAGAATATGGTCGATCGTCGGGTGCAGGTTTTCGCGTTTGCGCAGGCCATTCTTGACCTCGCAATAGGTCGGGATGTTTTCCATCGGACCGGGACGGTACAGCGCCACAAGGGCCACGATGTCCTCGATGCACGTCGGCTTCATCCGTTTGAGCGCGTCCATCATACCGCTGGATTCCACCTGAAACACGGCGACGGTCTTGGCGGCAGCATAAAGCTTGTACGATGCCTCGTCATCTAGCGGGATGGCGTTGATGTCATTCTGCGTGCCCGGGGCGGGCTCATATAACTGCGTGCCATCGGCCCCGACATGCAGGTCACGCCCCGCACCACGGATCTGGTCCACAGCATTCTGGATCACAGTCAGGGTCTTCAGGCCCAGAAAGTCGAACTTGACCAGACCGGCCTGTTCCACCCACTTCATGTTGAACTGGGTCGCGGGCATGTCGGAACGCGGGTCCTGGTACAGCGGCACCAGCGCATCCAGCGGACGGTCGCCGATCACCACACCGGCGGCGTGCGTCGATGCGTTGCGCAACAGCCCCTCGACCTGCTGGCCGTAATCCAGCAGCCGTTTGACCACCTCTTCATTGCGCGCCTCGTCGCGCAGGCGCGGTTCGTCGATCAGGGCTTTGGCGATGCTGACAGGTTTTACCCCCTCGACCGGGATCAGTTTCGACAACCGGTCGACCTGACCATATGGCATCTGCAATACCCGCCCGATGTCGCGCACTGCCGCCTTGGACAGCAGCGCACCAAAGGTGATGATCTGCCCCACCTTGTCGCGGCCGTACTTCCTTTGCACATAGCGGATCACTTCCTCGCGGCGGTCCATGCAAAAGTCGATGTCAAAGTCGGGCATGCTGACCCGTTCGGGGTTCAGGAACCGCTCAAACAGCAAGGCATAGCGCAGCGGATCAAGGTCGGTAATGGTCAGCGCATAGGCCACCAGACTGCCCGCACCCGACCCACGGCCCGGACCCACCGGAATATTCTCGTCCTTGGCCCATTTGATAAAATCGGCAACGATCAGAAAGTAACCGGGGAACCCCATGCCCTCGATAATATCCAGTTCGAAATCCAGCCGCTTCTGATAGTCTTCGACCGGCGCGGCATGCGGGATCACCTCCAACCGCGCCTTCAGGCCTTCGTTGGCCTGACGGCGCAGTTCGACCACTTCGTCGTCGGCAAACTTGGGCAGGATCGGATCACGGCGATAGGCCATAAAGGCGCAGCGCTTGGCAATCTCGACAGTGTTCTGGACCGCCTCGGGCAGATCGGCGAACAGCGTCACCATCTCGGACTGCGATTTGAAATAATGCTGGTTGGTCAGACGGCGTCGGTCCTGCTGCTGGTCGACATAGGCTCCCTCGGCAATGCAGATCAGCGCGTCATGCGCCTCGTACATATCTGTGGCCGGAAAGTACACATCGTTGGTGGCCACCAGTGGCAAATCCATCGCATAGGCCATCTCGACAAAGGGCCGCTCGGTCAACTTTTCCGCATCGGGCTGACCGTCGGGGCCGGGATGCCGCTGCAACTCGACATACAGCCGCTGCGGGAAAGCTGCCGCCAGCCGGTCCATCATCGCCTGCGCTGCTGGGCGCTGGCCTGCACGCAGCAACATGCCCAACGGCCCCTCGGGCCCACCGGTCAGACAGATCAGCCCCGCCGACAGCGCCTCAAGCTCGTCCAGTGTCACCTGCGGTAACTGCCCGTCTCCCTTAAGATACAGGCAAGAGTTCAGCTTCATCAGGTTCTCGTAACCCGTCTCGTTCTGCGCCAGCAGCACAAGGCCCGCAGGCAGGCGCGGCCGGTCACCGGGGCGGGTCTCGGCCCATGTCAGATCGACCTGACAGCCGATGATCGGCTGGATTCCCGCCCCCGACAGCGTGACAGAGTATTCCAACGCCGCGAACATGTTGTTGGTGTCAGTCAACGCCAGCGCAGGCATATCGTGTTTTTTGCACAAGTCAGGCAGCTTTTTCAGCCGCAACGCGCCCTCCAGCAGGGAATACTCGGAATGGGTGCGCAGGTGAATGAATCGGGGATCATGGGGCATGCCCCAACCCTAACGCCCGCCTGCGCCCCCTGCCAGAGCGATGACACATTTCGCGCCACTTTCCGGCACCTTCCCGGTCAGGCCGCGCCAAATCTCTTGCAATGCAACGCTTTGCCCGCCTAGGCTGATCGCCAACACGCCCGCGCCCGTCTACGCCACATCGACGTCGCGCCTTGTCGGGCATTGGTAGGGTGGCAGGTCAGTACCTTATGAACGTGTCTTTTCGTCTGAACGGAGAGGACGTCACCGCGACAGATGTCTCCCCCACGACGACACTCCTCGACTGGCTGCGCGAAACGCGCGGCCTGACCGGCACCAAGGAAGGCTGCAACGAAGGCGACTGCGGTGCCTGTTCCGTTATCGTCACCGACGCAGGCGGCGCCCGCCCGCTGAACGCCTGCATCCTGTTTTTGCCGCAACTGCACGGAAAAGCCATCCGCACCGTCGAAGGCATCAGCGCGCCAGACGGCACCCTGCATCCGGTCCAGCAGGCGATGATCGACCACCACGGCTCTCAATGTGGCTTCTGCACACCCGGCTTCATCACTACGATGGCCGCCAACCACCTCAATGGCCGCACCGACCACGACACAGCCCTTGCGGGCAACCTCTGCCGCTGCACCGGTTATGCCCCGATCGTCCGCGCCGCACAGGCTGCCCAAAGCGCCCCTATCCCCGCCCACATGCACGACAGCCCGCTTCTTTTGGCCCAAAATATCCCGGGGGAGCCGCAGGCGGGGGCAGAGCCCCCGAACCACCCCACCACGCTTGACGGCTTTGCCGACTGGTACGCCGCCAACCCCGACACGACGCTGATCGCCGGTGCCACTGATGTGGGCCTGTGGGTGACCAAGCTGATGCGCGATCTGGGGCAGACCGCATTCCTGACCCATGTGGACGGCCTGCGCGGCATCACCACCACCGACGACACGATTACCATCGGAGCAATGGCAACGCTGTCCGACCTGTACCCCGTCATGGCCGAACACCATCCTGCCTTTGCCGAACTGATCCGCCGGTTCGGGTCGGCACAGGTGCGCAATGCCGCGACCATCGGCGGCAATATCGCCAACGGTTCGCCCATCGGTGACGGCCCGCCCGCACTGATCGCACTGGACGCCACATTGCACCTGCGGCGCGGCTCTGAGACCCGCAGCCTGCCTGTCGCGGATTTCTTCATCGACTACGGCAAACAGGACCGCAAAAAGGGTGAGTTTCTGACCCATATCACCCTGCCGCGCAACGCGGACCATCTGCACTGCTACAAGCTGTCGAAACGCTTTGATCAGGATATTTCGGCCGTTTGCGGTGCCTTCTGGATCAAGGTCGCGGAGGGAACGGTCACAACCGCCCGCCTCGCCTTTGGCGGCATGGCCGGCATCCCGAAACGCGCCGCAGGGGCCGAGGCAGCCCTGACCGGACAGCCATGGACCGAAGCAACCGTGCGCACAGCGATGACCGCGCTGGCAGAAGATTTTACTCCGCTGTCAGACACGCGCGCCAGCGCCGGCTACCGGATGGAGACCGCGCAGAACATGCTGTTGCGGGCATGGAGCGCAGACCAAGGTGCGCCCACTTCAGTGCTGGAGATCCGCGCATGAGTGTTGCACGGCCCCTGCCCCACGACGCCGCCCGCCTGCATGTGACCGGTGCTGCGCGCTATGTCGACGACATCCCGACCCCGCGCAATACGCTGCATCTGGCTTTCGGCACCAGTCCCGCTGCTGCTGGCACGATTGAAACCTTGGACCTTAGCGCCGTTCGCACAGCCTCCGGAGTAGTCGCGGTAATGACCGCCGCCGATCTGCCGTTTGACAACGACGTCTCGCCATCGAACCATGACGAACCGCTGTTGGCGACTGACGCCGTTCATTACCTCGGCCAGCCATTGTTTCTGGTGATCGCTACCAGTCACGGTGCCGCCCGCCGTGCCGCCCGTCTGGGCCGTGCAACGATCACCGAAGCCACTCCGGTCCTGACCATCGCCCAAGCCGAAGCCGCTGACAGCCGTTTCGAGGACGGTCCGCGCATCTATGCGCGCGGCGATCTGGATGCAGGTTTTACCAACGCCCCACACCACCTGTCGGGGAGGCTTGATATCGGCGGGCAAGAGCACTTCTATCTCGAAGGTCAGGCGGCCCTCGCCCTGCCTGGCGACAACGGCGATATGCATGTGCATTCATCAACCCAGCACCCCTCCGAGATCCAGCACAAGGTGGCCGAAGCCATTGGCCTGCCCATGCACGCCGTGCGGGTCGAAACACGCCGCATGGGCGGCGGTTTCGGCGGCAAGGAAAGTCAGGGCAATGCGCTGGCCGTGGCCTGCGCGGTCGCAGCCCGCGCCACAGGGCGGCCTTGCAAGATGCGTTACGACAGGGATGATGACATGATCATCACCGGCAAGCGCCATCATTTCCGCATCACCTATGATGTCGGCTTTGACGACGCTGGCCGTATACTTGCGCTGGACGTGCGCCACGACACCCGCTGCGGCTGGTCAATGGACCTGTCCCTGCCTGTGGCGGACCGCGCAATGCTGCACGCCGACAACGCCTATTACCTGCCCGCCGTACGCATCACCAGTCACCGCTGGAAAACCAACCACCAGTCGGCCACCGCCTTTCGCGGCTTTGGTGGCCCGCAGGGCATGCTGGGAATGGAACGGATTATGGATCATGTTGCCTACGCCCTCGGGGCCGATCCGACTGCGGTCAGGCGGGCAAACTTTTATGCCTCCGGCGGGGATATTTCCAGCCAAAAGAAAAAGCAGACGACGCCCTATGGGCAAGAGGTGGATGATTTCATCGGTCACGAGATGCTGGCGCAGTTGGAAAAGGCGTCAGACTATGCGGCACGGCGGACGGCGGTGGACGCATGGAACGCCAAGGGCGGCGTGATCCGCAAGGGACTGGCGCTGACGCCGGTGAAGTTCGGGATTTCTTTTACGCTGACGCATCTCAATCAGGCGGGCGCATTGGTGCATGTCTATGCCGACGGATCGATCCACCTGAACCACGGCGGCACGGAAATGGGTCAGGGTCTGTTCCAGAAGGTGGCTCAGGTCGCGGCCAGCCGCTTTGGCGTGCCGATAGAGGCGGTGCGGATCACCGCGACAGACACCGCCAAGGTGCCGAACACGTCGGCCACGGCGGCATCGTCGGGATCGGATCTGAACGGGATGGCGGTGCGCATTGCCTGCGACACGATAAGAGAGCGTATCGAATTGCATCTGGCCCAGTTGCATCAGTGCAGGCCAGCTGATGTGGTGTTTGAGGGTGGCCGCGTGACCGCAGGCGGCACCGAGTACAGCTTTGCCGAAGTAGCAGCGCTGGCCCATCAGGCGCGGATCAGCCTGTCGTCCACCGGCTTTTATAAAACGCCCGAAATCTCGTGGGACCGGATCAAGGGCCATGGCCGCCCGTTCTTTTACTTTGCTTACGGCGTTGCCGCAGTCGAGGTGGCAGTGGACACGCTGACCGGCGAGAACCGGATGCTGCGCGCCGATATTCTGCACGACGCGGGCACCTCGCTGAACCCTGCGCTGGACATCGGACAGGTCGAGGGGGGCTTTGTTCAGGGGACAGGCTGGCTGACCACCGAGGAACTGGTCTGGGACAATAAGGGCGCCCTGCGCACCCACGCGCCATCGACATACAAGATCCCTGCCTGCGGCGACCGCCCCGAGGTCTTCAATGTCGCCCTGTGGGACGGCGAGAACCGCGCCGATACGATCTACAAATCCAAAGCCGTGGGCGAGCCGCCGTTGATGCTGGGTATTGCCACGTTCCTTGCGCTGTCGGATGCGGTCGCGTCATGCGGAAAGGACTATCCCGAACTGCACGCGCCTGCGACGGCCGAGCAGGTGCTGGCGGCGATTCACCGGGCACGCGGCGCATGATGGATCTGAGCGCATTGGCTGCTGCGATCGACGCTCGGGGCCGCGTCGTGCGGATCGTGCTGGCCGATGTGCGCGGGTCCGCGCCCCGTGCTGCGGGCACGTCGATGCTGGTCTGGGCAGACGGGTTGGCAGGCACCATCGGCGGTGGGCGACTGGAGTTGGAAGCGATCCGCCATGCGCGGGATATGCTGGACCAGAACGCGCCACCCGCGCGGGTCGAAAAGCTGGCGCTGGGACCAACGCTAAACCAATGTTGCGGCGGGGCGGTGGTGCTGGTGCTGGAATGGTTCGACGCCGCCCGCTTTCGCGCCATCGATACGTCCTTTGCGGGTATCTGGGCGCGGCGGGTCAGCGGGACGCAGGATATACCTGCGCCGATGCAACGAGCCTGTGCGCGTACGGCCAATGGCGACACGCCGCTGCGGATCATGCTGCAAAGCGGCTGGATGGCGGAATCGCTATGGCAGGCGCATCAGCAGGTCGTGATCTATGGCGCGGGTCACGTGGGGCGTGCGCTGGCGGGCGTGCTGCACGGGTTGCAGCAATACGACGTTCTGGTCAGCGACGTGCGCAAGGACGAACTGGCGCAATTGCCACAAACAATCGCCCGTACAGACGCCATTTCCAGTGATGTTCTGACCGGCGCAGATGACACAGCGGCGCATTACATCATGACGCCTGAACACGACCATGACCTTGAGCTGTGCCATCACCTTCTGGGCCGCGACTTTGCCTTTGCGGGGCTGATCGGGTCGGCCACCAAATGGGCGCGCTTTCGCACACGTCTTGCGGCGCTGGGGCACGCGACTGCCCGAATTGACCGCATCACTTGCCCCATTGGCGATCCTACATTGGGAAAACATCCGCAAGCCATTGCCGTTGGGGCCGCCGCGCAGCTACTACTGACACGCAAGCCTTTGCCAGCCATGACGAAAGAGACCGCATGACAGCCCTTCTGGACCTTTCCGGTGTGACCAAGGCCTATCCTGGCGTGGTGGCCAATGATTCCGTCAGCCTGACCATCCAGCCAGGCGAGGTGCATGCGTTGTTGGGGGAGAACGGCGCTGGAAAATCCACGCTGGTCAAGATGATCTACGGGCTGGTGAAACCCGACGCGGGGCAAATGACGCTGAAGGGTGCCAGCTTTGCTCCGGCTGATCCGCGTGCGGCGCGGGCTGCGGGCATCGGCATGGTGTTCCAGCATTTTTCCTTGTTCGACGCGCTGACAGTTGCAGAGAATATCGCGCTGGGGATGGAGAATGCCCCCCCGATGCGGCAGCTTGCGGCACAGATCCGCGCAGTATCGGAAACCTACGGCCTGCCGCTGGCACCACACCGGCTGGTGGGCGATCTGTCGGCGGGCGAACGCCAGCGGGTCGAGATCATCCGCTGCATGTTGCAAGACCCCAAGCTGCTGATCATGGACGAGCCGACCAGCGTTCTGACCCCGCAAGAGGTCGAGATTCTGTTCACCACCCTGCGCAAACTCTCTGCCGAAGGCACCGCGATCCTGTATATTTCACACAAGCTGGAGGAAATCCGCAGCCTGTGTGACGCCGCCACGATCCTGCGGCTGGGCAAGGTTGTGGGCCACTGCACTCCGCGCGACACCTCGGCCGCCGAGATGGCCGAGATGATGGTGGGCAGTGCGCTGAAGCCGCCACAAAAGGCCGCAGGGTCGGTGGGGGAGGTATTGCTGGAACTTCGCGCATTGTCGCTGCCCCCTGTCTCGGCTTTCGGGATGCCGCTGCGCGAAATTTCCGTCTCGGTCCACGCGGGCGAAGTTCTGGGCATCGGCGGCGTGGCGGGCAACGGGCAGGACGAGCTGTTGTCTGCCCTGTCAGGCGAAGTGCAAGTACCCCTGGGCACCGTATTTTTCAAAGACATGGACATGGCACGAATGACCCCGAACGCACGCCGCGCAGCGGGGCTGTTGACCGCGCCCGAAGAACGACTGGGCCATGCCGCCGCCCCCGATATGTCGCTGACTGAAAATGCCATGCTGACCGGTGCCGCCCGTCAGGGACTGGAGCGCAACGGGATGCTGGACTGGGGCGCGGCACGCAGCTTTGCCAAACAGATCATTGCCGATTTTGACGTGCGCACTCCCGGGCCGGGCAACGCGGCGCGGTCGTTGTCGGGGGGTAACTTGCAGAAATTCGTGATCGGGCGCGAAATATTGCAACGCCCCGAAGTACTGGTGGTGAACCAGCCGACGTGGGGCGTTGATGCCTCGGCGGCGTCGGCGATCCGGCAGGCCTTGCTGGATCTGGCAGAGGGTGGGGCTGCGGTGATCGTAATCTCGCAGGATCTGGATGAACTGATGGAAATTTCAGACAATTTTGCGGCCCTCAACGAAGGACGACTGAGCGTCGCACGCCCTGCTGCGGGCCTGACCGTATCCGAGATCGGCCAGATGATGGGCGGGGCGCACGGGATGGAGGTGGCCCATGTCTGAGCTTTGGACATGCGGCTGGCCGACCCTTCGGGGAGAGTTTATCTGGCAAGATGAAAATGGGATATCGCGATGATCCGACTTGATAAACGGCCCCAGCCAAGCCGGGCGATGGCGCTGGCCACGCCGCTGCTGGCGGTGCTGGCCACGATGGTCTTTGGCGGGGCGCTATTTGCGGTGCTGGGCAAGGATCCGGTGCAGTCGATCCTGACGATTTTCTGGCAACCGCTGTTTGGCGAATTTGCCTTTTACTACCGCCCGCAACTGCTGGTCAAAGGCGCGCCACTGGTGCTGATCGCGATGGGTCTGGCGCTGGGGTTTCGCGCGGGCATCTGGAACATCGGGGCCGAAGGGCAATACATCATGGGCGCGATCTGCGGGGCTGCGGCGGCGCTGGCGTTCTATCCGCTGGAAGCGTGGTGGATTTTCCCGTTGATGGTGATCTGCGGTGGTCTGGGTGGTTTTCTGTGGGCGATGATACCAGGATTGCTGAAGGTCAAATTCGGCACCAACGAGATTCTTGTCAGTCTGATGCTGGTCTATGTGGCCGAGCAATTGCTGTCGTCCGTGTCGCTGGGCCTGTTGAAAAACCCCCAAGGCTACGGCTTTCCGGGGTCGCGGAACCTGCAACATTACGCATCGGCGCACAACGCCGAGATTATTACCGGATCGGGTATGCACTGGGGTGTTGTAGCAGCGCTGATCGCGGTCATCTTTGCCTATGTTCTGCTGACGCGGCACCGTTTGGGGTTTGCCATTCGGGTCACCGGCGAAGCGCCGCGTGCGGCCAAGTTCGGCGGCGTGAACCCTGCGCGGCTGGTGCTGTTCTGTCTGGGCGTCTCGGGCCTGCTGGCGGGGCTTGCTGGAATGTTCGAGGTGGCGGGGCCTGCGGGACAGATCACCATCGATTTTAACGTCGGCTATGGCTTTACCGCGATTATCGTGGCGTTTCTGGGCCGTTTGCATCCCGTTGGTATCCTGCTGGCGGGCGGATTGATGGCGCTGACCTATATCGGCGGGGATATCGCGCAATCGCAACTGGGCCTGCCCGCTGCCGCTATTCAGGTGTTTCAGGGTATGCTGCTCTTTTTCCTTTTGGCACTGGATGTGCTGACAAATTACAGGCTGCGCTTTGGCGCGGCAGAGGTGGCCTGATGGACCTGTCTGTTATCAATCCGATCCTGCTGCTGGCAGCGCTGATGAGTGCGGCAACCCCGATCCTTCTGGCCGCCACGGGCGAGCTTGTGGTCGAGCGCAGCGGTGTGCTGAACCTTGGCGTCGAAGGCATGATGATTGTCGGCGCGATCGCGGGCTTTATCGTCGCCGTCCACACCGGATCGCCTGCGCTGGGGTTCATCGGTGCAGCAATTGGCGGCGCTGTGCTGTCACTGCTGTTTGTGTTTCTGACGCAAGTGGCGCTGGCCAATCAGGTCGCCTCGGGCTTGGGGCTGACGCTGTTCGGCTTGGGGCTGTCGGCGCTGATGGGGCAAAGCTATGTGGGTGTCAAACCGCCGCGCATGGCGGATATGAACCTTGGACCGCTAAGCGATATTCCGGTGCTGGGGCCGATCCTGTTCAGCCATGATGCGATGGTTTACATCGGGTTGCTGATCGTGGCTGGCGTCTGGGCTACACTGAAATACACCCGCGCCGGTCTGGTGCTGCGTGCTGTGGGCGAAAACCACGATGCGGCGCACGCATTGGGCTACAAGGTCAAACGCATCCGCACGCTGGCCGTCATGTTCGGCGGTGCCTGTGCGGGGATGGGCGGGGCATATATTTCCCTGATCCGTGTGCCGCAATGGACCGAAGGCATGACTGCCGGCGTCGGCTGGATCGCACTGGCGCTGGTGGTCTTTGCCTCGTGGAAGCCGTGGCGGGTTTTGCTGGGCGCCTATCTTTTCGGCGGCATCACCCAGTTGCAGTTGAATCTGCAAGGCGCGGGCGTTGCCATTCCTGTCGAGTATCTGGCAATGTCGCCGTATATCGTGACGATCATCGTTCTGGTGATCCTGTCTGCTGACAAATCTCGCGCACCAGGTTCTCTGGGGCGCATTTTCCATGCCTCGCATTGAGGCCAATAACCGGGGAGTAACACACTCATGACTTTCACCAAACTGATGGCCACGGCGGCATTGACGCTGGGCCTTGCCACTGGCGCCTATGCCGCTGGCGACGAAAAAACCAAAGTGGGCTTTGTCTTTGTCGGCCCCGTCGGCGACGGCGGCTGGACTTACGAACACAACGAGGCGCGTCTGGCCGTTGAAGAAGAATTCGGCGATAAAGTCGAAACCGTCTTTGTGGAAAGCGTGGCAGAGGGCCCCGACAGCGAACGCGTGATGACGCAGATGGCGCTGGACGGTGCCGATCTGATTTTCACCACCTCGTTTGGCTATATGGACCCGACGATCAACGTCGCTGCCAAATTCCCCGACGTGAAATTCGAGCACGCCACCGGCTATAAACGCGCGGAAAACGTGTCGACCTATTCGGCACGTTTCTACGAAGGCCGCGCCATTCAGGGCCACATCGCCGGTTCGATGACGGAATCGAACATCATCGGCTACATCGGTTCGTTCCCCATCCCCGAAGTGATCCGAGGCATCAACTCGGCCTATATCCACGCGAAAAAGGTCAACCCCGACGTCCAGTTCAAAATTATCTGGGCCTACACATGGTTTGACCCCGCCAAAGAGGCCGACGCGGCCAAGGTTCTGATCGAACAAGGGGCCGACGTGATCCTGCAACACACTGACTCGACCGCACCACAAGCGGCTGCGCAAGAAGCAGGCGACGTGATCACCTTTGGTCAGGCATCCGATATGATCCAGTACGCCCCGCTGCCGCGCGTGTCGTCGATCATCGATGATTGGGCCCCCTACTACATCGCCCGCACCAAGGCCGTCATGGACGGCACATGGACGTCGACAGACACATGGGACGGTATCGGCCCTGGCATGGTTGGCATCGGCGAAATTTCGGACGCCGTACCAGCCGAGGTCAAAGCCGAAGCGCTGGAACTGAAAGACAAGATCGCATCGGGTGAATACCACCCCTTCACCGGCCCGCTGAAAAAGCAGGACGGCAGCGACTGGCTGGCCGAGGGCGAAACGGCTGACGACGGCACGCTGGCTGGCATGAATTTCTATGTCGAAGGCATCGAAGGCGACATCCCGCAATAAACGGCGATCGCTGTGAAACACGAAAAGGCCCCGGTTGTTTCCGGGGCCTTTTTTAGTGGCCTATGCCCTGTTCACGCCAGAGCGCAGATCAGTGGGCCACCATCTCTGCCGCGATCTCTTCGCCGCTTTTAGACGACGGATAATAGGTTGGCCAATTGGTTACCTCTTCCAGCAGGGCAGCGCGGTCATCGCCCCAATACAGGTGATAGTGACCAGCTACCTGAGGCGCGATTGCGTGGTCGCTGAACTGGATAAACGCAGGTGCCAGCGCATCGCCCGAAACTTTTTCGAAGATGTAGCGCACACCGCGATTGCCTGCCTTGTAGGTCAGGATTTCATAGCCATCGTTTTCATAGGTGCCAGCAAAAGTGCCACCTTTCTGGGAAAAGGTCACGGCGTCACCTTGAATCACGATGCGGTCGACGTCGGTTTGATAGCCGACCTCGTACATGGCGCGATATTCTGCGGCTGTCTTTTCGCCCTTGGCGGCTTTGTGTTCCATAACCGGATCCAAAGTGCCGTCTTGCAGCAGCGGATAGACCGATTGCCAGTCTCCCTGCCAGTCAGCCAATGTCCTGGGCGCGATCTGGCTGTCATCGAAGTGGCCGCGATAGATGTCGTCCGCCCCATGTGTGTGGTCATGGGAGTGGGCTTCGTCTCCATGCGCATGGCTGTGGGCTTTTGTCTCGGCCTGAGCATATGGCGCGCACAGAACCAGCGCTCCAAATGCCGCAACGGCGGCTTGGATGGTAATCGACATTTGCATCATTAATCCTCTCGTAAGTGATGAGGCCGCAGCTATGCCATGATTCGTTACGTTATAACATATCCTTTTATGCACAACATCGCGGTATCCGGTTACACGCCGCGATCATCCGCTGCTGCGTTAATCCTGCGCCGCGCACGAGAACGGCAGAAACGACCCCGCCATGCCTTCGGCCACGGCCATCAGTGCCAGCGTATCGGCAAGTTGGTATTCCGCATCGCTGACCGGGCAGACACGGCCCTGCAAACAACCCGACGCCAGAAACGCGGCATGATCGTCCAAAAACCGGTCGCTGACACCGGACATGTCACCGGATGTCATCTGCGCCCACGCCGCAGAATACCGGCTGCATTTCTCAGCGCTCCACCCGTCGGGCTGTACCTGTGCCATCACCGGCGGCACCAGCAGCAGCGCCGCCGGTATTATTACAAACCAGCGTTTCATAAATGCTCCTGAACCCTCTTTTGTAGTCTTCTAGGCCGTAAGCGTTGATCGTGCCAACCCGCAGCACGCGACGTCGGCAACGAATGAACACTGCACGATACCTCCCGCGACGTCACAACATCGCAAAACGGGTTTCCAAGGTGCCATCAGCGTGGCAACCTGAGCGTATGATCACACTTTATCACCTCAACCGGTCCCGCTCTCATCGCATTCTGTGGCTGCTCGAAGAGATCGGCACGGAGTATTCGGTCAATCACTACAAACGCGACGAAAAGACCAATCTCGCACCGCCCGAGTTGACTGCGATTCACCCGCTGGGCAAATCACCGATGATCGAGATGGACGGACGCCTGATCACCGAAAGCGCCGCTATTGTCGAACTGATCTGCGCGAAACATGCACCACAGATGGTGCCGCCGCGCGATGATCCGGCCTATGTCCAGCACCTCGAACTGATGCATTTTGCCGAAGGCTCGGCCATGACCCCGATCTTGCTGCAACTTTATGTCGGTCGACTGGGAGACGCCGGAGCCCCGCTGCACCCGCGCATCCATCAACAGCTGGATTCGCACTTTGGCTACATGAACGATGTGCTGCGCCCGTCGGGTCATTTTGTACTGGATGACCTGTCCGCCGCCGACATCATGCTCAGCTTTCCCGCAGAAATCGCGATGATGCAGGGCCGCGCCAAGGATTTTCCGCGTCTGGCCGGATTTGTCGAGCGTATCCACGCCCGTCCGGCCTATCAGCGGGCGACCGCGCAAGGGGCCGACTAAAGCTGGCCCAAAGGGGATCGCTGCCCATTGCACCTGTGCAGCCCCCATGCCAACTTTGCGCCATGACACAACTTACATCGCTCGATGGCACGCCAGCCACCCGCCTGACCTTTGGTACGATGCAATTCGGTGGCAATGCCGATGCTGCAGCCTCTCGCGCCATGTTCGATGCCTGCCGCGACGCTGGCATCAATCACTTCGACACGGCGTATAATTATAACAACGGTGGCTCTGAAACGCTGCTGGCCGATATGATCGACACCGACCGCGACAGCTTGATGATCGCTACCAAGGCGGGCTATATTGGCGGGTCCAGCCGCGTCAATGTTCTGAACCAGTTTGATGAATCTCGCCGCCGACTAAAGCTGGATATGGTCGATCTGCTGTATATCCACCGCTTTGATCCCGACACACCGCTGGAAGAGACCTTTGATACGCTGGCGCATCTTCAGGCTCAGGGTGCGATCCGGTTTATTGGCGTGTCAAACTATGCCGCCTGGCAGGTGATGAAAGCCCAGTACATTGCCACGCAATTCGAAACCCGCATCGACGTAATCCAGCCGATGTACAGCCTTGTGAAACGTCAATCCGAGGTCGAGATCATCCCGATGTGCATCGACCAGAACATCGAGGTGGTGCCCTATTCGCCCTTGGGTGGTGGACTGCTGACCGGAAAATACGCCGCTGGTGGCACCGGCAGGCTTAACACCGACGAACGATACGCCACCCGCTATGGTGTGGCGTGGATGCACGAGACTGCGCGCGAACTGGCCGCGCTGGCTGCCGAACTGGATGTGGCCCCCGCGACGCTGGCCGTGGCTTGGGCTGCTGCCCACCCTGCCCGCCCGCGTCCAATCATTTCGGCGCGCAGCGTCGAGCAGTTGCAGCCCTCGTTGGCCGCAGAGCATTTCGAGATGAGCCAAGATCTCTATGACCGTATCACCGCCCTGTCGCAAACACCCCCGCCTGCCACAGACCGGCTGGACGACGCGTGAGCGATTTTCTTGTCATCGGCGGCGGCATCGCTGGCGTTTCCGCCGCAGCGCGACTTTCAGCGTATGGCAGCGTTACAGTGCTGGAATCCGAAGTGGCCCTTGGCTATCACGCTTCTGGCCGCTCGGCTGCACTGTTTGAAAAGAACTATGGCCTGCCATCGGTCATTGCCCTGAACCACGCCAGCGACGCCTATCACCAACCCTACCTTAGCCCCCGCGGCTTTATGCTGGTGGGGCGCAAGGGCGAGCATGCAGGTTTTGACACCGACGCCGCAAACCTGAAATGTCCCGAGATTTCGGTGGACGAAGCCCGCGCGATTGTCCCGATCCTGAACGATCAGATCACCCGCGCCGCCTATCACGTCGAGGCCTATGACATCGACACCGACCGAATGATACAGGACTTTGCCAAACAGGTGCGCGGCAACGGCGGGCAGGTGTTGACGAAATCACCCGTAACGCAGGTCGACTTTGCCGGTGGTATGTGGACCGTCACCGCAGGCGGGCAAACCCACCACGCCGCGACTTTGGTCAATGCCGCAGGGGCCTGGGCTGATCAGGTGGCAGAACTGGCCGGCCTTGCCCCCATCGGACTTACCCCCTATCGCCGTTCGATGGCACGCATTCCCGCGCCGGGCGGATATGACATCAGCGGCTGGCCGATCTTTTTCGGCGTCAACGAAACATGGTACGCCAAGCCCGACGCAGGGTCGTTGCTGGTCTCGCCCGCAGAAGAACACGCAACCACACCCCATGACGCGTGGGCTGACGACATGGTGCTGGCTGAAGGGCTGGACCGCTACAGCCAGCACGTCACAACCGAGGTGACACGGCTTGAGGCCTCATGGGCCGGTCTGCGCAGTTTCGCTCCCGACCGTACGCTGGTGCTGGGCCGCGATCCGGTGAACCCGGCCTTTGTCTGGTGCGCAGGTCAGGGCGGCTATGGCTTTCAGACCGCGCCAGCCGCCTCGCAACTGCTGGCCGATCTGGTAACGGGGCAGACACCAGAAGTAGACGCCGAAACCGTCGCGTCCCTGTCGCCCGGCCGCTTTCATCTCTAAATTTATACGAAGGCCCGCCCATGTCCTTGACCCGACGCCTTGCCCTGCTCAGCCTGCTGGCGCTGGTTGCTTGTGGTGCCCCCGGCACCAATGCACCGCCCGCCCCCGAGGGCGTGATCTTTGCCCCCAATTTCTCGGACATTCATCCCGTCGACTTTCAAGGCCGCGCACCGCAGCGTTTTCCGGTGCAAGGCATCGACGCGGCACGGTTTCAAGACTCGATAGACTGGAACAAGGCGCGGCGCAACGGCGTGAACTTTGCCTTTCTCAAGGCCACCGAAGGCGGTGATCTGCTTGACCCCGCTTTCAAACACCACTGGCGCGATGCTGGGCGCGCTGGCGTCGAACGTGGTGCCTATCATTTCTACTATTTCTGCACATCACCCGAGGATCAGGCCCGCTGGTTCATCCGCAACGTCCCCCGCACGCCGGGCATGTTGCCACCCGTGCTGGATATGGAATGGAACCCGTTTTCGCCCACCTGCGCCCACATCCGCCCGCCCGCAAGAGACGTGCGCGACCAGATGCGCCGCTGGATCAAGATCGTCGAGGCCCACTTTGGTCAGCGCCCGATCATCTACACCACACCAAAATTCTACGAGGATAACGGCCTGCGGTCATTCCGCGGCTACGACTTCTGGCTGCGCTCGACCGCAGAAAACGTCTCGGAAGCGTATCCGGGCCAAAGCTGGAAGTTCTGGCAATATTCAGCCACCGGCATCATTCCGGGGATCGTCGGTGAAGTGGACCTGAACGTCTTTAACGGCAGCCGCGCCGACTGGACGGCGTGGCTGGCCGCACACAAGCGATGATCCAAAGCAAAAGGCGACGCCCACCAGCGCCGCCTTTTTAGGTCTCAGCAGACAGCATCCCTAGCCGTCCACACGAATGTTCGCATTTGTCGGATCATAGGGGCTGTCTTCGGTCACTTCCGCATCCCAAAGCTGATCGAACATCTTGACCTTCAGCTTCGTTCCAGCAACAGCCAGATCCGGCGTGATATAGCCCATGCCGATGGATTTCCCGAAGGCCACGGAATAGCCGCCCGACGTCAGACGCCCCACACGGGTGTCGCCATGATAAAGAACCTCGCGGCCCCACGGGTCGGCATCGGCTGGCCCGTCGATCAGCAGTGTAACGCATTTCGAACGGACCCCTTTGGCCTCCATCTCGGCTTTTCCGTGAAACGCTTTGGACAGATCCACAAAACGCGGCAGATCAGCCTCAAGCGGGGTCGCATCCCGGCCCAGTTCGGTACCAAAGGCGCGATAGGATTTCTCCTGCCGCAGCCAGTTCTGCGCGCGCGCGCCCACCAGCTTCAGTCCGTGCGGCTCGCCGGCCTGCATCAGCTGGTCCCACAGATAGTTCTGCATCTCGATAGGGTGGTGCAATTCCCAACCCAACTCGCCGGTATAGGCCACGCGGATCGCGCGCACCGGACACATCCCCAATTCGATGTTGCGCATGGTCAACCACGGGAACCGCTTGTTCGACAGCACCGTGGCCGGATCGGCATCCTTGACCAGCGTGTTCAGCACATCGCGCGTTTTCGGTCCCGCGATGGCAAACACACCCCACTGCGTGGTGACATCATGGCATTCGACATAGCCGAATTCGGGCGTCTTGTCGGCAATCGCCTTGCGCAGATAATCGCTGTCATAGGCGGTCCATGCCCCTGCCGAGACCAGATAATATTCATCCTGCGCCAGCCGCACGATGGTATATTCCGTGCGCGTGGTGCCTGCACCGGTCAGCGCATAGGTCAGGTTGATGCGACCCACCGATGGCAGCTTGTTGCAGGTGAACCAATCCAGAAAGGCCGTTGCTCCGGGCCCTTTGAGCAGATGTTTGGTAAAGGCTGTGGCATCGATCAGCCCCACGCCTTCGCGGATCGCCTTGGCCTCCTCTACCGCATATTGCCACCAGCCGCCGCGCCGGAAACTGCGCGCATCGTGGTCATTAAACCCCTCGGGTGCATAATAGTTTGGGCGCTCCCAGCCATTGACCCAACCGAACTGTGCCCCTTTGGCCGCCTGCCGGTCATAAGCAGGCGAAGTGCGCAACGGACGGCACGCAGGGCGCTCCTCGTCGGGATGGTGCAGGATATAGACGTGCTCATAGGCTTCTTCGTTCTTGCGCGCAGCAAACTCGGTGGTCATCCAGTCGCCATAGCGTTTGGGGTCCAGCGATGCCATGTCGATGTCCGCCTCGCCCTCGACCATCAGCTGGGCCAGATAATATCCCGTGCCACCCGCCGCCGTGATCCCGAACGAAAACCCCTCGGCCAGCCACATATTGCGCAGACCGGGTGCAGGACCAACCAGCGGGTTGCCATCCGGCGTATAGCAGATCGGGCCGTTAAAATCGTCCTTCAAACCGCAATTCTCGGCAGACGGAATACGATGGTTCATCGCCATATACTGGTCTTCGATCCGTTCCAGATCCAGCTGGAACAGATCGGCACGGAAGCTGTCCGGCACACCGTATTCGAACCGCGCCGGTGCGTCTTTTTCATAGACACCCAAAATCCAGCCGCCTCGTTCTTCGCGGACATAGGATTGCGCATCCGCATCGCGGATCACGGGGTGCTCCACATTGCCCTCTTGCTTGCGGAAGACCACCAGTTCGGGGTCCTGATCCATCACGATAAACTGATGCTCGACCGGAATGGCGGGCATCTTGATGCCCAACATCTTGGCGGTACGCTGCGCATGGTTGCCTGATGCCGTCACCACATGCTCGGCCGTGATTACAATTTGCTCGTCCGAGGGCACCAGATTGCCCCCCTTCTCGACCATCTTGGTCGCCGTGACTTCCCATGCGGTGCCGTTCCAGTGGAACGCATCCGCCTGCCACTTGCGTTCGATCATCACGCCCCGCTGCCGCGCACCTTTGGCCATCGCCATCGTAACGTCGGCAGGGTTAATGTAACCGTCGGTCTGGTGGTACAATGCGCCTTGCAGATCCTCGGTACGGATCAGCGGCCACTTGGCCTTGATCTCGTCGGGTGTCATAAAGGTATAGGGCACGCCACATGTCTCGGCGGTGGACGCATAAAGCATGTATTCGTCCATACGCTCTTTGGTCTGCGCCATACGCAGGTTGCCCACAACGGCAAATCCCGCGTTCAATCCCGTCTCTTCTTCCAGCGTCTTGTAGAAGCGGATCGAATAGTCGTGAATATGCGTCGTCGCAAACGACATGTTGAAATAAGGCAACAACCCCGCCGCATGCCATGTCGAACCGGACGTCAACTCGTCCCGCTCCAACAGCATCACATCCTCCCATCCGGCGCGGGCCAGATGATACGCAATCGACGTGCCCACGGCACCGCCGCCCACAACCAGTGCTTTGACGTTTGTTTTCATGACCCGATTCCCTGAACGCTCATTTCGCCCTGTTCTACGCTGCAACTTCAGCGCCCGCGCCAGCCCCCCGACACGTCACAGCAAAAAAGCGACCATCGCACTTCATCTTGCCCGATAAACTCCGGGGGAGGCGCGCCCGCACCGGGGGCAGCCCCCCTGATAAAACAGCGTCGCGCCAGCGTCCTTCGGGTCAGACCGTAACAACTTTGCCTGGGTTCAGGATATTGTCGGGGTCCAGCGCACGTTTGATCGCCACCATCACCTCGGTGGCCTCGCCCAACTCCTTGACCAGATAGGGCATCTTGCCCTGCCCGATCCCGTGCTCACCGGTACAGGTGCCATCCATCGAAATGGCCATCTCGGCCAGCCAGCTGACATAGCTTTGGGCTTTTTCCATCTCTTCGGCGCTGTCTTCGTCCACCAGCAGCAGCGAATGGAAATTGCCGTCGCCCACATGGCCCACGATAGGTGCCATAAAACCCAGTTCCGCCAGCCGCTCCTGCGCCGCACTGACAATCTCTGCCAGCCGCGAGATCGGCACACAGACATCCGTGGAAATCCCCTTGGCACCGGGCCGCAACCCCAGCGAGGCCCAATAAGCATTGTGGCGCGCTTTCCACAATGCGTTGCGTTCCTCGGTGCTGGTGGTCGCGGTATAGCCTGTGCCACCGAATTCGTCGGCAATGGCTCCGAATGTTTCAGCCTGCTCGACCACGCCCGCATCCGAGCCGTGGAATTCCAGCAGCAACAGCGGCGTTTCAGGCAGATCCAGCCCCGAATAGGCATTGCACGCCTTCACCTGCAACGCGTCCAGCAATTCGATACGCGCCACCGGAATACCGAACTGGATCACCTGCATCACCGTCTGGCACGCCGCATCAACCGACGGGAACGAACAGCGCGCCGAA
Organism: Pseudosulfitobacter pseudonitzschiae; assembly: GCF_002222635.1. Taxonomy (NCBI): domain Bacteria; kingdom Pseudomonadati; phylum Pseudomonadota; class Alphaproteobacteria; order Rhodobacterales; family Roseobacteraceae; genus Pseudosulfitobacter; species Pseudosulfitobacter pseudonitzschiae. Next base: position 336,132 of record NZ_CP022415.1, on the reverse strand, counting down.
CTGATGGCTTCGGGAATGCCCTGCAATTTCAACGTGATCTCGGTGATGATCCCCAACGTACCTTCCGATCCGATCAAAAGCCGTGTCAGATCGTATCCCGCCGAAGATTTCTTGGCCCGCTGCGCCGTGCGGATGATCCGCCCGTCGGCCATCACGGCCTCCAACGCCAGCACGTTGTCTTTCATCGTACCATAGCGCACCGCATTGGTCCCCGAGGCCCGCGTGGCTGCCATGCCCCCTAGTGACGCATTGGCACCGGGGTCGATGGGGAAAAACAGGCCCTGATCTCGCAGGTGTGTGTTCAGATCCTCGCGCGTCACACCGGGCTGGATCACACAGTCCAGATCCTCGGAATGGACAGTCAGAATCTTGTTCATCTGGGTCAGGTCAATCGAAATCCCGCCCGCAGGCGCGTTCACATGCCCCTCAAGCGAAGTGCCAGTGCCGAATGCGATAACCGGTACCTTATGCGCGGCACAGACCTTGACGATATCAGACACCTCTTGGGTGGATCGCGCGAAAACAACTCCATCGGGCATCTGGTTTTGAATCCACGTCGTCGTATGTCCGTGCTGTTCGCGCACCGCTGCGCTGGTCTGGAAGCGGTCGCCGAATTGTTGCTTCAGCACGCCCGTCACAGTTGCGATGCCGCTTTCGTTGCGCGGCAGATCAATCGCTTGCACCATAGTGTTTTAGTCTCCCAGTGCGATGCCTTCGCGGCGCGGATCGGCGCCACCCGTCAGGCCATCGCCAATTGCAATTGCATGCAGGCCCGAATTCAGTTCCCGCGTGCCCACGTCAAAACCCATCTCGCCCAGTGGCCCTTGCAACTCGGCGGCGGTGGTATCCGCCTCGAGGTCATAGGCACCAAAGCGGTTCACCGCATGGGGCATCGCCACCGCCTGCTGCACATCCATACCCCAAGCCAGATGCGCGATGATCGCCTGCGCCACATAGCCAATGATGCGACTGCCGCCGGGGCTGCCGATGGCCAGCACGGGTGCACCATCCTTCATCACGATGGTCGGTGCCATCGACGACCGTGGCCGCTTGCCCGGCTCCAGCCGGTTGGCGATCGGCACGCCATCGCTGTGGGTGCGAAAGCTGAAATCGGTCAGCTCGTTGTTCAGTAAAAAGCCCCGCACCATCAACCGCGACCCGAACCCGTTTTCGATGGTCGTCGTCATCGACGCCACATTGCCAAAGCTGTCCACGATCGAGATATGCGAGGTCGAGGGCAGTTCGATGCTTTCGTCATCTGCCCAGATCATCGCATGATCCCACTCGGGATTGCCGGGGCTAACTTCGGGCAGCGCATCATCGCCCGCCAGCAGCTTGGCCCGCTCCGCCAGATAGGCCGGATCGACCAGCCCTTTGGTGGGCATCGGCACAAAATCACTGTCCGCCATATAGCGGCCCCGATCAGCAAAAGCCAAACGCGAGGCATCGCCAATCAACCGCCACGCCTGAGGGTCCGCAGGGCCAAGCGCCGCCAGATCGTAATGGTCGAGCATCCCCAATATCTGCCCCACCGTCAGCGCACCAGAAGACGGCGGTCCCATGCCACAAACCTCGTGGTCCTGAAACGGCGCGCAGACAGCCGCGCGTTCGCGGGTGGTATAGAGGCTGAAATCCAGCGTCGTCAGCAAGCCGCCCGAAGGCACCGCAGCGTTCACCGTGTCTACAATGTCTTGGGCAATGGCACCGGTGTAAAAGGCATCGGGGTCCGCCGCCAACGCCAACAGCGTATCGGCATAGGCCACATTGGTCAGGCGCTGGCCTGCTTGCACCGGCTGCCCGTCCGGCAGGAAATAGCTGGCCGTCGTCTCGAACTGTGCCAGACGGTCGGCATCGGCGGCCACCAGACCGGCCAGACGCGGCGAAACGTCAAAGCCGCCCTGAGCCAGCGCAATCGCGGGCTGCAACAGGTCGGCCCAGTCGCCGGTGCCCCATTTCGCCTGCGCCGTGGCCAGCAGTGCGGGCGTTCCGGGCACGCCGACAGACAGCCCGCCCACGACGGCATCATAAAACTTTAGTGGTTCGCCATTTGCATCCTGAAACCGCGTGGGCGTGGCCGCCAGAGGGGCGGTTTCCCGCCCGCCCAGCGTGGTCAGCGCGTCACTGTCAGCATCGTACCACACCAGAAACGCCCCACCGCCCAGACCCGAGCTTTGCGGCTCGACCAGACCCAGCACCGCTTGGACCGCCACCAGCGCATCCGCCGCGGTGCCACCTGCGGCCAGCACATCCGCACCCGCCTGCACTGCGTGGGGATTTGCTGCGGCTACCATCCACGTCTGGCCCGTAACGGGCAGGCCGTCATCCTTGGCTTTCAGTGCGACTGCAACCTGCCGCGACATCGCGGCAAAGCCACCCGTTGTCGTGGCTTCGGGCTGAACCGCATCAGCGGCCTGTTGGGCCACAGCAGACCCCGCCGCCAACGCGGCAATCAATGTCAGTGTCTTACGCATCACATCCTCCCTCAAATGGCTCAAAGCATGGACGGCACAACCTGATCCGGCGGGCGATGACCGTCGTCGAAGGTTTTGATATTGATGATCACCTTCTCGCCCATCTCCAACCGGCTTTCCCGCGTGGCCGACCCCATATGCGGCAGCAACACCACATTGGGCAGTTCGCGCAGGCGCGGGTTGATGTCGGTGCCATTCTCGTAGACGTCCAGCCCCGCACCGGCGATGTCCCCCGACCGCAGCATGCGCGTCAGTGCGTTCTCGTCCACCACTTCGCCACGCGATGTGTTCACCAGAACCGCATCGGGCTTCATCAGCTTCAACCGGCGCGCGTTCATCAGATGGAATGTCGATGGCGTCGACGGACAGTTGACGCACAGCACATCCATGCGGGCCACCATCTGGTCCAGACTGTCCCAATAGGTCGCTTGCAGGGCCTCTTCGATCTCGGTGCGCAGGCGGCGGCGGTTGTGGTAATGCACCTGCATGCCAAAAGCAGCGGCACGGCGGGCCACAGCCTGACCGATGCGCCCCATACCCAGAATTCCCAGACGGCGGCCGGCGATACGTCCGCCCAGAAAAGCGGTCGGTGCCCAGCCCTGCCATGTACCCGATTGCATGGCAGCCAGCCCTTCGGGCATCCGGCGCGTCACGGCCAGAATCAGCCCCATCGTCATATCGGCGGTATCATCGGTCAACACTCCGGGGGTGTTTGACACCAGCACGCCGCGTTGGCGGGCCGTGGCGACATCAATATTGTCCACCCCCGCACCATAATTCGCGATCAGTTTCAGCCTGTCACCGGCTTGCGCGATCATCGCGGCGTCAATCTGGTCGGTAATCGTCGGCACCAGAACGTCCGTCGTTTTCATAGCCTTGGACAATTCCTCACGCGTCATAGGCGTGTCGTCCTCGCGCAAGGTGGTATCGAATAATTCGCTCAGCCGTGCTTCGACCGCTTCGGGCAACCGTCGCGTAACGACAACACTCAGACGTTCCTTTGCCATTCGGCACCTCCCGGACTTGGCGCACAGTATCGCGCCGCGCTATGGTGGCCGATGAGAGCGCGAGGCACAAGAACCCGCGCCCACTATATGAGGCAGCTATGGCAGGATTCCTGAAAAGAATTCAAACGGGTGTGGTCTGTGCGGCATTCGCGCTGCAACTGGGCACCATTGGCAGCGCACAGGCAGCAGACAAAGGACAGGTGACAAACCTGCCCCTGCCCCGCTTTGTTTCGATGAAAGCCGCCGAAGGCAACGTGCGGCGCGGACCGTCGCTGACGCACCGGATCGACTGGGTGTTCAAACGCCGCGATATGCCTTTGCAGATCACCGCTGAGCACGGCCACTGGCGTCGCGTCGAAGACCGCGACGGGCTGGGAGGCTGGGTGCATTATTCGCTACTGTCAGGCACACGCACCGTGATCGTCGAACAGGACATGATGGCCCTACACAGCCGCCCCGACCCCGAGGCACCCACCGCAGCGGTATTGGAAAACGGTGTGATCGCGCGGCTGGGCGAATGTGTCCCCGAATGGTGCTGGCTGACGGCAGGCGGCTATCGTGGCTGGGCCCCCAAATCACGGCTTTGGGGTGTGACCCCTGACGAAATCCACGAGTGATTTGCCTTAGCGCAGCGCGTACAACTCGACCTTGACCGAAGATTTGTTGCGCGCGCCGGTTCCCACGAACAACGTGCGGTTCACCCACTCATACCGCGCATCGCCCGTTTCCAGCCGCGCATGGGTGCGCATATAGTAGTCTTCGGGCGGCACAGGCTCGCCCCGACCAAGAGCGGCCAGAACTTCGGGTGCCCCATCGCGATACCCATAGTTGATAATCTCGATCACCGCACCATCATCAGTTTCCATCGCATAGCGTGTATCAAGTTCGGCCATGCCACTGTCGAAAACAGTCTGCCAGTCAGCTCCGACGTTCATGATCTTGCCATTCAGCTGCGGCCCCGAAACAGTACCGCCAATGATCGGAATAATCCGCCGCGCCCCTGCCCGACCCTGACCCAACTCGCGGATCGAACCCAGCTCCACGCCCAGCGTGCAAACATGTTCCAGCGTCGGTTTCAGTAATTTCATAGACAGGGCCTCTCGCATTCGATAATTGTTAACCTAGTAAACGATCGTGCTGCTGTCCACAGTGGACAGTTCCACGACCCCATGAGGTAAGGATGTCATGACACGCAGCCAACGAAAAGCCCGCACGACCGAGGCGGGCCAGTCCGAAATGGCACTGGAATCGCTGGTGGGATACAACCTCAAGCGGGCCTATGTGGTCTTGCAAAGTGACTACCGTTCCGTGATGGGCGACCACGGGCTAAGCCCGCGTGTGTTTTCGGCGCTGACCTTTGTGGTCGAGACACCGAACCTGACCCAAAGCGATCTGGCGCGGCGACTGGGGATAGAACGGTCGGGGCTGGTGGCCATTGTCGACGAATTGGAAGGGCGCGGATACCTGCGTCGTGTGGCCGTGCCGCAAGACCGGCGCATTCAGGCACTGTCACCGACAGAGGCAGGCGTGCAGGCCTATGAGGTTGCGCTTGAGTTGGTCCACGACCACGAAAACAGAGTTTTACACATGCTGAACACCGAGGAGCGTGAACAGCTTGTGCACTTGTTGAAAAAGATCAGGGAAAAGGGAGAGTGATCACATGAGTATTTGGAAAGACAGCGTTGCGATTGTGACTGGCGGCGCTTCGGGTTTGGGGGCGGCCACTGCGCGTGCATTGGCTGAAACCGGCATGAAGGTCGCCCTGTTCGATTTGAACAAGGAGGCCGGTGACGCATTGGCCACCGAGTTGGGCGGCATGTTCCACAGTGTGGATGTGTCCGATCCGGCCAGCGTCACCGCAGGTCTGGACGCCGTCGAGGCACGGTTGGGCACACCGCGCGTTCTGGTGAACTGCGCAGGCATCGGCCCTGCAGCCAAGACCGTATCGCGCGGCGCGGCCCACGATCCCGCGATGTTCGACAAAACCATCCGCGTCAACCTGATCGGCTCGTTCAACTGTGCCAGCCAGGTCGCGGTCCGCATGGTCGCAGCCGAGCCTGCCGCCCCTGATGGCGCGCGCGGCGTGATTATCAACACGGCTTCGGTAGCCGCCTACGACGGGCAAATCGGTCAAGTGGCCTATGCCGCGTCCAAGGGCGGCATCGTGGGCATGACCCTGCCGATGGCCCGCGATCTGGCGGACAAGGGCGTGCGCGTCTGCACCATCGCACCGGGGCTGTTCCTGACGCCACTACTGGAAGGTCTGCCGCAGGACGTGCAGGATTCGCTGGGCAAACAGGTGCCGTTCCCATCGCGTCTGGGTCATCCGTCGGAGTATGCCAAACTGGCATGCCACATCGTCGACAATCCGATGCTGAACGGCGAGGTCATCCGTCTGGATGGTGCGATCCGTATGGCACCACGGTAAGGAGCCCGACCGTGGAACAGCCCCGCTTTTGGGCCCCGACCTTCGACTATGAAACCCGCCCCGACGGCAGCGTACTGATGCGCCAACAAGAGGCTCTGGAAGAGCATCCGCAGGTGTTGGCCGACTATCTGGATCACTGGGCGTCCGTAGCACCTGAACGCACATGGATCGCGCGCCGCAACGAAAGCGGCGAGTGGCGCGAGATCTCTTATGTGCTGGCACAGGACATGGTTCGCAGGCTGGGTGCGGCGCTGCTGGACCTTGGTCTGGGGCCGGACCGGCCCTTGCTGATCCTATCCGAGAATAGTCTTGAACATGCCTTGTTGGGGATGGCCGCGATCTATGTGGGCGTACCCTACGCACCTTTGGCCACGGCCTATTCCCTGGTCTCCGAGGATCACAGTAAAATCAAGGATATCGCGGCCTTGCTGAACCCCGGAGCCATCTTTGCCGATGACGGGGCGGCCTATGCCAAAGCTGTCGCGGCAATTTCAGCTGACGACCGTGCGGTGATCAACGCGCGCAATGTCGCGGACGGCGCAGTGTCGTTCGACGCGCTGCTGGAGTATCACCCCGCAGGTGCCACCGAGGCCCGCGCCGCCCTGACACCCCAGACAGTGGCAAAATATCTGTTCACCTCAGGCTCGACCGGATCGCCAAAGGCAGTGATCAACACCAACGCGATGATCGCGGCCAGTCAGGCGATGATCCGCGATTGCTACCGCTTTTTGACAGACCAGCCCCCCGTGGTGCTGGACTGGGCACCCTGGAACCACACGGCGGCGGGCAACAAGGTCAGCTATCTGGTCCTGACCAATGGGGGCACCTATTACATCGACGATGGCCGCCCCGTACCGGGCAAATTCGCGGACACCCTGCGCAATCTGCGTGAAATCTCGTGTACGTGGTACTTCAACGTGCCGGTCGGCTACGACATGCTGATTGATGAACTTGAGACCGACCCCGAGATGGCGCGCACCTTTTTTTCCAAGCTTGGCATGTTGTTCTATGCTGGCGCCAGCATGTCGCAGCGGACATGGGACCGTCTGTCGGCATTGGGCCGCAAGGTGACAGGCCGCGACGTTCTGTTGGCAACGGGGTTGGGGGCCACCGAAACTTCGCCCTTTGCGCTTGCGATCACCGATTTGCAGGACCAGTCTGGAAACATCGGCGTGCCTGCGCGCGGCATGACCCTGAAACTGGTGCCAAACTCCGGCAAGCTCGAGGCGCGGGTCAAAGGCCCCAATATCATGCCGGGTTACTTTGGTGACGCTGCTAAAACCGCAGAGGTCTTTGACGAAGAAGGCTTCTACTGCTTTGGTGACGCCCTGCGCCCTGCTGATCCCGACGACTTTTCCAAAGGGTTCTTTTTCGACGGTCGGCTGGCAGAGAATTTCAAACTGACGACCGGTACTTGGGTTGCCGTGGGCGCTGTGCGGGCCAGTTTGGTGGATGCGATGGACGGGTTGATCCGCGACGCGGTGATCGTCGGTGAAGATCAGGCGCAACTGGGTGCGTTGTTGTGGCTGTCCGAAGCTGCGGCGGCGATGGATGCAGATACGCTGGCTGCACAATTGCAGGAAAAGCTGAGTGCGGCTGCCGCCAATGCCACCGGATCGGCCAGCCGTGTGCGCCGTGCCGTGGTGCTGGACGAACCGCCCAGTCTCGACCGTGGCGAGATCACCGAAAAAGGGTCGCTTAACCAACGCGCCTTGCGGGTGGGGCGCACTGCGCTGGTTGAACGGCTTTATGCGGGTGGCGAGGGCATTTTCATCGCCTGAAACACAGGTTCATAACAAGAACGCCGCGCTTCATCTGCGCGGCGTTTTGCGTTTGAAAATGCGCGGCCCTATGGCACCAGATAGTCAATCAGCCAGACCAGCGACAAGGTCACCGCCGGAAACGCGGTCAGGATCACCACGCGGATCATATCTGTCAGCACAAAGGGCATCGCCCCGCGATAGGTCTGACCGATGGGAACATCACGCGCCATCGAATTGATGATGAACAGGTTCATACCCACTGGTGGCGTGATCAGTCCCACCTCGACCACGATCAGCACCAGGATACCGAACCACAGGCCAAAGTCGCTGGGTGACATGCCGAAATCCAGCACCACCATGATCGGATAGATGATTGGCACCGTCAGCAGCACCATCGACAGCGAATCCATGATGCAGCCAAAGACAAGATACATCACCAGCACCGCGGTCAGCACCAGCCACGGGTTCAACCCCTGCTCTGCAACCCATGCCGATGACGACTGCGGAAGCTGCGTCAGCGCCAAAAAGCTGTTGTAGAGCCCCGCCCCGAGGATGATCAGAAAGATCATCGCGGTGGACGATGCCGTGGACAAGATCGCCTGCTTGAGCTTGTCCCACGACATCTGGCCAGATGCGACGCTGATCAATCCGGTGCCCGCCGCACCGACGGCCGCAGCTTCGGTCGGGGTGAAGACGCCCAGGTAGATGCCCCCCACGACCACCAGAAAGATCGTCAGAACCGGCCAGACCTTGCCCAGCGCCACCATCCGTTCCGACCACGGCACGCGCGGACGCACAGCGGCAGAGTTGGGCGACACGCGCACCCAGATTGATATTGCCATCATATAACCCGCAGCCGCCAGTATGCCGGGGATCAGGGCCGCGATGAACAGCTTTTCGATGTTTTGCTCGGCCAGAATAGCATAGATCACCAAGATCACCGAAGGCGGGATCAAAATGCCCAATGTCCCGCCAGCTGCCAGCGCGCCAGTCGACAGAGAGCCGGGATAGCCATAGCGGCGCATTTCAGGCAAGGCCACCTGCCCCATCGTCGCCGCGGTTGCCAGCGACGACCCGCAAATCGCCCCAAAACCTGCACAGGCGCCGATGGCCGACATCGCCACGCCTCCGCGACGATGCCCAAGAAAACTTTCAGCGGCACGAAACAACGAGGCCGACATGCCAGAAAGGGTGGCAAACTGCCCCATCAGCAAAAACAGCGGAATGATCGAGTACGAGTAGTTCGAGAAGGTGCCATAGGTCAGCGTTTTGAGCTGGTTCATCATCATCATCGGCGAGCCGATCACCAGATATGACCCGCCAAAACCCACGGCTAGCATCGCCAGCGCAATCGGGATGCGGATAAAGATCAGGATCAGCAGCACCGGGAAAGACCAAAGCGCCAGTTCAAAATTGCTCATGCTGCAAATTCCTCGGTTGGATCGTGGCGTCCGGTCAGGCCGCGAAGGGACCGGATCACGCAAAAGACGGCGACATGGGCAAAGGCCGCCGCCCCCACAAGGCAGGCGGCATAGCCCCACCAGACAGGCAATTGCATGATGAATGTCGTCTCGCCGTAGCGCAGCTTGTCCAACATTCCCAGATACAGCCGCCACGCGATCAGCGCGGCGGCCACCAACATGCCAAGATCGACGATCACGTCCAGCACCCGGTTCAGCGTGGTTCCATAGACCGGCTTGAACAGATCAACGGCAGCATGGCTGCGCTGCAACTGGCACCACGGCAGAAAGCCGAAAATCGCTGCACCTACCCCGATTTCGGTCAGATCGTAGATGCCATTGATAGGGCCGACCCCGATGTTCAAGGGCAACAACGCCCGCCCGGCGATGGACACACAGGTCAGAACGACGACCACCAGCAGGACCAGACCCGCCAGCAACGCCATCCACCGCGCAAGCGCGTCGGTTAATTTATAAGCTGTCATATACATTGAAGCTGCCCCGCAGGCGGCGACCGGCGTGCCCCGAACAAGGGCACGCCGCGCCCGAGCTTAGTTGGAGTATTGGTCGATCAAACCTTTGGCCTGATCAATCAGAGCCTGACCGTCGATGCCTTTGCCGTCCATCTCGGCAACCCAGCGATTGATAACGGGCTGTGCCGCATCCTTCCAACGGGCCACTTCGGCTTCGTCGAGCAACGTGATGGTGTTGCCCGCCTCGACCGCGATGTCACGACCGGGCTTGTCATACTCGAACATCACCTCGGCGGCGAATGTCGACAGGGCAGCGCCGGATTTCTCGTCCAGGATCGCTTTGAGATCATCGGGCAGCGCGTCATACTTTGCCTGGTTCATCACCAGAACAATGGTGGCGGTGTACAACGCCTCGTCGCCCGAGAATTCGGCATGGTTGCTGACCAGTTCTGTCAGACGGATCGAGGGGGTCACTTCCCACGGGATTACGGTACCATTTACGACGCCCTTGGACAGCGCCTCGGGGATCGCGGGCAGCGGCATACCGACGGGCGTGGCACCCAGTTCGGACAGCATCTCGTTGATCACACGGGTCGGGCCGCGCAGGGTTTTGCCCTGCATGTCTTCCAGCTTGGTCATCGGGTCCTTGGTGTGGATCACACCGGGCCCGTGCACCCATGCGCCCAGAACTTTGACGTCCTGATATTCGCTTTGCTGAAAGTCGCTCTCGACCATTTCCCAAAAGGCACGCGAGGTGCCGATGGGGTCTTTCATCATGAACGGCAGTTCGAACACCTCGGTGCGCGGATAGCGTCCGGGGGTATAGCCCACCACCGTCATCGCCAGATCGACCACGCCATCACGCGCCTGATCCAGCAGTTCGGGTGGACGCCCGCCCAATGCCATCGCGTCAAAGTGCTGGATAACGATGCGGCCATCCGATGCAGCCGTCACTTCTTCGCCCCAAGGCTTGAGAATTTTGGCAGGCACTGTGGCCACTGGGGGTAGAAACTGGTGCAGGCGCAAAGTGACTTCTTGCGCGAATGCCAGTCCCGGCAACATGGCAACAGCCGCAGCTGCCCCGATAATTAGTGTGCGTTTGTTCATCTTGTTTCCTCCCTGAAGATGATCGTTTTACCGGTTTTACCGGCTTATTTCTTGCGGAAATCCGGCGGGCGTTTCTCCAAGAATGCTCGCAGTCCTTCCTGAGCGCCCGCCGATGTCTGCGACATCGCAGCGGCCAGACTTTCGGTGAACAGACCGTCCGAGCGGGCCATATCGCCAATACGCCCGATGGCCTGAATCATCAGGTAATTCGAGAAGGGTGCATTATCCGCCACTTCGCGCGCCAGCTTTTTTGCCAGCGGCAGGGCCTCGCCCTCGCCCACGGAATAATGCGCCAGCCCCATACGCAGCCCGTCTTCGGCTCCGTAGTTGCGGCCCGTCAGCATCATTTCGCGCATACGGTCCGCGCCGATGATCCGGCCCACACGAACAGTCGCACCGCCGCCGACAAAGATGCCGCGGCGGCCCTCGGGCAATTGGAACCGCACCGATGGTTCGGCAATGCGTACATGCGCCGAGGTCGCGATTTCCAGCCCGCCGCCAATAACGGCACCAGTCATCGCCGCGATCACCGGCAGGCCGCCATATTCGATGGCGTCTGCCACGCGGTGCCAGTTGCGCGAATGATATACTGTCTGTTCGGGATTGCGATGCTCGTGCTCCGACAAGTCCAGACCTGAACAAAAATGCCCGCCCTC